>NZ_JAPYKO010000038.1:0-52852 GCF_037179585.1 Mesorhizobium argentiipisi (SeqCode)
TACACCGCACTTGCCGCCCGCTCAGGCTCCAAGAAACTGGCTATCATCGCCGTCGCAAGGAAGCTCCTGGTCGTCCTCAACGCCATCATTCGCGACAAAACCGCATTCGCATGAACACAGTTGCCATGCCGTGACTTAGGAGCGGCGCAGCGTTGGAGAACAGCAATAAGCGGAGCGCGGCCAGCGCCCCGACAGTTGCAAGTCACCCGCCTGACTTCGGCACCAGCAGCGGAATGATCCGGTCGCTCTTGGCGACGGCGGGACGGCCGGAGCTGGCATAGGGAATGCCCAGCGCATCCCAGGTCTCGACCAGCGCGTCCTGCAGCTCGGCGATCAGCGCGTCCGAATGGAACGGCGTCGGCGTGATGCGCAGTCGCTCGGTGCCGCGTGGGACCGTCGGGTAGTTGATCGGCTGGATATAGATGCCGTGCACGCCGAGCAGACGGTCGCTGGCCATCTTGCAAAGCTCGGGATCGCCGACCAGCACCGGCACAATATGGGTGGCCGAGTCCATCACCGGCAGCCCGGCCGCGGCAAGCACCTGCTTGGTGCGCGCCGCCTGACGCTGCTGCGCGTCGCGTTCGGCCTGTGAGCGCTTGAGGTGACGGATCGAGGTGGTGGCGGCAGCCGCGATCGCCGGCGGCAGCGCCGTGGTGAAGATGAAGCCCGGCGCATAGGAGCGCACCGCGTCGATGACAGCGCTGGTGCCGGCGATGTAGCCGCCCAGCGTGCCGAAGGCCTTGGCCAGCGTGCCCTCGATGATATCGATGCGGTCGGCCAGGCCTTCGCGTTCGGTGATGCCGCCGCCGCGCGGCCCGTACATGCCGACAGCATGGACCTCGTCGATATAGGTCATGGCGTTGTAGCGTTCGGCGAGCTCGACGATCTGCCTGATCGGCGCGATGTCGCCGTCCATCGAATAGACGCTTTCGAAGACGATCAGCTTGGCGCGCTCGCGGCCCGCCGCCTGAAGCAGGCTTTCCAGATGCGCGACGTCGTTGTGGCGGAAGATCTTCTTTTCCGCGCCCGAGCGGCGCACGCCTTCGATCATCGAGGCATGGTTCAGCTCGTCCGAGATGATCAGGCAGTTGGGCAAGAGCCGGGCAATGGTCGAGATCGAGGCCTCGTTGGAGACGAAACCGGAGGTGAAGACGAGGGCCGCTTCCTTGTCATGCAGGTCCGCGAGCTCCTGCTCGAGCTCGACCAGCGGGTTGGACGTGCCGGAGATGTTGCGGGTGCCGCCGGCGCCCGATCCCATCTTGCCGGCCGCGTTCTGGAAGGCGGCGATGACATCGGCGTTCTGGCCCATGCCGAGATAGTCGTTGGAGCACCATACGGTGATTTCCTGGGCGCGGCCGTTGGAACGCCAGATGGCGCGCGGGAACTTGCCCACAATGCGCTCCAGGTCGGCGAAAACGCGGTAGCGACGCTCGGCGTGGAGCTGGTCGATCGCGTCCTCGAAGAACCGCTGATAGTTCATGTCGACTTCCCAAATTTTGGGCCGGATCATAATCACTGCCCCATGCCGCGTCCACCGCGCCCAACCGGTCAAAATGCCACGCCCTTGCCCTGTTCCTAACGATGCCGGATCGTGGCCTATTCCCGGCTGTTTGAGGCAGTTTTGTTTCAGTACGATGCCTCGGGCGCGACGAACTGTTACGGACTTAACATAGGGAGGCTCGTGGGCTTGCGGCGGGTTTTCCAGCACGGTGGCTGTTAAGACAGTTTCCGATAAAATCTTGATCAGCGAGGTAGATGATGACGGTTTTAGTGACAGGCGGTGCCGGTTATATCGGCAGCCACATGGTCTGGGAACTGCTGGACGCCGGCGAGAGCGTCGTGGTGCTCGACAGGCTTTCCACCGGCTTCGAATGGGCGGTGGCCCCGGAAGCAAAGCTCGTCGTCGGCGATGTCGCCGACCGCGACCTGGTCGGCCGGATCATCCGCGACAACAAGATCGATGCCATCATCCACTTCGCCGGCTCGATCGTGGTGCCGGAATCGGTCGCCGACCCGCTCGGCTATTACGAAAACAACACCTGCAAGACCCGCACGCTGATCGAAACGGCGGTGCGCGAGGGCGTGCCGCACTTCATCTTCTCCTCCACGGCGGCTGTCTATGGCGGCGCCGGGCTGGAGCCGGTGCGCGAGGATGCCCGCCTTGCGCCGGAATCGCCTTACGGCCTTTCCAAGCTGATGAGCGAATGGATGCTGCGCGACGCGGCGCTGGCGCATGACATCCGCTACACGGCACTGCGCTATTTCAACGTCGCCGGCGCCGATCCAAAGGGCCGCACGGGACAATCGACGCCCGGCGCCACGCATCTGATCAAGGTCGCCTGCGAGACTGCGCTCGGCAAGCGCCCCTTCATGCAGGTCTTCGGCACCGACTATTCGACGCCGGACGGCACCTGCATGCGCGATTACATCCATGTCAGCGATCTCGCCGCCGCGCACCGGCTGGCGCTGCAGCGCCTGCGCGACGGCGGCGGGAGTCTCGTGGCCAATTGCGGCTACAGCCACGGCTATTCGGTGCTCGAGGTGATCGACAGCGTGCGCCGCGTCTTCGGCCATGACTTCGATGTGCGCACGGGGGACCGCCGGCCGGGCGACGCCGCCGCCGTGGTGGCCAATTCCGAGCTTGCCCGCAAGGAACTCGGCTGGACGCCGAAGCGTGACGATCTCGACCTGATCGTCAACGACGCGCTGGCCTGGGAACGGATTCTGACGACCAAGAACTCCATCGGAAGCTGACTGTTGGGCCAAGGGCTCGTCCGGCGCGTCCGTACACGGTATTGAGACCCATTCAGCGGCGCGCAGAGGCGCGCGCCGCCGCGCTGAGGGAACGGCATGAAGGTCTTGGTTCTCGGCGCCGGCGTGGTTGGCACGGCGGCCGCCTATTATCTGGCTAAGGACGGTCACGAAGTGACGGTGATCGAGCGCCACGAAACGGCGGCGCGCGGCACCAGCCAGTCGAATGCCGGCCTGGTGTCGCCCGGCGATGCCACCGCCTGGGCTTCGCCCGCCGCGCTGAAGACCTTCCTGCGCGCGCTCTGGAACCATGATCTCGGCATCAAGGTCAGGCTGCGCCTCGATCCCTATTTCTATGCCTGGAGCCTGCGCTTCCTGCGCGAATGCACCGTGACGCGGCTACGCGCCAACACCGACGTCAAGCTCAGGCTCGCGCTCCATTCTCGCGACTGCATCAATCAACTGTCGGAGGAGACCGGCATCCATTACGACGAGCGCAAGAAGGGCATCCTCTACTTCTTCCGCTCGCAAAAGAGCCTCGACACCGGCACCGACAATTACCGCTACCTCGGCGAGCGCGGCCTGCCGATCGAGATCGTCGGCCGCGAGCGTCTGGTCGAGCTGGAGCCAGGGCTTGCCGGCGTGAAGGAAAAGATCGCCGGCGGCATCTATTCGCCGATCGACCAGACCGGCGATTCCAAGCAGTTCACCGACAGGCTCGCCGCCTATGCAGCCGAGAAGCTCGGCGTCAAATTCCTGTTCGGCACGACGGTCCAGGGCCTCGACATCGAGGGCGACCAGGTGCGCGCGGTCATGACCTCTGCCGGGCCGGTCACCGGCGACGCGGTCGTCATCTCCATGGGGCCGGAAAGCGGCCTGCTCGGCCGCCGCTACGGCATCGACCTGCCGGTCTACCCGGTGAAGGGTTACACCGCGACCATCCCGCTCGAGGACGAGAGCAAGGGCCCGACCATGGGCGGCGCCGACGAGGACCGGCTGATCGGCTATTCGAGGCTCGGCAATCGTCTGCGCATGTCCTCGACGGCCGAATTCACCGGCTTCGACCGCAGCTTCAAGCCGGGTGATTTCAGGACCATCCTGGAAACCGGCAAGGATCTTTTCCCCGGCGCCTTCGACGAGAAGAAGGCCGTGCTCTGGGCCGGCCTGCGGCCGATGATGCCGAATTCGGTGCCGGTCATCGGCCAAGCGAAATACCGCAACCTCTATCTCGATACCGGCCACGGCCATGTCGGCTGGACCATGGCCTGCGGCTCGGGACAGTTCCTGGCCGACGTCGTCGCCGGCCGCAAGCCGCAGATCGACCCGCGGGGACTGCTTTACGGGACGGCGCGCTGAGAGGTCTAATTGCCGAGGTCGGCGCTGCCCCTCATCCGCCTGCCGGCACCTTCTCCCCGTTGAACGGGGAGAAGAGAGCTGGCCGCGATACCGGCACCCATTCTGCAACGCTGGCGATCGGCGAAAACTGCAAGGAGAGCGTGTTTCTCCCCGTCACTATACGGGGAGAAATGCCCGGCAGGGCAATGAGGGGCGGCGCCAACCTGTCGGTTACGTCTGAACGGCCAACTGCCACGCCCTTACATAATCGCGCCAGGCGCGCTCGGCCGAAGGCCCGGTGCGTTCGCCTCTGCTCAAAACGATAGCACCATCCGACGCCAGCAGCGCGGCGCCTATGCTGGTCCCCGTCGAGGTCTCCGATGCGATCACCGGCCGCTCCGTTGCCGCCGCCAGCATGCGGATGAAGAGCCGGTTCTGCGCGAAGGGTCCTTCGACAGTCGTCGTTCCGTCGCCGCCGATCAGTTCGAGACAGGTCGCAGTCATCAGCGCCAGATAGAACGAGATGGCGGCGAAGCGCTGGCCGGGGGTTGGCTCGTCGGCATTGACCCACTGTGCGCCGCGATGCGGGAATGGCCCGGAGCCCTGTTGGGTGGAAGGCAGCAGCAAGACCTGGCGCGCCAGAACGGCGGTGACATCGGCTTCGCTCCATTCCTGTGGCTGTCCCTCGGTCAGCAGCGAAAATTCGCGCCCGCCCATGAAACGCGCCGACGGCACCGGATCGCAGAGCGCGTTGACATTGACCAGCGTGTCGCGCGCCGCATCGAGCTCCACCTTCCTGCCGCCGACCGCCATCGACACCACCCATGTGCCGGTCGAAACAACTGAGAAGGGCGGTCGGTCGGACAGCAGATGCGGCAGCAGCGAGGCATTGGAATCGTGCAGCCCGCAGAACACGGGCGTCTGCGGGTCGAGCCCTGTCCGCCGCGCAAGCTCCGGCAGGATCGGGCCAAGCCGGTCCTTTGCCGGCCGCACCGGCGCCATCAGCCGGCGCCAGCCCATCCTGTCGACCAGCGACGAGTAATCGGATGTCCAGGGGCTCCAGAGATCGGTATGGCAGCCGAGCGAGGTCACCTCATTGGCGGCGACGCCGGTCAGCCGCAGCGCCCAATATTGCGGATACACCAGCATCGCGGCGGCCTTGGTGAATTCCGCCGGGAAACGCTTCTGCTGCCAGAAGAACTGCGCGCCGAGATTGAGGCCGAACGGCAGCCGCGGCGTGCCGGCTTCTTCGAACGGCGGGCGCACGGCGTCATAGTCGGCCGCAAGCTGGTCGGGGCCGTCGAATTCGTAATCGAGCACAGGCAGCACCAGTTCGCCTGAGCCATCGACCAGCACGCCGGTCGCGCCATGCGTGGTGATCGAGATCGCATCGACCCGCCGTTCGCGGTTGAGATCGGCGAGGCTGTTCAGGATGAATGTCCACAGCGCCTCGACATCGTGATGCGGGTAGGGCGCCTGCCGCACTGGCGCGTTGGCGACACGGCGCAGCGCGATCTCGCTCAGTGTCGCGAGATCGACCAGAGCCACCTTGGCGTTGGTCTTGCCGATATCGATGACGGCGACGATCATGCCATATGGAACACGGTTTCCAGTGTCACCGCCACCGGCTCGTTGTCGGGTTTGGTCTCCATGACGTCGGCCATTTGCGCCCACCAGCGCTGCATCACGGGGTGTTTCGGAAGATCGGCGATGCCGTGGTCATCGCGGCGCCACAGCACCCCGAACAGGATGTTGGTCTCCTCATCGAGATGGATCGAATAGTCGGAGACGCCGGCCTCTCTCAGCAGCGCGACCAGCTCGGGCCAGATCTCGTCATGGCGGCGCTTATATTCGGCCTTCATGCCGGGATTGAGCTTCATCTTGAAGGCGTATTTTTCCATCAGGCGAAGCGCCCCTCGCGCAGCCGCCGCCAGACTATCGGCAGCGCGATGACGATGATCAACAGCAGGCCGATGAAGATCGACATGACAATGCCGGGGACGTTGAGCAGGCCGAGGCCGAACGTCACCAGCCCCATGATGAAAGCGGCAAGCACGACACCCAGGATGCTGCCGGCGCCGCCGAGGATCGAGACGCCGCCCAGCACCACCATGGTGATAGCCTCAAGCTCATAGCCCTGCGCGATCGACGGTCGCGTCGAGCCGAGCCGCGAGGTGATCAGCACCGAGGCGATGCCCGACATCAGCCCGGTCAGGCAGAACAGGATGAATTTTATCCGGGCAACACGCACGCCGGAGAACTGGCAGGCGACCGGATTGTTGCCGATGGCGAAGACCCGACGGCCGAAGCTCGTGCGGTGCAGCACGAACCAGTAGATCAGCGCCGCGACGAGGAACAGGGCCAGCTCGAACGAGAAGACCCACCAGACATAGCCCTGGCCGAAGAAAGCAAAGCCTTCCGGATAGCCCTTGTAGGCCTGGTCGCCGAGGATGATGAAGGCAATGCCGCGGAACAGGCTCATCGTGCCGATGGTGACGACGATGGATGGCAGGCCAAGCCGGGTGACCAGCAGCCCGTTGAAGGCGCCGCAGCCGACTCCCACGACGACGCCGATTGCCACCAGAACCGGCGTGCCGGCGCCGGCCTGCACCGCCATGCCCATCATCGTCGAGGCTAAAGCCACGATCGCCGCGACCGACAGGTCGATCTCGCCCGAGATGATCAGCAGCGCCATGGCTAAAGCGATCAGGCCCTTTTCGGTGAAGTTGAAGGTCAGATCCGACAGCGACCACGGGTCGAGGAAATAGGGCGAGGCGAAGCTGTTGACCGCGAAGATGAGGACCGCGATGACGACGAGCAGCGCCTCCCAGGAGAAGATCGCCGAGGAGAGCGGCTTGTCCAACCGGTCGGGGATGTGGCGCGGGGCAGGGGTGTCGGTCATGCCGCTTCCGCCTTTCTAAGGATGATGCGGCCCTGCCGGCGTTCGCCGCGCGCATTGAGCACGACGGCCAGGATGATGGCGCTGCCCGAGATCGCCATCTGCCAGAAGGGCGAGATGTTGATGACCGGCAGTGCGTTGGAGATGATGCCAAGGAACAGCGCGCCCAGCACCGCGCCGCCGACCGAGCCGATGCCGCCGGCGATCGAGATGCCGCCAATGACGCAGGCGGCGATGATGTTGAGCTCATAGCCGTTGGCAACCTCGACCGAGGCGATTACGTAGCGCGAGATCCACAGATATCCGGCGAGCCCGCCGATCATCCCGGAAATGCAAAAGACGATGAATTTTGTACGGCCGACATCGATGCCGGCATAGACCGAGGCGGTCGGATTGACGCCGATGGCGTAGATCGAGCGGCCGATCTGCGTGCGCGTCATCACCAGGAAGAACAGCGCGATGACCAAAAGCGCGATCCAGGACAGCATTGGCAGGCCGAGGAAGGCGGCGCGCTGGAAATTGATGAAGTCGGAGCTCATCTGGTCCGCGTTGACCCAGGCGCCGCCGGAGACGACGAAGGTCGCGCCGCGATAGATGGTGAGCGTGCCAAGCGTCACCACGATCGAAGGAATGTTCAGCCGCCAGACCAGGAAGCCGTTGATGGCGCCCAGCACCAGGCCGACGGCAAGAGCGATGACGATCAGCACCGGGATCGGGATCGCCGGATGCGCGGCGTTGAGCATCGCCACCACCATGCCGGTGAAGCAGACGTTGGACGCCATTGAGAGATCGATCGAGCGCGTCAGGATCACCACCATCTGGCCGAGCGCCAGGATCATCAGGATCGAGGTATCGTTGAACACCTGGCGCAGATTGGCGGGGTCGGCGAAGCCGGGGAAGCGTGCCGAGATCAGGCCGACCAGCACGACGATGCCGGCCAGCAGCCAGATCTCGCGATATTTGAGGAAGCTCTTCATGCCGCGATCCCCGCTGCCGTCCGAACCAGCGTCTCGGCGTCGAGCCCTTTGTTGTCATAGGTGGCCGCGATACGGCCCTCGCGCATGACCACGACGCGGTCGGACATGCCGAGGATTTCGGGCAGTTCCGACGAAACCATGATCACCGAAAGGCCTTGCGCGACCAACTCGGCCATGAAGCCGTGCACGGAGGCCTTGGAGCCGATGTCGATGCCCTTGGTCGGCTCGTCGAGGATAATCACCTTGGGCGTGGTCGCCAGCCACTTGGCGATAACGACTTTCTGCTGGTTGCCGCCGGAAAGCGTGCCGACATCCTGGCTGAGCGATGAGGCGCGCAGATCAAGCCGCTCGGTGTAGGAGCGGGCGAGCGAAAACTCTTCCGCGAGCCTCAGCACGCCGGATTTCGAGGTGCGCTTCAGCGACGGCAGCGACACGTTCTGGAAGATGGGCAGGCCGATCACCACGCCCTGCTTGCCGCGTTCTTCCGGCACGTAGACGATGCCGGCCTCGATCGAATCCGCCGCCGATTTCGGGGCGATCGTCTTGCCGTCGAGTGAGATGGTACCTCGGCTGGTGCGGGTGATGCCGGCGATCGCCTGCATCACCTCGCTGCGCCCGGCGCCGACCAGTCCGTAGAAGCCGAGGATCTCGCCCTTGCGCAATTCGAAACCGATGTCGTCGAACTCTGTCGGGTGCGACAGGCCGGAGACGGAGAGCACCGGCGCGCCGATCTTCGGCTCGCGCTGCGGGAAGATGTGGTCGACGTTGCGGCCGACCATCATGCGCACGATC
Source organism: Mesorhizobium argentiipisi (SeqCode) (assembly GCF_037179585.1). Lineage (NCBI taxonomy): Bacteria > Pseudomonadati > Pseudomonadota > Alphaproteobacteria > Hyphomicrobiales > Phyllobacteriaceae > Mesorhizobium > Mesorhizobium argentiipisi (SeqCode). The sequence goes on from NZ_JAPYKO010000038.1 coordinate 8,755, forward strand.
TCGTTCTGGCCGGTGTCCTTCAGCAGGCCTTCGCCGACCATCTCGCCGTCGCGGAAGACGGTGTAGCGGTCGGCGATGCGGTAGATCTCGTCGAACTTGTGGCTGATGAAGAGCACCGCCTTGCCTTCGCTCTTCAGGAATTCGATCAGCAGGAAAAGCTCCTCGATCTCCTTCATCGAAAGTGCCGCGGTCGGCTCGTCCATGATGACGATGCGCGCATCGATTGACATCGCACGCGCCACCGCCACCAGATGCTTGTTGGCGATGCCGAGGTCCTTCAGCCGCGTGTCGGCATCGATATGGCCGGCGCGCATCGTCTCCAGCACCTCGCGCGCGTTTTTGCGCATGGTGCGCCAGTCGATGGTGCCGAAGCGCGTGCGCGGCGCGTGGCCGAGGAAGATGTTTTCGGCGACCGACAGATCGTCGAACAGCACCGTCTCCTGATGGATGGCGGTGATGCCGTGGCCGAAGGCGGCATGCGCGCTGGGCAGCGTCGTGGCCTGGCCGTCGATGCCGATCTCCCCTGAATCGGGCTGGTAGATGCCGGTCATGATCTTGACCAGCGTCGACTTGCCGGCGCCGTTCTCGCCGATCAGCGCCGTGACCTGTCCCGGATAGAGCGACAAGCTGACATTGTGCAGCGCGCGCACGCCCGGGAAGCTTTTCGAGATGCCGGTGAGCGTCAGGCGAGGAGCCGAGGCGGGGAGCCGCTCCTTTACCGTGCCGTCATGGGCCGTCGTGTCCATAATCGTATCAAGCCCAGTCAATCTATTGCGTGCAGACTTCCCCTCACCCGACCTCCGCTTCGCTCGGTCGACCTCTCCCCGAGGGGAGAGGAGACTTCCGAGCCTGGCTCCAAGCTCTTCTCCCCACCGGGGAGAAGGTGGCCGCGAAGCGGCCGGATGAGGGGGCTGCGCCCTGGTTCTCAGGATCAATAGATCTTGGAGAACTTCTCGATGTTGGTCTTGTCGAACTGGAAGGGCGGAGCCATCGCGGCCGAGTTGGTGTCGTCGAGCGTCACCTTGCCGACGCGGCCGATCGACAGCGTGGCGCCGGGCTTGGCTTCTTCCTTCTTCACCGCCAGGTCATGGGCGAGGTAGATCGCCGAGTAGCCGAGGTCGATCGGGTTCCACAGCGCAACCGCCTGGCTGGCGCCATTGTCGATGAACTTCTTGAACTCGGATGGCAGCGCCAAGCCGGTGACGTTGACCTTGCCGATCAAGCCTTCGTCGGTCACCACCTGTGCGGCGGCGACGACGCCGACGGTCGTCGGCGCGATGATCGCCTTGAGATTCGGATAGGACTTCAACAGCCCTTTGGCTTCGTCGGTGCTCTTGGCCGAATCGTCATCGCCATAGACGGTGGCGACCAGCTTGATCTTCGGGAACTTCTCCGGCAGCACCTTCTTGGCCGCTTCGATCCAGGCGTTCTGGTTGGTCGCGGTCGAGGAGGCAGACAGGATGGCGACGTCGCCGCCTTCCGGCAGATAGTCGGCGGCGAGCTTGATGATGGTCTCGCCGATCAAATTGGTGTCGGACGGATTGAGGTGGAGCTGGCGGCCTTCCTTGGCGACGCCCGAGTCCCACGAGATCACGGTGATGCCGCGTTCCATCGCCTTCTTCAGCACAGGCACCAACGCGTCGGCGTCATTGGCCGAAACGGCGATTGCGTTGACCTTCTGCGCGATCAGCGAATTTATGACCTCGATCTGCGCTTCGGCGGTCGCCTTGGTCGGGCCGGTGTAGATGACGTCGACATCGCCCAGTTCCTTGGCCGCTTCCTCGGCGCCCTTGTTGGCGGCGTCGAAGAAGCCGTTACCGAGCGACTTCACCACCAGCGCGATCTTGACGTTCTCGGCATAGGCGGCATTCACGAACATGGCGGCGGAAAAGGCCGCCGTAACCAGCAGTTTCTTCAAAAAGCTCATCGTATATCCTCCCTTGAGCGTTGCATTCCATCGCCGCTGCGGGCGCGAGTTTTCCTCAGGCCTGCAGTGAAGATTCTTCCTTGTCACTTGACTGTCTGCGGGCGACGATCAGCGCCACGCCCGCTGTTTCCAGCATCTTGGCCTCGCGGTCCTCGATGCCGTCGTCGGTGACCACGGTCGCGATGCGCGACAGCCCGCACAGGATCAGGCTGGAGCGCATGCGGAATTTCGAGGAATCGACCAGCACCACCAATTCGTCGGCCTGGTCGATCAATTTCTGCTCGGCCTGGATCAGCAGCGGATCGCCCTCCATCAGCCCGAGCGGCCCCAGCCCCTGCGCGCCCATGAACATGCGCCGCGCATAGAAGTTGCGCGTCACGTCATTGTCGAAGGGCGACAGGACGATGTTCTGCTCGCGGTAGATCGTGCCGCCCGACAGCATCACCGTATTCTTCGAGTGCTTGAGCAGATGCTCGGCGATCGGGAAGGAATTGGTGAAGATCGGCATGCGGCGTCCGGTCAGGAAATGCACCATCTGGAAAGTGGTGGTGCCGCCATTGATGATGATCGGCTCGCCGTCCGCGCAAAGGTTCACGGCTTCCCGCGCGATCGCCCGTTTCTGCGCGGCGTTCAGCGTTTCATTCACGGAGAAGGGCCGGCCGGCAAGGCCGATGAATTGCGGCGGCGAGATCGCCTCGGCGCCGCCGCGCACCCGGCGCAGGCGCTTTTGCACATGCAGCGCCGCGATGTCGCGCCGGATCGTCGCCTCGGATGAGTCCGTCAGCTCGACCATCTCCTGCACCGTCACCACAGGCTTTTCCTGGACGGCGGACAGAATGATCCTGTGGCGCTCTTTTTCGTGCATGGTTCCTCCCTGCCCAAGCATCAGGCCTTAGAAAACACGCAGTGTCAATCATTTCCGATCATATATTTTCATTGTGCAATGCAATATGATCGATATTGATCGTTTGTGATTGACAAGCGCGACGCTTGCGTAGACATTCCCGGGCGAGAAATGAGGGCGCGGCGCTCGCGCTCCAGGGAGGATACCTATGCTCGACAAGCGCTCCGGTTCGCGCCTCGCCAATCTGTGGGACGATGCAAAAGCCGAGGGAATGAGCGGCCCCGAGCTCCTGGTCTACCGCTCGAACACGCTGGGCTCCGACAAGCGCGTCACCAATTATGGCGGCGGCAACACCTCGTCCAAGGTCTGGCAGAAGGATCCGCTCACCGGCGAGGATGTCGAAATCCTGTGGGTCAAGGGCTCGGGCGGCGACAGCGCCTCGATCAAGCTTGACGGTTTCGCCACCCTCTACATGGACAAGCTGCGGGCGCTGAAGGGCCTTTATCGCGGCGTAGAGCACGAGGACGAGATGGTGGGCTATCTCCCTCACTGCACCTTCAACCTCAATCCGCGCGCGGCCTCGATCGACACGCCGCTGCATGCTTTCGTGCCGAAGGCTTGTGTCGATCACATGCATCCCGATGCCATCATCGCGGTTGCCGCAGCCAAGGATTCCAAGGCGATCACCAAGGAGATTTTTGGCGACGCCATCGGCTGGCTGCCGTGGAAGCGGCCAGGCTTCGAACTCGGCCTGTGGTTGGAGAAATTCTGCCTCGAAAACCCGGACGCCAAGGGCGTCGTGCTGGAAAGCCACGGCCTGTTCACCTGGGGCGACACGCCGAAGGAATGCTACGAAACGACGATCTCGGTGATCAACCAGGCGATCGACTGGTTCGAGCGGAAATCCGAGGGCAAGGCGATCTTCGGCGGCGAAGTGGTGAAGCCGCTCGACGCATCGGCGCGCCGCGCCATTGCCGCCAAGCTGATGCCGCGGATCCGCGGCCTTATCTCCGAGAAGAGCCACAAGCTTGGCCATTTCGACGACCAGCCGGCCGTGCTCGAATTCGTCAACTCGAAAGACCTGAGGCCGCTGGCGGCGCTGGGTACGTCATGTCCCGATCACTTCCTGCGCACCAAGATCCGGCCGCTGGTGATCGAGTTCGACCCGGCAAAGCCGGATGTCGATGCCGTCATCGCCCGCCTGGCGGACGACATCGCCGAATACCGCGTCGGCTACCAGGCCTACTACGACAGCTGCAAGCATCCCGACTCGCCTGCCATCCGGGATCCCAATCCGGTTGTCTATCTGATGCCGGGCGTCGGCATGTTCACCTTCGCTGGCGACAAGGCGACGGCACGCATCTCCGGCGAGTTCTACGTCAACGCTATCAATGTCATGCGCGGCGCCTCGACCGTCTCGTCCTATGTCGGCCTGCCTGCACAGGAAGCCTTCGACATCGAATACTGGCAGCTCGAGGAAGCCAAGCTGCAGCGCCTGCCGAAGCCGAAGGTGCTGGCCGGCCAGATCGCGCTGGTCACCGGCGGCGCCGGCGGCATCGGCCGCGCCACCGCCAACCGGCTGCTTCGCGAAGGCGCCTGCGTGGTGCTCGCCGATATCGACGATGCCGCTTTGGCCAGCGCCAATGACGAACTGTCTAAAGCGTTCGGAAAAGACTTCGTCCGTCCGGTGCGGATCGACGTGACGTCGGAAGATCAGGTCGCCTCGGGCTTCGCCGAAACCGCGGTCGAGTTCGGCGGCATCGACATCCTGGTGTCCAATGCAGGTCTTGCCTCCTCGGCGCCGATCGAGGAAACGACGCTGGCCTTGTGGAACAAGAACATGGACATCCTGTCCACCGGCTATTTCCTGGTTTCGCGCGAGGCCTTCCGGTTGTTCCGCGCCCAGAAGATCGGCGGCAATGTGGTTTTCGTCGCCTCCAAGAACGGGCTTGCCGCTTCGCCGAACGCGTCCGCCTATTGCACGGCCAAGGCTGCCGAGATCCATCTTGCCCGCTGTCTCGCGCTGGAAGGGGCGGAGGCGCAGATCAGGGTCAACGTCGTCAATCCGGACGCCGTGCTGCGCGGCTCAAAAATCTGGACCGGCGAGTGGAAGGAACAGCGCGCCGCCGCCTACAAGATGTCGACGGACGATCTCGAGGAGCATTACCGCTCGCGCTCGATGCTGAAGCGCTCGGTCTTCCCGGAGGATATCGCCGAAGCGATCTACTTCTTCGCCTCGGACATGTCGGCCAAATCCACAGGGAATATCGTCAACGTCGACGCCGGCAACGCGCAGAGCTTTACACGTTAGGCGCGCGCTTCCCTTCTCCCCGTTCTACGGGGAGAAGATGCCCGAAGGGCGGATGAGGGGCGACGCCAGCCGGCGAATACTGGGAGGAAGTGCAGTGTCCGAAACGATCATCTCGACTGACGTCGTCGAAAAAAGCAATGCCGCGCGCGAAGCCGACCTTGAGCGCGACTACGCCTCGCTCGGCGAGCGCCTGGACCGGCGCGGCATCGCCATCGACGCGATCCGCGACAAGGTGGAAAAATTCGCCGTGGCGATCCCGTCCTGGGGCGTCGGCACCGGCGGCACGCGCTTTGCCCGCTTTCCGGGCACGGGCGAGCCACGCGACATCTTCGACAAGATCGAGGACTGCGCCGTCATCAGCCAACTGACACAGGCGACGCCGACCGTCTCGCTGCACATCCCGTGGGACAGGGCCGATCCGAACCGGCTGAAGCAGGCGGCGTCCCGCTTCGGCCTCGGCTTCGACGCGATGAACTCCAACACCTTCTCCGACGCCAAGGACCAGAAGCTCTCCTACAAATTCGGCTCGCTGTCGCATGCCGATGCCGGCACGCGCCGCCAGGCGGTCGAGCACAATCTCGAATGCATCGAGATCGGCAAGACGCTTGGCTCGAAAGCGCTGACGGTATGGATCGGCGATGGCTCCAACTTCCCCGGCCAGGTCAATTTCGCAAAGGCCTTCGAGCGCTATCTCGACTCCATGCGCGAGATCTATGCCAGCCTGCCGGACGACTGGCGGCTGTTCACCGAGCACAAGATGTATGAGCCGGCCTTCTATTCGACGGTGGTGCAGGATTGGGGCACGAATTACATCATTGCCAAGGAACTCGGCGACAAGGCCTTGTGCCTGGTCGACCTCGGCCATCACGCGCCCAACGTAAACATCGAGATGATCGTGTCGCGGCTGATCCAGTTCGGCAAGCTGGGCGGCTTCCACTTCAACGATTCCAAATATGGCGACGACGACCTCGATGCCGGCTCGATCGATCCTTACCGGCTGTTCCTCGTCTTCAACGAACTGGTCGATGCCGAGCTTTTGGGCGCCAAGGGTTTCCACCCCGCACATATGCTCGACCAGAGCCACAACGTCACCGATCCGATCGAAAGCTTGATGCTGTCGGCGGTCGAGGTGCAGCGCGCCTACGCGCAGGCACTGCTGGTTGACCGCACAACGCTGGAAGGCTTCCAGGATGACAATGACGCGCTGATGGCGACCCAAACGCTTAAAAGCGCCTACCGTACCGATGTCGAGCCGATCCTCGCCATGGCACGGCTGAAAACCGGAGGCGCCATCGATCCCGTCGCCGCCTATCGCCAAGCCGGCTACCGGGCCAAGGTCGCGGCAGAGCGGCCCGCGGTCGCCGGAGGTGGCGGCGGCATCGTGTGACGGGCAGATTTGGATTTGATCTGGTCCAGCGCCATTGGCGATGGACAGGTCCGCCGGCACGGTCTTTCCTAGGCGTCCCCCCAACGCCAGGAGCACCGCCATGCCCTTGACCCGCCGGACGCTGATCGCCGTCAGCCTTTCGCTCACCTTTGCCTTCACGCCAGCCGCCGTTTTTGCCGCTTCGCCAACTCCCGCCAAAGGCGAGCATGGCATGGTGGTGACCGCCCAGCATCTGGCAACCGAAGTCGGTGTCGACGTGCTTAAGAAAGGCGGCAACGCGGTCGATGCCGCGGTTGCCGTCGGCTACGCTCTGGCCGTCGTCTATCCCAACGCCGGAAACATCGGCGGCGGCGGTTTCATGACCGTGCGCATGAAGGATGGCCGAACGACCTTTCTCGATTTCCGCGAGCGCGCGCCGCTCGCCGCGACCAAAACCATGTATCTCGACAAGGACGGCAAGCCGATCAAGGGCGCCAGCCTCGACGGCTATCTGGCGGTCGGCGTGCCCGGCTCGGTCGCGGGCTTCGAGATGGCGCGTGAGAAATACGGGACCTTGTCGAGGCAAGATCTGATGGCGCCGGCGATTGCCTACGCCAAAGACGGCTTCGTGCTCAACCAGGGCGATGCGGCTTCGTTCGCCGGCAGCGCCGACCGGTTGGCGAAGGACCCGGCTGCCGCCGCCATCTTCCTGAAGAAAGACGGCAAGCCTTACAGCATCGGCGAGAAGCTCATTCAGCCGGACCTCGCCGCCTCGCTGTCGGCGATCTCGGAAAAGGGGTCTGACGCTTTCTACAAGGGCGCCATCGCCGATGAAATCGTCAAGGCGAGCAGCACGAAAGGCGGTATCCTCGCCAAGAGCGATTTCGAGCAATATGCCGTGCGTGAGCTGAAGCCGGTGACCTGTTCCTACCGCGGCTATGAGATCATCTCCTCGCCGCCGCCGAGCTCGGGCGGCGTCATCATCTGCGAGATACTCAACGTGCTGGAGGGCTATCCGCTCTCCTATCTCGGTGCCGGCTCGGCTGAGACGGTCCATGTCATGGTCGAAGCTATGCGCCATGCCTATGTCGACCGCAATTCGGCGCTCGGCGATCCGGATTTCGTCGACAACCCGGTCTCGAAGCTGCTCGACAAGAAGTATGCCAAGGACATCCGCGACAAGATCGATCCGTTCCGTGCCGGCGTCTCGAAGGAGCTGATGCCGAAAGGCTTCGGCGAGTCCAAGGAAACCACGCATTATTCGATCATCGACAAGGACGGCAATGCGGTTGCGGTCACCTATACGCTGAACGGCTCCTTCGGCGCCGGCGTCGTCGCTGGCGGCACCGGCATCCTGCTCAACAACGAGATGGACGATTTCACCCAGAAGCCCGGCGTGCCCAACCTCTACGGGCTGGTCCAGGGCGAGGCCAACGCCATCCAGCCGAAGAAGACGCCTTTATCCTCGATGAGCCCGACGATCGTCACGAAGGACGGCAATCCGTTCATGGTCATCGGCAGCCCGGGCGGCTCGCGCATCATCACCATCACGCTGGAGGCGATCGTCAACGTCGTCGATCACGGCATGGACATCCAGCAGGCAATCGACTCGCCGCGCATCCATCATCAATGGCTGCCGGATACTGTCTATGTCGAGCCTTTCGGGCTGTCGCCGGACACGGAGAAGCTGCTTGCCGCAATGGGCTATCACCTCGATCTCAGCGACCAGACCTGGGGCCAGGCGGCCGGCATCCTGGTCGGCGGCAAGAGCCTGGCGGAGATTGAGAAGGGTGGCGGCGCCCGCTACAATGGCGCCATCGACAGCCGCGCGGCCGCCGGCGAGGCGCTGGGATACTAGGCTCAGGGCCCATGAATCAGTTCGGCCATTTAACATGGCAGTGGGCGCCGCCTCGGCCGGCGGCACCCAATCGACCGCAGCGATAGTGTTGTCACCGCCCGGGCAAGGAATGCGATCCTGGACGACACGTCGGCGCCACGATGGCTCAGGCCATTGAAGATTAACGGAAAATCGGTAGAAGGCGAAGGAGCGGACGATGTCCCTCAATGCTTTAACATGCCGAGCCTCCGGGGCGGCGCTATAGCGGCTGTCGATATGAGTCAGAGTTTTTCTTTGGTGGTTCCTACGCGTGACGGAGCGCCGCACAGTCTGATAATTGCCGAAGAATATCGACGGCTCGGGATTGAAATCCGGTATTTTGTCGATAGCCGTTCATCGCCGCGATACATAGAAGATGTGCTTCGCAAAGTAGACTTGGCCACCAAGCTGTCCGTCAGGTGGGGGCGGTCTTATGTCGAAGGCATTCTGCCGAAGATTGCAGCCGTTTCACGCGCAAAGCGTATTTTCCAGTTGGACGACGATGAAGTTCCCCTCGCCTGCCTTGTTGACCTGGCTGCGCGATGTTGCGGCCCCGACAAACAAACCGGTGATCGCAGTTCCGCGCCGCGCCGTAGCCGTTATCGATTCCATGGCTGTTTTTGCTGCGAATGTGCCTAATCTGCCAGCGCAAGACTTTCAGTTTAGAGGGTGCCTCGTCGATTCAGTAAGATTCAGGAAGAAGATCCACACGCCGGGTTTCTCGTTCAATGAATCCGACGTCTTGTACGCACCCTCGGAGTGCCACATCTACCATTTCGACTGGGTTGTACGAAGCCGCGAGCAGAGGGCCGGCAAACTCGAATTCTACGAGAGGATGGAGCCGGGCGCGTTCGAATTGTTGAAGTATCAGTATCTCTACGAGGACTTCGATCCGGCCCTTTATGATTTTAGCCCGCTGGATGATTCGGACGTATCGGCCCTGGCCCTTCGGCTCCACGACGAGCAGCCTGCACCCGCGGAGGCAACCGAGGGATGGAAGCGGCTTTTCCGCAGGATCGCCTGTCGATGAATCCCTTTAGCTTCGCGGCGTTTCAGCGGCCATTGCTCGGCCCATCGGCAGGTGGCCGGCAGGCGGGAATCTTCATAACGCATGTGCTGAACGGTCGAATACAGGCTCATTTTGACCGTCTCCGCCGCGAAACGGAACAGATCATCGACTGGCAGCTCGCCTATAATCCGTGGACTTTGAGCGACCTCGTTGCCGGACGAGGAGAATTCGAGATCGACCGGACCTCCGTGCGCGTGCGGCAAGCCGTGAATAACGGGCACTTGTCGATGGGCTATATGGATATCGTCCTTTTCCCTTTGGCGAAGTCCGCAAATCGGGAATTCGTCTGGGTTCTCGAATATGATGTCGACTTTGCCGGCCGATGGCTCGATTTTTTCCAACAGTTTTCAAGCAACGGCGCGGACTTGCTGGCGACGACGGTCAATACTCGTCGCCGCGATCCGCGCTGGACATTCTGGAACTCGGCAAAAGGACCGTGCCCGAAATCAAGGTTCACAAGAGCATTTCTGCCGATCATGCGCGTTTCGAGACGCTTGATCGGCGTCTACGAGGAGGCGCTCTCGACAGGCGAATGGAGTGGGCACTACGAATTCCTCGTGCCGACCATTGCGCGCGTTCATGGTCTAAGGATCGAGGACATCGGCGGGACAGGGCCGTTCGTGCCTTGGGGCCGAAGGCGACGAAACTATCTGAATGCGGCAAAGAACCCCCATCTCAGTCCGGGGACGTTCGTCTGGCGCCCATCGATGATGGCTTATTTTCACGAAGACGATACCGCATTCACACAACGGGCTATGCTTTACCATCCGATCAAGGCCGATGTGGTCGAATGGGAGGCCGAAGCACCTGTGGCGCTATCCGAAGCCTGATGCGGAGAGGCCTGGGCTGATTTATCGCAAACCAGCTGGATTGCTTTTTCAGATGACCAGCGTGATGGTCGAAGCGATCAGCATGACGGCGGCAATGGCGACGAACAGCGCATAGATGCGCGGCCGGTCGAGCAGCAGCGCATTGCCGGAAATCCAGGCCGCGGTGGCGCCGCCGAGCGCGAAGAGGAAGCCGTTGCGATGGCCGAAGGACATGGAGGCGGCCATTAGGCCGCCGATGATCAGCGCGCCGAAGACGATAATGACGGCGACCGCGTATTTCTCGAAATCATTGCCGCCGCCCATCGCCGGCCCCATCGCATTGAGATTGGGCAGGTCGTCCGGGTCGAAGGGGCTGGTCGAGCCGTATTCGTCTTGACCGAGGGATTCGCGCATCATTCGTTCTCCGCTGGGCGGCAACAAACCATCAACGCCAGCCGAGCGCAACCCGGCAAAGCCGCCACTGCGATGCATTCGCCGCCCGGCTGATGCCCGCGTGCCACGGTTTCCGGTCAGTTTCAACGGCGGTAGCGGCGTTGCGGTTCCCACCGGCATGATGCCGAAAAGTGTGAAGCGTTTGCGGACGACATCATGCTCCATCTCTGGCCTTGATCATCTGGAAAAATCACTGCGCACGATGCCGTGCCGCTGCAGCTTGTCGTAGAAGGTCTTGCGCGGAATGCCGAGCGCCTCGATGGTGCGCCGGACGTCGCCGTCATTGCGGCCAAGTGTCTCGCGTATGATCTCGGCCTCGTAGCGATCGAGCCGTTCAGGCAACGGCATCGCGGCGTCGTTCTCCATTGCCGCACGGGAAGGCGTTTCGCCGACATCATCGAGCCCGAGCACGAAACGTTCGGCGAAATGGGCAAGCTCGCGCACATTGCCCGGCCAGTCATGGTCCCTCAGATGACGCTGGACCGCGGCGGAGATCGCCGGCACGGTGCGACGGAAGCGGGCGGCGGCACGCTCGGCGAAGTAGCCGAACAGCAGCGGCACATCGTCCCGCCGCTCGCGCAGCGGCGGGATCGAAAGCGTCACCACATTGAGCCGGTAATAGAGGTCCTCGCGGAAAGCGCCGCGCTGGCTGGCATTGCCGAGATCGACCTTAGCGGCGGCAACGACGCGCAGGTCGACCGGGCGCACCTCATTGGTGCCGAGCGGCGTCACCTCGCGCATTTCCAAGACGCGCAGCATCTGTACCTGCGTTGAGGCCGGCATGCTTTCGATCTCGTCCAGGAACAGCGTGCCGCCGCTCGAATGCTCGATACGGCCGACACGCTTCTTCTGCGCGCCGGTGAAGGCGCCGGCCTCGTGGCCGAACAACTCGCTTTCGATGACCGCCTCCGGCAGTGTGCCGCAGTTGAGCGCGACGAAATTGCCCTTGGCGCGGCGGCTCCAGCGATGCAGCAAGCTCGCCACCACCTCCTTGCCGGAGCCGGTCTCGCCGGTCACCAGCACGTCGACGTCGGTGTCGGCGATCTGCCGCAATGTCCGGCGCAACCGCTCCATCGCCGGCGTCTGGCCGATCAGCGGCAATCCCTCCTGTGCCTGCTCTGCCGCTTCTCGCAAAGCGCGGTTTTCCATGACCAGCCGGCGTTTCTCCGCGGCGCGCGCAACGCTCTGCGCCAGCCGGTCGGCGGCGAAAGGCTTGGTGATAAAGTCGTAGGCGCCGTCCTTGATCGCCTTGACCGCCATTGCGATATCGCCATGGCCGGTGATCAGGATGACCGGAATGTCGGGGTCGAGCCGCAGCACGTGGTCGAAAAGCTGCAGGCCGTCGATCTCCGGCATGCGGATGTCCGAGACAATCACGCCCCCGAAATTCCTGTCGATCGCCGCCAAGGCTTCGCTCGCCACCGCGTAAGCCGACACCGCAAAGCCGGCAAGCTCCAGCGTCTGCATTGTCGCCTTGAGCAGATCGCTGTCGTCATCGATCAGGATCACCGGTGCTGGGTCATGCCTGGTCATGCTGCGCCGGCTTTCGACAAATGGATGGTGAAGCGTGTTCCCTGACCGCTGCTCGAAACCTCGATGCGCCCGCCATAGTCGGCGACGATGTCCTTGGAAATGACGAGGCCGAGCCCGAGGCCCCTTTCCTTCGAGGTGTTGAAGGGTGTGAACAGGGATTTTAGGATCGCGGGCGGGATGCCCGGCCCGTTGTCGGAAACGACCAGCGCCACGTCTTCGGCGGTTTCGGTGGCGGAGACTTCGACCCGCGGGCCATCACGGCCATCGAGCGCTTCCAGCGCGTTCTGGAACAGGTTGATCAGCACCTGCTCCAACCGCAGCCGGTTGCCCATCACCTTCAGCGTCGCCGGCGGCAGCGTGATCGCCAGCGCGTCCAGCCGGCCGGCGAAGCGGCTCCTGAGCAGCACCACGGCGCCTTCGATCACGCTGCGCAGTTCAACCGGTTCGGCGGCGGTGCGGCCCTTGCGGGCAAAGGCTTTCAGCTCTTCTGTGATCGAGCCGATGCGCTCGGTCAGCGCGGCGATGGCGCCAAGGTTCTCTTCGGCCGAGGCGCTCTGCTTGCGCTCCAGGAAGACGCGCGCATTGTCGGCATAGGCGCGGATCGTCGCCACCGGCTGGTTGATTTCATGCGCGACGCCGGCGGCGACCTGGCCAAGGGTGGCGAGCCGGTTGGCCTGGACCAGCTCCTGCTGCATCACCTGCAGCTTCGCCTCCGTGCTGCGATGGTCGGCGATCTCGGCCTGCAGCCGGTCGCGCGCCAGGCTGAGGTCCTGCGTGCGCTCGACGACACGGCGCTCGAGCTCAACCCGCGCGGCCTGTTCGGCGGCAATCCGCATCTGGCCGGATTGGCGGCGCCACAACAGATAGGCGGCAAAGGCGATGAGCGGGACGAGGATACCCAGCGTCAGCAGCCGCATCTCGCGCTGCGCCGCCGCGATCGGCGCCTCGGCCGGAACGAGATAGTCGAGCCGCCATGGCGTCGACGGCACCGCGGTCGACAGCCGCAGATACTCGGCGTCGCTGCCCCCGGGCGTGATGGCATGAACCAGCGCGACGTCGGCGGAGAGTGCCTGCGGCCTTGTAATCGGCAGGGGCACCAGCGGCGCATCGCTGAATTGCTGGCTGGCGCGGATGTCGGCGCTGACCGGAGCCTCCAGCGGCGCCGTCGTCATGAAGCGCCAGGAGGGCACGCTGGTGATCAGCACCACGCCATGCTCGTCGCTGACATAGGCCGGGCGATTGGCCTCGTGCCAGTCGGCCTCGAGCTGGTCGAACTCCATCTTGACCACGACGACGCCGAGCGGCCCCGAGGCGCCCTCGACGCGGCGCGAGATGTAGAGGCCCGGACGTTTGCTGACATTGCCGAGCGCGAAATATTCAGCCGTGCCGGTTTCCATTGCGCCCGAGAAATAGGCCCGAAAACCATAGTCATTGCCGACGAAGCTCACCGGTTCGCGCCAATTGCTGGAAGCGATCGCCAGGCCGTCCGTGCCGGTGACGTAGAGCACCGAGGCCTTGGTGCCCGACACCAGCCCTTCGAGCTTGCGGTTGAGCACGTCGATCGAGGCAGGGCTGCGTTCGCTCAACGCGTCATGCACCTGCTGGTCCTCCGCGAGCAGCAGCGGCAGCGCGCGCGGATTTTCCAGCACCGCTCGCAGCAGCGCGACCTTGAGATTGGCGTCGGTGCGTCCCTGCGTGGCCAAGGCCTCGATCTCGGTCGAGCGGCCATAGAGGCCTGCGCCGTAAAGTGCTGCCGCGATGATCGCCAGCGCCACCGCCGCGAACAATAGCCAGGCGCGGCGTGCCCGCCCGGCAAGCAGTTCGGGCGTCAGTGCGAGGGCAGCGGCAGGGCGTTGCAGCATGCCGCATCTGTGCATGAATTCGCACAAAGCACAATTCGACCTATGCGGATTAGCGCACGGAAAGCTCTCGAAGATGCCAGTCGTCGATTCGAAAAAACCAACAAAATCAATATTTCGAGGCTTCGGCCGTCATCTGGCACGCGCGTTGCAAATGCATCCGCATCAGCCGCGAGGCTGTGGAGGTCAACAGCCCCCAGGGAGGTCGAGCGTCTCGATCGGGGGCCGAATGGAGGATATCATGCAGACAGCAATCGTTGCCGCCGAACCGCGCGGCAAGGTTCCCTTTTACCGGCATCTTTATGTCCAGGTTCTGGTGGCGATCGCCGCCGGCATCCTGCTTGGCCATTTCTATCCTGACCTGGGCGCCTCGCTGAAACCGCTTGGCGATGCCTTCATCAAGCTGGTCAAGATGGTGATCGCACCGGTGATCTTCCTCACCGTGGCGACCGGCATTGCCGGTGTTTCCGACCTGCACAAGGTCGGCCGCGTTGCCGGCAAGGCGATGATCTATTTTCTCGTCTTCTCGACTCTGGCGCTCGTCGTTGGCCTCGTCGTCTCGAACGTCGTCCAACCTGGCGCCGGCATGCACATCAATCCGGCCACGCTCGACGCCTCGAAGGTCTCGACCTTCACCGAGAAGGCGCATGACACGACCATTGTCGGCTTCCTGATGAACATCATCCCCGACACCATCACCGGCGCCTTTGCGCAGGGCGACATCCTGCAGGTGCTGTTCTTCTCGGTGCTGTTCGGCATCGCCCTGGCGCTGGTCGGCGAACGCGGCCGCCCGGTCGTCGATTTCCTCCAGGCGTTGACCGCGCCGGTCTTCCGCCTTGTCGCGATCCTGATGAAGGCCGCCCCTATCGGCGCTTTCGGCGCCATGGCCTTCACCGTCGGCAAATACGGCATCGGCGCGATCGCCAATCTCGCCTTCCTGATCGGCACTTTCTATCTGACGTCGCTGCTCTTCGTGCTCGTAGTGCTGGGTGCCGTCGCATGGTACAACGGCTTTTCCATCCTGGCGCTGATCCGCTACATCAAGGAAGAGCTGCTCCTGGTGCTCGGCACCTCGTCGTCGGAAGCGGCACTTCCCGGCCTGATGGCCAAGATGGAGCGCGCCGGCTGCAACCGCTCGGTGGTCGGTCTTGTCATCCCGACAGGCTATTCCTTCAACCTTGACGGCACCAATATCTATATGACGCTTGCCGCGCTGTTCATTGCCCAGGCGACCGACACGCCACTCACCTTCGGCGACCAGATCCTGCTTTTGCTCGTCGCGATGCTGAGCTCGAAGGGCGCGGCCGGCATCACCGGCGCCGGCTTCATCACCTTGGCCGCCACGCTCTCGGTCGTGCCCTCGGTGCCGGTCGCCGGCATGGCACTGATCCTCGGCGTCGACCGCTTCATGTCGGAATGCCGCGCGCTCACCAACTTCGTCGGCAACGCGGTCGCGACCATCGTTGTGGCCCGCTGGGAAGGCGAGCTCGACCAGAAGCAATTCGCCGCCGCCATGGCCGGTCAGTTGCCGGAAGAGGCTGACCTTGCGCTGTCGGGCGGCCTGCAGCCTGCCTGATCACCGTCCGAAATTGCGGAAGACAAACGGCATCCTCCCGATGCCGGACAGGTCGCGGCTCTGCCGCGGCCTGTTCTTTTTGTCGGCCGCCGCATAGGCTGCGCGAGCCGGATTCCCGGCGAAACAATCAGCCGAGAGGACGGACGATGAGCAACGCGTATCCCGAGATCTATCTCGTCCGTCATGGCGAGACTGAATGGAGCCTCTCGGGCAGGCACACCGGCCGCACCGACATCCCGCTGACGGCGAAAGGCGAGGAGGCCGCGCGCGCTGTTGCCGACCGGCTCAAGGGACTGACGTTCCAGGCGATCTGGTCTAGCCCCTCGCAGCGCGCCTTCGACACCTGTCGGCTCGCCGGCTTCGGCGAGCGCGCGGTGAAGAAGCCCGACCTGCAGGAATGGGATTACGGCGCCTATGAAGGGGTGACGACCACGGAGATCCTGTCCAAGCGACCCGGCTGGCAATTGTTTCGCGATGGCTGTCCGCAGGGCGAGACGGCGGCCGATGTCGGCGCCCGCGCCGATACCATCATCGCCGAGCTGCGCGCAGTTGCCGGCAATGTGCTCATCTTCTCCAGCTCGCATTTCCTGCGCGTGTTCGCGGCGCGCTGGGTCGGCCTGCCGCCGGAAGGTGGCGAGCACTTCGTGCTCGACACCGCCAGCCTCAGCATCCTGGGCTACGAGCACGACCTGACAGAGCCGATCATCCGGCGGTGGAACCAGAAGTAGTCCGGTTGGACAGCAGCCCAGGTGCCTCTTGCGACTGGCCGAAACCCTCGGCTTCGTCATTCCAGGGCGAAGCAAGGGGCGAAGCGACGCGGCGCAGACACTGGAATCCATGCCGTTACCTACACGCGTTGCGGCGGTCCAAAACGACCTCTGTCTTGCGCCGCTTTTGCCCTTCGGGCGAGGTCACGGAATGGCAACTGTGTTCATGCGAATGCGGTTTTGTCGCGCATGATGGCGTTGAGGACGACGAGGAGCTTCCTTGCGACGGCGATGATAGCCAGTTTCTTGGAGCCTGAGCGGGCGGCAAGTGCGGTGTAGAAGGACTTGAACCGGTCGCAGGTTCTGATGGCCGTGAGGGCTGCCATGTAGAGGGCGCGGCGCACGCGCGATCGCCCGCCCTGGATCTGGCTCCTGCGGTTGAGCTTGCCGCTCTTGTTGTCGAACGGGGCAAGGCCGACGAGCGCGGCGATCGCCTTGGGTGAGCGCTGGCCGAGCTCGGGCAAGAGCGCCAGCAAGGAGAATGCGCCGACCTTGGAGACGCCGGGCACGGAGACCATCAGCGTGTAATCGCGGGCGGTGTCCTCGGCTTGACGAATGACTTCGGCAATCTGGCCCTCGAACGCCTTGATGCGAGCATCGAGGCCGGCGATCAGGTCTTTGAGGCTGGTGATGACGATCGCCTCGAAAGCCTCGCCGAGTTGCTTCTTCAGCGTTGCCCGCATCGCGACCAGTTGATCGCGGTGGCCGGCAAGCGACTGAAGCCGCTCACCTTCTTCGCGTGGCGCCGGCTCGGCCTCAGGCTGATAGCGACGGCCATAGTCGCTCAGCATCCTGGCGTCGAGAGGATCGGTCTTGGCGCGCCGTCTGGTCGACTTGGCATAGTGGTGGGTGTGCGCCGGGTTGTGCCGCGAGAACGGCACGCCGGCCTTGGCCAGCGCATGGCGCAGCAGCCGGTCATGGACCCCTGTCGCCTCCATGACGACGAAGTCCCGGCTGGGATCAAGCCCTGCCACATAGGCCGCGATCGCATCGGCCTGGTTGTCGACGCGCCGAAGACGGCCGCTTGTCTCATCAAAAAAGTCCAGCCACTGCTTGGAGATGTCGCAGCCAACATAGTTCTGGGCTATCATGTCCACGCCTCTTCCTGTGGTGCGGGGTCTGCTTGGAACAGCCCCGTGCAACTGTTCAGGTTGATGGTTCACCGGTGGGAAGGGACCGGGCCATGCCACGGCCTGTCCGAAAGGACGACCAGGATCCACTCGGTCTCCTTCCCACTTCAACCATACACCAGAACCAACACACAGGATCCTCGGTTCAAGCCCGAGGATGACTAAGGGAGGGGCCTTTGCGCCAATCTCCAGCGTTCGCGACCACCGCCAGACGGCGGCACACCCGTCAGGACATCGTGTCCAGCTTGCGCTGCATGGCCGCAATCTGCGCCTTCAATTCCTGCAGATCGTCGGATTTCTCTTCCTTCTTCGGCGGCTCGGCAGGGGCCGCGGAATTGCCGCCGGCAGGCGGGAACGGCGTGAACATGCGCATGGCGTTCTGGAACATCTCGACATTGCGGCGCGTCTGTTCCTCGAGCGCCTTGATCGGCGTCTTCATCATGTCGATCGGCGTCTTGCCGAAAGCGCCCTTTAGTTGCTCGCGGAACCGCTCCTGCTCCTTGGAGAAGGCGATCATCGACTGTTCGAGGAAGCTCGGCACGATCATCTGCATCTGATCGCCGTAGAAGGAGATGAGCTGCCGCAGGAACGGGATCGGCAGCATGTTCTGCCCGTCCTTGTTCTCCAGTTCGAAGATGATCTGCGTCAGCACCGGATGGGTGATGTCGTCACCCGTCTTTGCGTCCTGGACCGTGAACTCCTCGCCCTTCTTGACCATCTCGGCCAAGTCCTCGAGCGTCACATAGGTGCTCGTGCCGGTATTGTAGAGCCGGCGATTGGCATACTTCTTGATGACGATCGGGTCGTCTTTTGCGGCCATCCATATCCTCCCCAGGACACCGGCACCTTTAGGAGTAAGCGGCCGGTAACGATTGCGCCCTTTTCGAGGATACGCGCAAAAGCGTCACAATTCCAAGCAGTTTGTGCACTGCGGCATCATTTAATGCTGCATGGCCATGACAAAATCCGCCGCGCGGACAACGGCATGTTACCGCAACCGGCGCACGTTCTGCTTGCCGCGCATGGCGGCCATGCCCATTTCCGGTTTGACTCGGCTGCTTGAACCGGCAAGAAAGTCTCCAAGGATAGCCCCAAACACGACACCTCGAAGTCTGGAGAAGAAAATGTCCGCTTCCAATTCCATCGTCGTCGCCAGCGCCGCCCGCACCGCGGTCGGATCCTTCAACGGCAGTTTCGCCGCCACGCCGGCGCATGAGCTCGGCGCCGTCGTCATCAGGGAATTGCTGGCGCGCGCGAAGGTCGAGGCGGCGGAAGTCGACGAGGTCATCCTCGGCCAGGTGCTGACCGCCGCGCAAGGCCAGAACCCGGCCCGTCAGGCCTCGATCAATGCCGGCCTGCCGAAGGAGACCACGGCCTGGGGCTTGAACCAGGTTTGCGGATCGGGCCTGCGCGCCATCGCGCTCGGCATGCAGCAGATCGCCACCGGCGACGCGAAGGTGATCGTCGCCGGCGGCCAGGAATCGATGTCGCTGTCGCCGCATGCCGAGCATCTGCGCGCCGGCGTCAAGATGGGCGACTACAAGATGATCGACACCATGATCAAGGACGGCCTGTGGGACGCTTTCAACGGCTACCACATGGGCAACACCGCCGAGAACGTCGCCCGCCAGTTCCAGATCACCCGCGAAACCCAGGACGAGTTCGCGCTCGCCTCGCAGAACAAGGCGGAGGCCGCGCAGAAGGCCGGCAGGTTCAAGGACGAGATCGTCGCCTTCACCATCAAGGGCAAGAAGGGCGACACCGTCGTCGACCAGGACGAGTACATCCGCCATGGCGCGACGCTCGACGCCATGACCAAGCTGAAGCCCGCCTTCGACAAGGACGGCACGGTCACCGCTGCCAACGCCTCCGGCATCAATGACGGCGCCGCCGGCGCGCTGCTGATGACCGAGGCCGAGGCTGCAAGGCGTGGGATCACCCCGCTGGTGCGCATCGCCTCCTGGGCGACCGCCGGCGTCGATCCGGCGATCATGGGCACGGGTCCGATCCCGGCTTCGAAGCGGGCGCTGGAAAAGGCCGGCTGGTCGGTCAAGGACCTCGATATCGTCGAGGCCAACGAGGCCTTCGCCGCGCAGGCTTGCGCCGTCAACAAGGGCATGGGCTGGGATCCCTCCATCGTCAACGTCAATGGCGGCGCCATCGCCATCGGCCACCCGATCGGCGCCTCCGGTGCCCGCGTCTTCAACACGCTGGTCTATGAGATGCGCCGCCGCGGGGCCAAGAAGGGCCTCGCCACGCTGTGCATCGGCGGCGGCATGGGCGTCGCCATGTGCGTGGAAGCGCTGAACTGAGCCAATAGCGAATAGGGGGTAGGGAGTAGCGAATAGCGAATAGCGAAGAAAGCGTCGCGCGGCGGGATATCGGACCCCTACTCGCTACTCTCTGTTCGCTCAGACTGTTTTAAAGGGAGGACCACATGAGCAAGGTAGCAATCGTCACGGGCGGATCACGCGGCATTGGTGCTGCGATATCGGTCGCCTTGAAGAACGCCGGCTATTCGGTCGCGGCCAACTATGCCGGCAATGACGAGGCGGCCCTGAAATTCAAGGCCGAAACCGGTATCCCCATCTACAAATGGTCCGTCGCCGACTACGAGGCCTGCGTCGCCGGCATCAAGCAGGTCGAAGCCGATCTCGGTCCGGTCTCCGTGCTGGTCAACAATGCCGGCATCACCCGCGACGCCATGTTCCACAAGATGACGCCCGCGCAGTGGAAGGAAGTGATCGACACCAACCTCTCCGGCGTCTTCAACATGACGCATCCTCTGTGGAGCGGCATGCGCGACCGCAAGTTCGGTCGCGTCATCACCATCTCCTCCATCAACGGCCAGAAGGGCCAGATGGGCCAGGTCAATTATTCGGCCTCGAAAGCCGGCGACATCGGCTTCACAAAGGCGCTAGCTCAAGAGGGGGCTCGCGCCGGCATCACCATCAATGTCGTCTGCCCCGGCTACATCGCCACCGACATGGTCATGGCCGTGCCGGAAAAAGTGCGGGAGTCGATCATCGCTCAGATCCCGGTCGGCCGCCTCGGCGAGCCGGAAGAGATCGCGCGCTGCGTCGTCTTCCTGGCTTCCGACGAGGCCGGCTTCATCACCGGCTCGACGATCACCGCCAATGGCGGCCAGTACTTCGTCTGAGCGAATATCGTTGGCTGCAGCATGCGAAATGCCGGCGGTTTCGCCGGCATTTTTGCAGGTGCTCACTTCGTCCAGCCGGCACTCCGCACGCAGCTCAAGCGACGAGCTTGAATTCGCTTTTCATGACCTGCTTGCGCACACCCGGCTGCGACGGTGCCGGCAGCCTGGCCATTTTCGCGCGGCTGAGACCCGACAGCTTCAGGGCAATCCTGCGCTTGGCGATCGGGTTCAGATTGACGAAACCGAGCACCAGATTGCGCAGGAAGCGTCGCAACGGCGTGCGGGTGAGCGCCATGCCTGTCAGCCTGCCTGCAAGCTCGATCACCTCCTGCGCCGCAGGACGCCGCAGCGTCTCATAGAGATCGAGCTCGCTTTCCGGGCGGACGCCGTTGATCACGTCGCCGAGCAGTTCTCCCAGCACCACGGCATCGATCAGGCCGGTGTTCATGCCCTGGCCGCCGGCCGGACTGTGAACATGGGCGGCATCGCCCATCACGAACAGACGCTCCTCGCGATAGGACTTGGCGATGCGATGATGCACGCGGAAGCGCGAGCTCCATGTCAAGTCGAGCACCCGCACCCGACTGCCGATCGGCCCACGGCTGTCGAGCAAAGCCTGGATGTCGGCAATGCCCGGCTTCTCTGGCGCCTCGTCCATGGTCGCGACGACCCGGTACGATCCATCCGGCAGCGGCGCCACGACGACCAGTCCAGCCGGCGAGAACAGCAACGACACTTCCGTCGGTCCAAGCGGCCAGTCGAGGCGCACATCGGCGAGCATGAAAACGCCGTCATAGGCCTCGCCGTCGAAGCCGATGCCCGCTGCTTCGCGGACCACGCTGCGCATGCCGTCCCCACCGACGACGTAGCGTGCCGAGATCGTCTGTTCACGGCCGTTCTGGACGACTGTGACCTGCGCGCCATCGGCATCTTGCGTCACCATCTTCGCCTCGACGCCGCGATGGACGACACCGCCCAGCTTGCCGATACGTTCTGCGAGCACTTTCTCGGTCAGGTTCTGCGGGATCATCAGCACATAGGGATGTACCGAAGGTAGATCGCTGAAGTCGAGATTCAGCAGCGTCCGGCCGCGGTCGCGGATGGCAAAGTTGTCGAGCTTCAGCCCAAGTTCGACCAGCCTCCCGGCGACGCCAAGTGGCTCAAGCGTTTCCAGCGTCTGTGCATGAACCACCCCGGCGCGCGAGGTGTTGAGGCCCTCGGCGAGACGTTCGACCAGAACGTGGTCGACACCCGCCTGATGAAGGGCGATGGACAATGTGAGGCCGGTCGGACCGGCGCCAATGATTACGACTTCTGTGGTCTCGGGCAACATTTCTTTCTCCATTTATCAACGATCGTTGACTTTTACCCTGAGCACTTGAATTTGTCAACAGTCGTTGATATTCGGAGTTTCATGAGCACGAATCAGCCGAAAAAGCCGAGCAAATCTGAGCGCACCAAAGCGCAGATCCT
The DNA here is from genome assembly GCF_037179585.1 of Mesorhizobium argentiipisi (SeqCode). Taxonomy (NCBI): domain Bacteria; kingdom Pseudomonadati; phylum Pseudomonadota; class Alphaproteobacteria; order Hyphomicrobiales; family Phyllobacteriaceae; genus Mesorhizobium; species Mesorhizobium argentiipisi (SeqCode). Next base: position 30,908 of record NZ_JAPYKO010000038.1, read on the forward strand.
CGAGGCCGCTAGAGAATTATTCGTCCAGCATGGCTATGATGGGGCCTCGATCCGTGACATCGCGGCCCGCGCTTCGATCGATCCGGCGATGGTGATCCGCTACTTTCACAGCAAGGACGAATTGTTCGCCAGGGCGGCGCTCTTCGACCTGCGACTGCCGGAAACGCAGGTGACCGACCAGGCTTCCATCGGTGACGCAATCATCAGACGCTTTCTGCGCATATGGGAAGGCTCGCCCACCGCCACCGGCATGGTCATTCTCCTGCGCTCGGCGGCGTCGAACGAATTCGCCGCCGAGAAGGTGCGCGACGTATTCGCCAATCAGGTCAGGCCGGTCGTGGCAGCCTTCGGCGACCCTGCCGACGCCGGCCGTCGCGCCGGGCTGGTCGCCAGCCAGTTGCTGGGTCTGGCGACCTGCCGCTATCTGCTGCGGCTGCCGCCTGTCGTGGCCTTGTCGCAAGACGAGATCATCAAGAATGTCGGCCCGGTCCTGCAACGCTACGCTACGGGGGCGGGCGAGATCTGAACCGGTCGCTCCGGGTTCGGGTGCGCGCTGGCCTATCTCGGCGCTTGGCGAAAATGTCCCGTTGCGGGTCGCAAAAGTTAACGTTCTCCGTCTCCCATTGTGTAAAACCCGTTCACAAGCTGTGAATTATCGGTGCGCAAGCTGTGGACAACACCATATGTTGGGTGAACAAAACAAGAAAGTCATCCCATCGCTGATTCGTCGCCGATTCGTTCCGGCTTTGGCCGGAAAGTTAACGGCCGGAGCTTCAATCAGCGCTGCAATGGTTAATCGCCGGTAGGAAAGATCAACAATTTCATAAGTTTGCCTGGTGGGCTCAAACAGCCTGGGACTGTTCACGGCAAAGGTTAACGGCGCTTCGCATCGGGCAGAGGCCAAGCAGGAATCGGGCCAATCTCCAGATTCAGCATGTGGTGAGACTCATCGTCAAACAATCCACATATAGCCGTGAACAAAACCTGAATCAGAACGAGTCACCGATTCGTCGCTGATTCGTTCCAGACTCGTTCCAGCCGTTAAGGGCAGCCGGTTTGGCCGGCTCGTCCATTCCTGGCAGCTCCCAAAAAGAACATTCCGCTTTCGCTCGGCGCCCTAAATCCCTATGTGTCGGCTGTCACACGCGGCGGCGCCGCCGCGCCTCCGACCAAAAGCGGCAGAAACACTTATTTCCGAGCCGATGAACATCCAGCCGAAACACTCCCAGCCGCTGATCCTTTCGGGCCGCGACGTGACGGCCGTGTTGGGTCCCACCAACACCGGCAAGACCCATCTCGCCATCGAGCGCATGGTCGCGCATGGGACCGGCATCATCGGCCTGCCGCTGAGGCTGCTCGCCCGCGAGGTCTATGCGCGCGTCTGCGAGAAGGTCGGTGCCCACAAGGTAGCGCTGATTACCGGCGAGGAGAAGATCGTGCCTGCCGGCGCGAAATATTCGGTCTGCACCGTCGAGGCGATGCCGCGCGAGACCGACGCCGCCTTCGTCGCCATCGACGAGGTGCAGCTCGCCGGCGATCTCGAGCGCGGCCATATCTTCACCGATCGCATCCTGCATCTGCGCGGCCGCCAGGAGACGCTGCTCCTGGGCGCCGCCACCATGCACGGCATTCTGCAGAAACTGCTTAAGGGCGTATCCGTGGTGACGCGGCCGCGGCTTTCGCATCTCGCCTATGCCGGCTCGAAGAAGCTCACCCGGCTGCCGCGGCGGACCGCGATCGTCGCCTTCTCGGCTGACGAAGTCTATGCTATCGCCGAGCTGATCCGCCGCCAGCAGGGGGGTGCTGCCGTCGTGCTCGGCGCGCTCTCGCCGCGCACCCGCAACGCGCAGGTCGAGATCTTCCAGTCCGGCGACGTCGACTATCTCGTTGCTACCGACGCCATCGGCATGGGGCTGAACCTCGACCTCGAGCACGTCGCCTTCGCCCAGAACCGCAAGTTCGATGGCTATCAATACCGCAACCTGACCGCCGCCGAGCTCGGCCAGATCGCCGGCCGCGCCGGCCGCCATCTGCGCGACGGCACGTTCGGCGTCACCGGCCAGGTCGATCCGTTCGACGAGGACCTGGTCAAAAAGATCGAGGCGCATGATTTCGACCCGGTGAAGGTGCTGCAATGGCGCACCGCCGATTTCGACTTTTCCAGCCTGGATGCGCTGAAACGCTCGACCGAGGCCAATGCGCCGGTCGAAGGCTTGACCCGTGCTTTGCCGGCAGTGGATGCGCAGGCCCTGGAGCACCTGTCGCGCGATGGCGACATCCGCGCCTTGGCCACCGGCAAGGAGCGCGTGGCACTGCTTTGGGAAGCCTGCGCGCTTCCCGACTACCGCAAGATCGCGCCGGCGCAGCATGCCGACCTCATCGCCTCGATCTATATGGACCTTGCGCGCCATGGCCATGTCGATGAGAATTACATGGCCGAGCAGGTGCGGCGCGCCGACACGACGGATGGCGATATCGACACGCTGTCGCACCGGATCGCCCAGATCCGCACCTGGACTTTCGTCTCCAACCGACCGGGCTGGCTGGCCGATCAGCTACACTGGCAGGAAAAGACGCGCGAAATCGAAGACAGATTGTCGGATGCGCTGCATGAGCGGTTGACGAAACGCTTCGTAGACCGCAGGACTTCCGTCCTCATGCGGCGCCTTAGAGAAAATACCATGCCTGAAGCCGAAATCAGCCCTACCGGAACCGTCCTCGTCGAAGGCCATCATGTCGGCGAGTTGCAAGGGTTCCGCTTCACCGCCGACCAGAGCGCCGGCGGCGAGGACGCCAAGGCGGTGCGCACCGCTGCCCAGAAGGCGCTCGCGGCCGAGTTCGACGCGCGCGCCGAACGCTTTGCCGCCTGCGCCAATGGCGACCTGGCGCTCGGCTCCGACGGCGTGTTGCGCTGGATCGGCGCGCCGATCGGCACGCTGGTCGCCGGCGACGAGGCGCTGAAGCCGCGCCTGGTCCTGCTTGCCGACGAGCAGCTGACCGGCCCTGCCCGTGACAAGGTCGCGGCGCGCGCCGAGCGTTTCGTCAACTTCCAGATCGAGTCGCTTTTGAAGCCGCTGGTCGACTTGAAGAACGCCGACCAGATCACCGGCATCGCGCGCGGCATCGCCTTCCAGCTGGTCGAGCATTTCGGCCTGATCAATCGCCGCGACATCGCGGAAGAGATGAAGTCGCTCGACCAGGAAGGCCGTGCCGCATTGCGCCGCCTCGGTGTGCGCTTCGGCGCCTACCATGTCTTTGTGCCGGCGTTGATCAAGCCGGCGCCGGCGGGACTGGTGACGCTGCTCTGGGCACTCAAGAACGACGGCAAGGACAAGCCGGGCTTCGGCGACGTGGTGCACGCGCTCGCCTCCGGCCGTACCTCGGTCGTCATCGACCCGGCCTTCGACAAGACCTTTTACAAGCTCGCCGGCTACCGCAATCTCGGCCGCCGCGCCGTACGCGTCGATATCCTCGAGCGGCTTGCCGACCTCATCCGCCCGGCGACCAACTGGAAGCCCGGGCTCGGCCAGCGTCCGGACAGCGCCTATGACGGCCACTCCTTCATGGTGACGCCGCCGATGATGTCGATCCTCGGCGCCACGGCCGACGACATGGAGGAGATTCTGAAAGGTCTCGGCTATCGCTCGGAGGCCAAGCCGGCCGCCGAGGTGAAGGCGAAGCTCGACGCGCTGGACACCGCCGCCCGCGAAGCGGCCGCGGCCAAGCTCGCCGCGGAAGAAGCGGCGCACAGCGCGCAGGCAGCAGAGGCGCAAGCTGCGGCAACTGACACGGTCGCGGAGGCGGTCGAGGGCTCGGAGCCGGCTGCCGCCGAAGCTCCGGCTGAAGCGATCGCGGAAGTGGCAGCGGAACCTGTTGCGGGAGAGCCGGCTGAAGTTCCGGCCGAGGTTACGGAAGAGGCTCCCGCGGTGGAAGACGCCGCAGCGGTGGACATTACGGCAACGCCCCAGTCGCTCGAAAGCGCCGACGCCCTTACCTCCCCCTCGATGGGGGAGGTCGCGGCGCGAAGCGACGCGGGTGGGGGTGGTAGCGCCGACGTTTCCCACGAGGGGGAGGGTAGTGCCGGCGAGGCGCCAGCCGACGCCGAGGAACCAAAACCTGTGCTCCTATGGCGCCAGGCGCGTTTCGACCATCAGCGGCCGCGTCACCGTCATGACAACCGCCGCGACAATCGTCCGCGCGGTGGCCAGCCCGCACGCGAGGCAGGCGCCGGAGGCGGCCAGCCCGGTGACAAGCCGGCGCATGAGGGCGCCGGCAAGCCGCGCTTCGACCGCTCGAAGTTCAAGCCGAGGCCGGATGCAGGCGACCGGCGCGAAGGCAGGCCGCAAGGCGAGCGCCCAGATCGCCACGAGGGGGGCCGCCGCGAGAGCCGGCCCGACTGGAAGGGCAACAGGCAGGACGGCAAGGGCAATGCTCAGAGCGGTAGCAACGCTCCTGGCGGCAAGCCGGCCTTCCAGGGCAAGCCGCGCGAAGAACGCCCGCAGCGCTTCGACCCGGATTCGCCCTTCGCCAAGCTCGCCGCCTTGCGCGACCAGCTGAAGAAATAGGTTCGAGCATGATCCCAAAAAGTGGGAACCGGTTTTCGGGCAAGATCATGCTCCAACAAAGAGACAGCATGATCCCGAACCGAAGGACCGCGTCAGCGAAAAGTGGGAACCGGTTTTCGGATAAGATCATGCTCCAACAAAGCTAGCCGCGATGGTTGGAGAGGGCCGCCAGCGCATCGATAAATGGCTGTTCTTCTCGCGCGCGGTGAAGTCGCGGTCCTTGGCGGCAAAGGTCGTCGTCGCCGGACGCGTGCGCATCAATCGCGACAAAGCAGCGCAGGCCTCGGATCTGGTCAAGCCGGGCGACGTGCTCACCATCACGCTCGAGGGCCGTATCCTGGTCTGGAAGGTGGTGAATTGCGGCATGCGACGCGGCCCGGCCGACGAGGCGCGGCTGCTTTACGAGGACATGTCGCCGGCGCCGACGCCCAAAGGCGACGCGGTTCCGGACGCCATTCCGGCGCTGCGCGAGGCCGGCAGCGGCCGCCCGACCAAACGCGAGCGCCGGCAGACCGACCGTCTGCTCGGCGACGATTGAGACCTGATCGGCCGAGGGTCGAGGCCGGAGCAATTCCAGGAAAAACGCGCAGCGGTCGGGCCGGGTGACCTTGATGTACCCTTCCGGCCGGAATTCCATTCCGGCCCCCCGGCTCCGCCGGCAATCCCTGCCCTTGCATGCGGCGGGCAAAGGCGTTACCTCAGCCAAAAAGCCCAACAAAATGGGACGTTCCGGAGCCTGCAATGACCTATGTCGTGACCGACAATTGCATCAAATGCAAATATATGGACTGCATCGAGGTCTGTCCGGTCGACTGTTTCTACGAGGGCGAGAACATGCTCGTCATCCATCCCGACGAGTGCATCGACTGCGGCGTGTGCGAGCCCGAATGCCCGGCCGACGCGATCAAGCCGGACACCGAGGGCGGTCTCGACAAATGGTTGCAGATCAACTCGGAATACGCCGAGAAATGGCCCAACATCACCGCCAAGAAAGAGCCGCCGGCGGATGCCAAGACCTTTGACGGCGAGACCGGAAAGTTCGAAAAGTATTTTTCGGCGGAGCCCGGCGAAGGCGATTGATAGAGCGGCCGGCAACACCGGCATGACGCGACGTACCGGGACCGATACAATTACTGTCTTGACGGGCAGCGCTGCCGCTTGGCGTTAGCGAATGCAGCAAAACCTTGATTCTTCCGACTTTTTGTGCTACATCAGCAAAACATGCCGGTGACACAACGTCGATTTATGGCGCTAACGCCCCAAATCACTGAAAGGTGAGCTTTTAGATCCGGACCAGAGCGATCTGGGGCAGGCGGTCGCATTCGTGCGATATGCCGGTCCCTGCTTTTCCGGTGGGTTCATCCCTGTTGTGCGGCTAATGGTCGGCTATTGCCGACCCCATGGGTTCGAGTCGGCATGATGCCGGCTACACAACTAAGGAGTTCAGGGCGTAATGGCAACGATCACCCCGCAGAAGAAGTCCAACGCGGCCCGCCACGGGTTCAAGACCGGCGAATTCATCGTCTATCCGGCGCATGGCGTTGGTCAGATCGTGGCGATCGACGAGCAGGAAGTTGCGGGTCACAAGCTGGAACTGTTCGTCATCGATTTCCAGAAGGACAAGATGCGTCTGAAGGTGCCGGTCGCCAAGGCGACCTCGATCGGCATGCGCAAGCTGTCGGAAGAGGACTATGTCGACCGCGCGCTCAAGGTCGTGCAGGGCCGCGCCCGCATCAAGCGCACCATGTGGTCGCGCCGCGCCCAGGAATATGATGCCAAGATCAACTCCGGCGACCTGATCTCGATCTCGGAAGTGGTGCGCGACCTCTACCGCGCCGACAACCAGCCGGAGCAGTCCTATTCCGAGCGTCAGCTCTACGAAGCCGCGCTCGACCGCATGGCCCGCGAGATCGCCGCGGTGAACCGCATGTCGGAGACCGAGGCGGTGCGCCTCATCGAGGTCAACCTCAACAAGGGTCCGAAGCGCGGCGCCAAGGCCGACAACGAGGAAGCCGAGCAGGAAGAAGCTGCCTGAGCTTTTTCGCTTTTGAGTTTACAAAGAACCCGGCCTCGCGCCGGGTTTTTTGCTTGTGGACTCTCGCATATGGCGCCCCTCACCCAGGCTCCGCTTCGCTCGGCTGACCTCTCCCCGAGGGGAGAGGAGGTTGTCAGCGCCGGCGCCAAGCTCTTCTCCCCATGGGGAGAAGGTGGCCGCGAAGCGGCCGGATGAGGGGGCCGGCGCGCCCTATGCGATTGGCCCCGCAAGTAAAAAGTTAGGAGGCTCAGCCGCCCGCTTCCTTCTGCGCCTCTTCTTGCCTGAGCGAGGCGATGAAGCGCTTGGTCCGCTCGCGCTCCGGATTGTCGAAGACAACCGAGGCCGGCCCCTTCTCCACGATCGAGCCGGCATCGAGGAAGACGACCTCCTGCGCGATCTTGGAGGCGAGCCTCAGATCATGCGTGGCCATCACCATCGTCGTGCCTTCGCGGGCTAGCTGCCCAAGCACGTCGACCACTTCCTGCGCCAGTTCCGGATCGAGCGCCGAGGTCGGCTCGTCGCAAAGCAGCACGCGCGGCGACGGCGCCAGCGCCCGGGCGATCGCCACGCGCTGCTGCTGGCCTCCGGACAGCGTCGCCGGCCAGGCATCGGCCTTGTGCACCATGCCGACCTTTTCGAGCAGCGCCAGCGCCCGCTCGCGCGCTCTCGGCTCAGGCCATTTCAGCACCGTCACCAGCCCTTCCATGACATTCTCGATCGCTGTGCGGTGCGGGAAGAGCTGGAAATTCTGGAACACCATGCCGGTCTGCAGGCGGATGCGCTGGATATCCTTGACCGGCACTTTGACGCCCGGATGGAACGCAAGCGTCTCGTCGCCGATACGCAAGGACCCGGAGGTCGGGATTTCCAGCAAGTTGATGCAGCGCAAGAGCGTGCTTTTCCCGCCGCCCGAGGGGCCGACCAGCGCCGTCACGCTGCCCTCGTCGAGGCTGACGGTGACGCCCTTCAGAACCAGATTGTCGCCGAAGCGCTTTTCGACGTTGGTGAGGCCGATCATGCGTTGGCCTCCAGGAATCCGCCATAACGGTTGAGCCGCACTTCGAGCCGCGCCTGCAGCGCCGACAGCACCGAGCTCAACGCGAGATAAAGCGCCGCCGCTTCGACATAGAGGATCAGCGGCTCATAGGTGGTGGCGACGATGCGCTGCGCGGCCTGGAACATCTCGGGCACCGTGATCGCCGCCGCCAGCGAGGTATCCTTGACCAGCGAGATGAAGGTGTTGGAGAGCGGCGGCACCGCGACGCGGCCGGCTTGCGGAAGGATGGTGCGCCGCATCGCCTGGCTCCAGGTCATGCCGATCGAGTAGGACGCCTCCCACTGGCCCTTCGGCACCGAGCCGATGACGGCGCGGATGATCTCCGACGTATAAGCGCCGATGTTGAGCGTGAAGCCGATCAGCGCGGCGGGAAAGGCATCGAGCAGGATGCCGACCGACGGCAGGCCGTAGAAGATCAGGAAGAGCTGCACCAGCAGCGGTGTGCCGCGAAAGATCCAGACATAGAAGCGTACCACCGAGACCAGCGGCTTCGGGCCGAACAGCCGGATCAGCGCCGTCACCAGTCCGGCGATGAGCCCAAGCGCGAAGGACAAAAGCGTCAGCGGCACGGTGAAGATCAGCGCCGCCCATAGCAGCGTCGGCAACGATTCCAGCATCAATTGCAGCCAGTGCGGCACGGGGCGCTTCTCCCTTCCAGATACGGCGGCGCGTTCCCCCGTATGGACTGACTATCATGCAAGAATCGGCAGGCCGTCAAAGACGGCCCCGATGAATGTCGTGCAAAAAATGGCGGACCGTCTTAGACGGCCCCACGGAATGTCATGCAAAAAATGGCGGGCCGTCTAAGACGGCCCGCCGGTTTGCGAGCAAAAGGACGATTGCCTTACTTCGAGACGTCCTGACCGAAATACTTGTCGGCGATCTTCTGGTAGGTGCCGTCGGCCTTGATGTCGGCCAGTGCCTTGTTGATGGCCGCGACCAACTCCGGATCACCCTTGCGCACGATGACGCCGGAATAGTCGGCATTCTCTTCCTGCGCGGCGATCTTCACATTGGCGTCCGGCTTGTGCTTCTTGAAGTCGAGGAAGGACAGGCTGTCGTTGATGGTGGCGTCGGCGCGGCCGGTGAGCAGAAGCTGGATCGACTGGTCGAACCCGTCGGTGCCGACGAGTTCGGCCCCGTTCTTCTCGGCGAGCTTGCCGAAGTTCGAGGTCAGCGACTGCGCGGCCTTCTTGCCCTTGAGGTCGGCGAAGGTCTTGATGTCGGTGTCGTCGCCGCGCACGATCAGCACCGCCTTCGAGGCGATATAGGGATCGGAGAAATCATACTTGGCCTTGCGGGCGTCTGTGATGCCGACCTCGTTGATGACGGCGTCGTAGCGGTTGGCGTCGAGGCCGGCGATCAGGCCGTCCCACTTGCCTTCGAGGAACTGAACCTTGACACCGAGCTTGTCGCCGATGGCCTTGGCGATCTCGACGTCGAAGCCGACCAGCGCGTTGGATTCGTCGTGATAGGTGAAAGGCGCGTAGGTGCCTTCAGTGCCGACCTTGAACACGCCGGCCTGCTTGATCTGGTCGAGATTGGCGCCGGCATGGCCGGCGGCGATCGCCAGAACCTGCAGCGTTCCGGCGATAAGAAGCGGTTTGAGCCATTTCATTTTTCTGTGATCCCGTTTTGACCGGTGCCCCGGCGCGATTGTGACGGCCGGAAACTGGCAGATAGAAGGCAGCAAAATAAGGAACCAGATTTCAAAAATCGGCTCTGCCAGAAATCTGATTCTCAAAACTGGCCAGGAATCCGCCAAGCGGCTTTTTCCGGCAGATAACAGAATGTTTTCGTCGGCACCATCTGCCCTCTCGGGCGGCGGAACCATCCATGCGCCTGACACGTTGCATGGCTGTTGTAGGGCGCGGCGGCATCTTTTCAACCGCCATACGCGCAATCGTCGCAAAAGGAGCCGGCATGATCGAGGACGCGGCAGGACGGACATTGGTCCGGGCGGCAATGAAGGCTCCCTACCTCGAGCGCGACGAGGAGCATGTCCTTGCGCTCCGCTGGAAGGAAGAGAACGACCAGCACGCGCTGCACAGGATCACCGTCGCTCATATGCGGCTGGTCATCTCAATGGCCTCGAAATTCCGCCATTACGGCCTACCGCTCGGCGATTTGATCCAGGAGGGCCATGTCGGTCTGCTTGAGGCAGCGGCCCGCTTCGAGCCCGCGCGCGAAGTGCGCTTCTCGACCTATGCCACCTGGTGGATCCGCGCCTCGATGCAGGATTATATCCTGCGCAACTGGTCGATCGTGCGCGGCGGCACCAGCTCGGCGCAGAAGGCGCTGTTCTTCAACCTGCGGCGTTTGCGAGCACGGCTGGCCAACGGCGCCGAGCCGCTCTCCAACGCCTCGCTCTACCGCGAGGTCTCGGCGGCGCTCGGCGTGCCGGAAGCCGACGTGGCGATGATGGATTCGCGCCTGTCCTCACCCGACAGCTCGCTCAACGCGCCTTTGGCCGACGAGAACGGCGCCGCCGAGCGAATGGATTTCCTGGTCTGCGAAGACCCGCTTCCCGACGAGATCGTCGGCGAAAGGATCGATGTCCAGCGCCGGGCGGTCTGGCTGAAGAGCGCGCTCGGCGCGCTCAACGCCCGCGAACTTCGCATCATCGAGGAGCGCAGGCTGAGCGATGACGGCGCCACGCTGGAATCGCTCGGCGAACAGCTCGGCATATCCAAGGAGCGCGTCCGCCAGATCGAGGCCCGCGCCATGGAAAAGCTGAAGCTGGCCCTGGTGAAGCAGAACCCGGAATTTCTGGCGCAAGCCGCCTGAGGTTAGTCCGGGCCAAGCTCAAGATAAGAAATTTATTAAACAAGAATACCTCGCCATCAAGGGAATTTTCGTCGGGTAATAACGGCGATTGTGAGCTCTTTAACAGACCGTTGCGCCGCAATCGGCTTTTTGACTCCCCCAGATCACAACACATGGGGGATTTGCCATGCTGCGATGCTGCGCGTTCCTTGCAGCCTTGATCCTCGTGGGTCTCACGACGTTTGAAGCGCATGCCGATCGAAGGGTGGCCCTCGTGATCGGCAATTCGCAATACCGCGAAATCCCGGCCCTCAAGAATCCCGACAAGGACGCCGAGGATGTATCGAAGACATTCCGGCTGGCCGGCTTCGAGGTGTTCGCGGCCAAGGACCTCACCAGGCTTCAGTTCGAAGAGAAGTTCCGCAACTATCTGGCGGCGGCGGACGGCGCCGATCTGGCGGTCATCTATTATTCCGGCCACGGCTTTCAGATCGGCGGGGAGAATTTCCTGATCCCGGTCGATGCGTCGCTGAAAGATGCGGCCGACATGGAAGTCCAGGCCATCAAGGTCGACGACATACTGCGGCAGCTGCGCTCGAGATCGAAGGTCCAGATGATCATCCTCGACGCCTGCCGCAACGATCCTTTCCCGCGCAAGGACTATTGGCTGCGCGATCAGTTGATCGTCGCCGGCGGCAGCGGCCTTGCGCAGGTGACAGGCTCGCAGAACACGCTGATTGCCTTCGCCACCGAGCCCGGCGCTGTCGCCTATGACGGATCCGGCGATCTCAGCCCGTTTTCATCGTCCTTCTCCCGCCGCGCGATGGCGCCGAACCAGGAGATACGCTCGGTGATGGCAGCCGTGCGCCGCGATGTCGTCAAGGCGACCAACGGCAAGCAGGTTCCGTGGGAGAATTCCTCGCTGATCGATGACGTCGTGCTGATGCGCGGGGCGGAGGAACCAGCGCCGTCGCCCGATACGCAACAGAACGAGCAGGTGGCGGAGCGCGGAATCCAAGTCGCCGATGCCGCCGAAGCGATTGGAGGTCGTGACATCCGCGTCCCGGTCGGCGTCGGCCCGGTTCCGCTGAAACTGGAGCTTCCGGCCAAGGATGCCTCGATCAGCCTCAAGCTTGCGAACTACCCGGCGGCCGGCACGCTGTCCCTGCCCGATCGTGTCCTGTCGCCGGAATCGAGCCTGACGGCCGCCGACATCGACAAACTGCGCTACGAGCCGCAGATCGGCTCGGCTGCTCCCGTCGAAGTCGGCATCGAGATCCGCGCGGGCAGCGCCGCGAAGCGGTCGACGATGCAACTCTCGCCGAGCGTCGACCCTTGCGACCAAGCCGCCGGCGAGCCGCTCGACCTGCAGGGCGTTGTCTCGGGCCGCTTGCCGAACGAGATCGGCGGCGGAGCTGTCGAAGCTTGCGAGGCGGCGGTGAAGTCCTATCCCGACATTGCGCGCTTCCGCTACGAGTTGGGGCGGGCGCTGCTGGCGTCGGGCCGGATCGACGAAGCGAGGAATGTGATCCAGGATGCGGCCGATGAGGGGCACGTCCGTGCCGTTTACGAGCTCGGCTACATCGCCGCATCCGGAATGAGCGCGGCTCCGGATTTGACCAAAGCCAACAGCCTCTATGCGCAGGCGTCGGACAAGGGAGATCCCTACGGCATGACTGCCTTGGGGCGCGCTTTGTTCGACGGTGTCGGCGTCCAGCGCGACACCGGAAAGGGACTGGACCTGCTGCTCCAGGCAGCGGCGATGGGGCATGTCGATGCCACCAAGGACCTTGCGTTGATCTTCAAGGAAGGCCGCAACGGCGTGCCCGCCGACCCGGCCCGCGCCTTGGCTTTCCTCCGAGCCGGCATCGACCGGCAGGAGGCTTATTCGATGGCCATTCTCGGTCTCTGGCCCAAGCGAAGCGAAAATACGGTCCCGGTGTGCAAGCCCAAGGTGGTGACCAAAGTGGTCACGAAGATAAAGGTGGTCCGTACCCCCGCGCCAAAAGCGCCGCCACCGGTCACCAAGATACCAGCCAAGCGCATACAGAACGGCACCGGACCGGCATCTTGGCGTGGCAATGGCGGCGATCACCCCGAGCCCCGCGGCGGCGGATCTGACAGCGGCAGCACCGACGGTGACAGCACCGGGAGCACCGACTCCGGCAGCACCGACACTGGCAGCACCGGCAGCACTGATTCCGGCGGCACTGATACTGGCAGCACCGGCGGCTCTGACGGGATCAGATAACAGCAGCGATGGCGTGGACGCAGCCAACCGAACGGCAGCGTCGAGAGAGCATGATTCCGATAAGTGGGAACCGGTTTCGGACGACATCATGCTCCAACAAGGATCGTGATGGCGATTCAACGAAACGCCATCACCATAAAGCGGAAGCCGCCGGAATGCGGGGCGTCGGTCTTATTTGTCGGTGACGATCTTGACCTTGTCGCCCGCCGATACGCTCGCGCCGGGCGACATGGCGTTGAGCACCCGGAACAGGTCGAGCTTGCGGTCGACGCCGACCATCTGCGCAGCGAGCGAGCCCATGGTCTGGCCGGCCTGGACGGTGACGACCCGGATATGCAGCGGCTTCAGCGCCGCCTTCTCGGCCGGGCTCAGCACGCGGAAGGAGCCGCTGACCGAGCGCGCGACCGGGTCCAGCGAAGTGCTGGCCGAGGGCGCGGCCGTCAGCAGCCTGTAGACCTGCCCGCCGGCCCGGATCACCGCAATATCGAACTGCCAGCCTTGCGCGCTGGCATGCGCCGTCGCCGCATCGTTGCCGTTGATCGTTTCCTGGCGCACGCTGGCGTCTTCCAGCCCCGCCACCCAGCCGCTGCGGATGTAATCGGTGAGCGAGACCGACTTGTCGATCGCTACGCCGTCGAAGCGGATGGCGATGTCGCCAGGCCCGGTCGCCGTGACGGCGGCCGCCGAATTGTCGATAACGAAGCCATCCGGCACGGTGAAGGAGACGCCGAGATTGGGGTGCATGAAGGTCTGGCCGCGCACATAGCCTTCTTCCGGCGTGTCGCCGTAGAGCAGGCCGTCTATGCCGGCCAGAAATGCGTCGCGGTCGCGCGTGCCGACGCCGGGCGGGCCGAAATTGCGCGCAAGGCGCTGCGCCAGCTCGATACGCTGCGGCGTGTTCGGGTGGGTCGCCAGGAAGTCGAGGCTGGCGTCGGTGGCGCCGCTCACCGAGCGGAAATCCGTATAGGCAGACATCGACTGCAGGAAGCGGCCGGCGGCATAGGGATCGTAGCCCGCCTCGCCGATCGACTTGATGCCGATGGCGTCGGCTTGCAGTTCCTGGTTGCGCGAGAATTGCGCGAGCCTGAGCTTGCCGCGGATCAACGCCGCCTTGGCGGTCGGGCTGTCGCCGAGCACGTCGGAAACCACCTTGGTCGCCAGGCCTTCCTCGGCTTCGAGCTGCTGCCGCTGCAGCCCATGATTGGCGGTGACGTGGCCCATCTCATGCGCGATGACGGCGGCAAGCTCGGAGGAATCGTTGGCGAGCGCCAGCAGCCCGCGCGTCACATAGAGATAGCCGCCCGGCAGCGCGAAGGCGTTGACGTTGGGCGAATTGAGGATGGTGATGCGATAGGTCTGGGTCGGGTTGGCCGACACCACCGTGAGATTGCCGACGACCTTGGCCACCATGCGTTCCAGCTTGGGGTCGGAATATTCGCCGCCATAGGTCGCCAGGATACGCGGATGCTGCGCCTTCGCCATTTCGGCGAGCTTGGCATTGGCGACGACATTGTCGACGGTGATCGGCTTGTCGGAAGGCTGGAAGCCGCTCTCCTGCACGTCCGGCGGCGTGAACATCTGGCAGCTCGCAAGCAAGGCAACGCTCGCCAGCGCGAAAAATCGTGCCAGCGGCTTCATCCACACCTTCTTAGCGCCGCTCGACAGGTCGGCTTCCTTTCCAAATCTTTCGGCAAATCACGGCCCAGCCGGACCAGCATGGCCGGACCTAGCCATACTCCCCGGACAAGGCAAGGAAACGCCGGATCGCCCATTGCCGGTTTGGCCATAAATTATGTCCGCTTCCGGGCAATATGTTGTGATCCGGCAACGGTGCCGCCTTGATCGCCGATATAGCGCCTGAACGCATCCGGTCCAGACCGATCGAAGAAATCGTCGGCCGGCCCGGTCGCCGCGATCATGCCTTCATCGAGAAACGCCACGTCCTGGCCGATGCGGCGTGCATCTTCCGGCTGATGCGTGACGAAGAGGATTGTCATTTTGCGCTCTACGTGGATGCCGGCGACAAGGTCGAGCATGTCCTCGCGCAGCGCCGGGCCGAGCGACGCGAAAGGCTCGTCGAGCAGCAAAACCGGCCGGTCGCGCAGCAGCACCCTCGCCAGCGCCACGCGCTGCCGCTCGCCGCCGGAAAGCTCGCGCGGCAGCCGCTTTTCCTTGCCCGCCAGGCCAACCCGCGCCAGCGCCTCGGCGACGGCAATGCGATCGGCGTCGCCGAGTTTCAGCGATGGCGAGCGGCCGAGCCAGACATTGGCTTCAACGGAAAGATGCGCAAACAAATTGTTTTCCTGGAACACCATCGACACCGGCCGCGCCGAAGGCGGCGTGTCGCCGACATCGATGCCGCCGATCAGCACCTTGCCGGTGTCGGGCGTTTCGAAGCCGGCTATCAGATTGAGCAATGTCGACTTGCCGGAACCGCTCGGCCCCATGATGGCGGTGATCCTGCCGGCCGCGAATTCGGCATTGAAGCGAAACGAAGACTCGCCATAGCTGAATGAGACGTCATCCAGCGCGACGGTGAGGCGCTTTTGCGCGGCGGCGCCCTTAATGGTCGTCGTCATCGCTTTCCTTCCCGCCCCAGCCGGTCGGCGGCGACCACCAGCATCAGGCAGACAAGGCCAAGCAGCAAGGCAAGTCCCGCGGCGTCGGCTGTCCGGTAGCTGCCCATGCGTGCCAAAAGCAGATAGGGCAAGGTCTGCACGGAATCGCTGCCGAAGAGCGCGATCACGCCGAGATCGCCGAGCGACAGCGCCATGGCAAAGGCGAAGCCGGTGGCCAAGGGCCGCCTCAGCGACGGCCAGTCGATCAGGCTGAGCCGGTTCCAGCCGGATATGCCGAGCGCCAGGCAGAGCCGCTCATGTCGTTCGCTCGCCGCGTCATAGGCCGGGCGAATGGCGCGGATGGCGAAGGGCATCGCCATCACCGCGTTGACGGCGACGACCATGACCGGGGCGACGGCAAAAACATCGGTGACATGGCGCAGCGCCAGGAACCAGCCGGCGCCAAGCACGATCGGCGGCACCACGAGCACGAAGCCGGCGCCGGTGTCGGCGGCGTGTTCGAGCAGCGACATGGTGTTCCCCGAGCGGCGGCGCAGGGCCAGCGCGCGCCGCGCCTCAATCAACGCCAGCGACAGCGTCACGCTGAGCAGCGCCGCAAGCAAGGCAAGGCCCGCGCTGGTGAGGGTCGCGCGGCGCACCGCCTCCTCGCCCGCCAGCCGGCCGAGATCGGCCTCGAGGCCTGAAAGCAGCGTCGCCGCCATCGGTCCGGCGACGAACAGCAGGGCAAGCGCGATGAGGCCGGCATTCAGCACGGTTTCGAGCCGGCCCGCTGAAAGGTAGCGGCGCGGCGCGACCGGCAGATTGGCGTCGCCGACCGTGTTGGCGCCGAGCCGTGTGAGAGCGACGACCACGATGAAGGTCAGCGCGATCTGCAGCAGCGTCAGCACCACGGCGCGCGCGGGATCGAAATCGAAGCGCAGCGCCTGGTAGATGGCGACCTCCAGCGTCGTCGCGGCCGGACCGCCGCCCAGCGTCAGCACGATGGTGAAGGAGGTGATGCAGAGCATGAAGACCAGCCCGGCAATCCCCGGCAGGGCCGCCCGCAGCACCGGCCATTCGATCAGCCGGAAGGCCGGCCGGACACCCATGCCGAGCTGGCTCGCCAGCCGCCACTGGTCGGCGGGGACGGTGCCGAGCGCCTCGAGGAACAGGCGCGTCGCCAGGGGCAGGTTGAAGAAGACATGCGCGACCAGGATGCCGGAGAGGCCGTAGATTCCCGGCCACTCTGCGCCGCCAAGCCGGGCGAAAGCGCCGGCAAAATATCCGGCGCGACCGTAGAGCGCCAAGACGCCGAGCGCGGCGACGATGGCTGGCAATGCCAGCGGCACGGTGAACAATTGCAGGATCGGGCCGCGACCTGGAAAAGCCGGATGCCTCGACAGAGCGCGCGCCACGAGCAGCGCCGGCGCGACCGAGAGCAGCGTCGACAGAGCCGCCTGCCACAGCGTGAAGCGGGCAACGCGCAGGAGGTAGCCGTCGAAGGCGGCGGCAGCGCCGGAGAGATCCTGCGCGGCTTCGACAGCGAGCCCAGCGAAGGCACCGCCGATGAGCAGCGTGATGGCCGCCAGCGCGACGACACCGGCGGTGACGCGAGAGTCTTTGGGACGGGACGCCAGCATTTCCCCTAACCAAACAGGGGCTTGGTTTGAGCGGAAGGATTATCCGCGTCGAGTTCCCGCCCATCCCCCTCTGGCCTGCCGGCCATCTCCCCCGCAAGGGGGGAGATTAGCAGCTTCGATCGCCGCGCCACTCTTGCAGCGCAGGAGATTGGCGAAACCGACAAAGCGCTTGATCTCCCCCTTGCGGGGGAGATGTCCGGCAGGACAGAGGGGTGTTCAAGCGCCACCTGCGTCCTACTTGCTCATCACCGCCAGCCACTCATCCACCCAGGCCTTGCGGTTGGCCGCCACCTCCTCGGGGCTGAACAGCAAGGTCTTGGTCGGCTTGACCAGCTTGTCGAAGGCCGGGTTGAGCGGCTTGTCGGTCTTGCCGGCCGGGAACATCCAGTTGGTTTCCGGAATGATGTCCTGGAATTCCGGTCCGGTCATGAAGGCGATGAATTTCTGCGCCAGCGGGTTCTTCGCGCCGGTCGTCGTGATGCCGGCAACCTCGATCTGCAGGTATTCGCCCTCTTCGAAAGAGGCCGCCTGATAGCGCTCCGTGTTCTCGGCCACCATGTGGTAGGCCGGCGAGGTGGTGTAGGAGAGCACCATCGGCGCCTCGCCCTTGGTGAACAGGCCATAGGCTTCGCTCCAGCCCGGCGTCACCGTCAAGACCTTCGGCTTGAGCTTGGCCCAGGCTTCCGGCGCCTTGTCGCCATAGACCGACTTCACCCACAAGAGCAGGCCGAGTCCGGGCGTCGAGGTGCGCGGATCCTGGATGACGATCTTGTCCGTGCCGCTACCCTCGACCAGCTCCTTCAGGCTCTTCGGCGGGTTCTTCAGCTTCTGCGTGTCATAGACGACGGCGAAATAACCATAGTCGAAAGGCACGAAAGTGTCGTCCTTCCAGCCGCCGGGCACGTCAATGCCGGACACTTCGCCATGCGGCGCGAACAGGCCGCTAGTCCTGGCGTCGGCAGTGAGATTGGTGTCGAGGCCGAGCACGATATCGGCCTTGGTGCCGGCGCCTTCGAGCTTGACGCGGTTGAGCAGCGCCACGCCGTCGGCCACCGAGACGAATTCGAGATCGCAGCCGCATTCGGCCTCGAATTCCTTCTTGACGGCAGGCCCTGGCCCCCAATCGGCGGTAAAGCTTTCATAGGTATAGACGGTGAGCTTGTCCTTTGCCTCGGCAGGCGCGACGCCCGCCAGAAGCGAAACAAGACCGGTTGCGAGAACAAGCTGGGACAATAGCGAGCGCATCGGCGCCTCCTTCGTTCTGGTGACAAGGAATTGAGGCGCCGGATGGTCCGAAACGTCTAATCCCTCCGCCGGTACAAACCGGATCAGGTTCGGCGGGTTGGCTTGATTGCCTCTCAGCCGGATCACGTCCGGCACCCCGTTAGAGCGTTTCGACAGATAGGCCCGGCCGAAGCGCGGCGCAAGCGGAAGTTTGCCGGGCAGATAATGTCCCGGGGCAGCGGACTCGCAACCGAAGCGCGGGCTGTCCGGCTTCCGTTTCGCGGGCAGGGCTGGTAAGGGCGACGCCCATGAGCACATTCACCATCCTGCTTGGCGGCGACCTTATCCGCACGCCCCGGCTCGAACGTCAGATCGAAGGCTCACGCGTCATCGCCGCCGATGCCGGTATCGGCCACGCTCGCATGCTCGGCCTGATGCCGGAGCTTTGGGTCGGTGATTTCGATTCCGTGCCGGCGAACCTGCCGGATGATCTCGCCGCGGTGCCCCGAAAGGTCTTCCCGGCCGAGAAGGACATCACCGATGGCGAGCTCGCTATAGCGGAAGCGCTTAAGCGTGGCGCCACCAGCCTCGTTCTGGCTGGCGCCTTCGGCGGCAAGCGCGCCGACCATGCTTTCCTGCATCTGGCGCTGGCCGTGCGGCTGGCCGAGGCGGGCACGACGGTGCTGCTGACCAGCGGCGCGCAGGAAGGTGTTCCCGTTTTGCCGGGCAGCGCCGCCTTCGACTATGCGGACGGCACCTTGTTTTCGGTGCTCGGCTTCTCGGAGCTCGCCGGGCTGACGGTCACCGGCGCCAAATGGCCACTCGACCGCGTCGAGGTGGCGTTCGGCTCCTCGCTCACTATATCAAACGAGGTCAAAGGGCAGCTTGGCATCGCGCTGGAGCGCGGCCGGGCGCTGCTTCTGGCCCACCCCTATCCCCTTCCAGAAAGCTGATATGGCGCCGCCACTCCTCAATCTTGACGGCATTAAACTGACCTTCGGCGGCACCCCGCTGCTCGACGGCGCGGCGCTCAGCGCATCCGCCGGCGAGAAGATCGCGCTGGTCGGACGCAACGGTTCGGGCAAGTCGACCCTGCTCAAGATCGCCGCCGGCATGATCGAGCCGCAGGACGGCGAGGTGTTCAGGCAGCCCTCGGCGACGGTCCGCTATCTGCCGCAGCTGCCGGACATGGATGGCTTCGCCACCGTGCGCGCCTATGTCGAGGCCGGCCTCGGCCCGGCCGACGACCCGCATCGCGCCACCTATTTGATGGAACATCTCGGCCTGACCGGCGAGGAACGGCCGAACGACCTTTCCGGCGGCGAGGCGCGTCGCGCGGCCCTTGCGCGTGTCATGGCGCCGGAGCCCGACATCCTGCTGCTCGACGAGCCGACCAATCATCTCGACCTGTCAGTCATCGAATGGCTGGAAGAAGAGCTTGCCCGCACCTCTTCCGCCGTCATCCTGATTTCGCATGATCGCCGCTTTCTCGAGCGCGTCTCGCGCGCCACCGTCTGGCTCGATCGCGGCCAGACGCGGCGGCTGGACAAGGGCTTTGCCCATTTCGAGGAATGGCGCGACCAGGTGCTGGAGGAGGAAGAGCGCGACCAGCACAAGCTCGGCCGGCAGATCGTGCGCGAGGAGCACTGGCTGCGCTATGGCGTGACCGCCAGGCGCAAGCGCAACATGCGCCGCCTCGGCGAATTGCAGACCATGCGCCAGCGCTTCCGCAGCCATCGCGGCGCCGAGGGCACCGCCACCATGGTGGCGAGCGACGCCGCCGAATCCGGCAAGCTGGTGATCGAGGCCAAGGCCATCGACAAGAGCTTCGGCGACCTCGCCGTGGTTAAGGGTTTCTCGACCCGCATCCAGCGCGGCGACCGCGTCGGCCTGGTCGGCCCGAACGGCGCCGGCAAGACGACGCTTTTGAAGATGCTGACCGGCGAGTTGGCGCCGGACGCAGGCACGGTTCGGCTTGGCGTCAATTTAGAGATCGCAACGCTCGACCAGAAACGCGAGGCCGTCGACCCGCAGGAGACGCTGGCGCATTGCCTGACCGACGGCCGCGGCGAGAACCTGCTCGTCAATGGCGAGCAGCGTCACGTCGTCTCCTACATGAAGGATTTCCTGTTCAAACCGGAGCAGGCGCGCACGCCGGTGCGCGAGCTTTCGGGCGGCGAGCGCGCGCGGCTTCTGCTGGCGCGCGTGCTGGCGCGGCCGGCGAATCTTCTGGTGCTCGACGAGCCGACCAACGACCTCGACATGGAGACGCTGGAGCTGCTGCAGGAACTGGTCGCGGGCTTTGCCGGGACGGTGATCCTGGTCAGCCACGACCGCGACTTCCTCGACCGCACCGTCACCAGCGTGATCGCGCCGGAGGGCAACGGCCGTTGGATCGAATATGCCGGCGGTTATTCCGACATGCTGGCGCAGCGCGGCGGCTCTAGGCTGGAAGACCGCAAGGCAAGGTCGAAGGCCGAACCCGCCGAGAATTCGCCGAAAGCCGAACAACCAGCGTCCAAGAGCCCTGCGAAAAAGCTCTCCTTCAAGCAGAAATTCGCGCTGGACTCCCTGCCGAAGAAGATCGAGGCGGTGACGGCCTCGATCTCGCGACTGGAGAACAACATCGCCGACCCGTCCTTCTACGACCGCGATCCCGTCTCGTTCCAGAAGACCATCGCCGCGCTCGACAAGGAGCGCACGACGCTCGCCGCGCTCGAGGAAGAATGGCTGGAGCTGGAGATGCTGCGGGAAGAGATGGAGGGCTGACAAGCTTGCTTGCGAGCTTCGTGGCGTTTCACGATACGCGCGATCGGAGATTCCAACATGCTTCGGCCCGGTTCCAAATCTGAGCGGAAATCAGTCGGGCTCTCGATTGACTGTCGGCTGATCGACGAGGCCAACGCATTGGGCATGGACATGTCCAGCCTCGCCGAGGCGGCTATCGCGGCTGTGGTGTCGGCTGAAAAGACGCGTCGATGGCAGGAAGAGAACAAGGAAGCCATCGATAGCTGGAATGATTACGTCAGGCGGCACGGCCTGCCCTTGGCCAAGGACCGCCTGTTTTGATCCCGTAGCAGGTTTGCGATCACCGAAAAAATCCGAGGGTCGCCCTTACCTCACCCCGACGTCTTCGCCGCCCAGGCCTTCAGCGCCTCGTCGAACACCTTCTCGCCCGGGATGCCCTTTTCCATGGTGAGCAGCGCGCGGCGTCCGGTCTTGTAGACCACCGGCACGTCGATCCAAGCCTGTCCCCTCAGCAGCGTCAGGTTGGCGTCCACGTCGGCCTTGGTGTCGTTGAGTGCCACGAGGAAGAAGCCGTCGCCGATCTTGGCCGGAAGACCGATCAGCGGACTGCCGGCATCCTGCTCCGAACTCTTCATGGCAATGCGCAGAAGGCCGTCGACGCCGCCGCCGTCGAAGTCTTTCGGCGTCAGAAAGATCATTTCGATGATATGGCTGGCCGGCAAGGTTTGGTCGGCGTTGCGCCGGATCGTCATGCGCAGCTGGATATTCTTGCCGGGGATCGTCGCTTCGGCGCGGATCGCCGGCTCCGGCGGCAGATCGCCGCCGGGCGACTCCTGCACAAGTGACCAGACGATGCTGCCGGGCTCGGCCGTGCCCTGCTGGGTGCTGGTGCGCTCCTCATAGAAGATCGCCTTCTGCCCGACCGGCACGGTCGCCTCGGCCGTCGCCGGCGCGGGCGGCGTCGTGCCTGCGGCCGGCGGCGTGGCGCCAGCCGCGGGCGGTGTGGTTCCAGTCGCGGGCGGTGTGGTTCCAGTCGCGGGCGGTGTGGTTCCAGTCGCCGGCGGCGCCGGATTGGCCGCGTTGGTCGCCGGCGTTGCTCCC
>NZ_JAPYKO010000039.1:0-44104 GCF_037179585.1 Mesorhizobium argentiipisi (SeqCode)
TCAACTCTTCGCCGCCGAGAAGCTTAACTGTCTCGGCCCAGCCATCATCAACAAGCGATTCGTGTGTCATCCCCAGCGTAGAATCACAACCGATTCCGCGCCGCAATACCCTATCTTAGCGCCTATGGGCGGTTGGGGGCGTCAGCGGCAAAACCTCCATTTCCACGGTAATTTCGACGCCCGCTCCAACGCTGGTTCCCCCGGTCGTCAGCGACACTCCTCCCATCGACGACGCGAAGGATCGCGCCGCAAAACGATGGAGACGACGATGACGACCATGGAACACACCGCCTATGAAACCGGCCGCGCGGGCCTCAGTCTTACCGGCTTTGCCGGCCGTTCACTCAGGCTTTTCTACCGTGCAATGAGGATGCGCAGCGACCGCGCCGCCATGCAGGCCATGCCCGACTTGCTCAAGGACATGGGTATCGCCCGTTCTGAAATCGATCATTACACCTCGATGCGCTACGCCTCCGACGCCGGCGGGATGGACATCCGCAACGCCCACTGACCGCCCATGGCGATCGTCGCCACGCCGTCGACAGGCCCCGGGCTTCCCCACGCCCGGGGCTTTTGCGTTCCGGCGCATTCGGGTCAAGACACTTCGTTTCAAACGATACGCCCAACCCAATTTCCACGGTAGGCGTATGAAAGATTCCACGGTCGCATCCACTCTCGTTCAAACGCTCCATCGGCAAACAGAGGCCGTCACGGCAACCAAGCCGCAAACGAACCTTGGAGATGAAGATGCAACCCAACACCAAACCTGCACGGCTTCCGCTCAATGGCGTCGACACGCCGAACCTTTTGGCGACGATCAATTTCGTCGCCGGGCAACCGGAGCTGGCCAAGTTCCAGTTCCGCGCCCACAACGAGTGGATCGAGGGCACGCACAGCAAGACAGTCATGAACGGCTTCTTCGGCGCCGGCCAGGAGCAGAAGCACGAGAAGCCCCATTATGCGGATGCCGACCATCCGGCGATCCTGTGCGGCGCCGACAATGCGCCGACCCCGGTCGAATGGCTGCTGCACGGGCTGGCAGGCTGCCTGATGGCGGGCGTCGCCAACATCGCCGCCGCGCGCGGCATCAAGCTCACCAAGGTGAAATGCTCGGTTGACGGCGACATCGACCTGCGCGGCATTCTCGGCATCTCCGACGAGGTCCGCAACGGTTTCCAGAACATCCAGGTGTCGTTCGAGATCGAAGGCGACGCGCCGGCCGAAAAGCTCCAGCAGCTGGTCGAGCAGTCGCGCGCCCGCTCGGCCGTGTTCGACGTGCTGACCAAGGGCGTGCCGGTCACCGTCGGCATCGAGACCATCCAGTAAGCAGGCCGGCGGTCCGGAACCGATCCGGGCCGCCGTCTCCCAAGACGGAAATGAACCATGAGACGTGCGGACGTCGTCATCATCGGCGCGGGCCAGGCCGGGCTTGCGCTCAGCCATTGCCTTGGCCAGGCCGGCATCGACCATGCCGTGCTGGAGCGCGGCCGCATCGGCGAGCGCTGGCGTTCGCAGAGCTGGCGCTCGCTCAGGCTGCTCACGCCGAACTGGCTGAACGCCCTGCCCGGTTCGCCCTACAAGGGCGGCGATCCCGACGGCTTCATGACCAAGGAGGCTTTCGCGGAAAGCCTGGAACGCTACGCCTGGCAATGGCATGCGCCCGTGGAGACCAATGTCGAGGTCATCGCTGCCAGGCGGACCGGCGAGGGCTTTGCCCTGCGCACCAGCGCCGGCGACTGGGCGGCGCGCGCCGTCGTCGTCGCGACGGGACATTGCGACCGGCCGGTCATCCCATTTTCGGCTGAGACTCTTCGCGGACCGCTCAGCATCCACGCTTCGCAATATCGCTCGCCCGGCGAGCTGCCGGGCGGTGGCGTGCTGGTCGTGGGCGCCTCATCCTCCGGCGTGCAGATCGCCGACGAGCTCGCCCGCGCCGGGCGGCGCGTGGTGCTTTCAGTGGGCAAGCATACGCGCCTGCCCAGAACATGGCGCGGCCAGGATATCTTCTTCTGGCTCTGCGCAATGGGCCTGATGGGGCAGCGCCTGGAAGACCTCGCCGATCCGGAGAGCGCCCGGCGCCAGCCATCGCTGCAGCTCGCCGGTCGACCCGACAGGGCCGATGTCGATCTCGCCACGCTGCAGGCGCTCGGCGTGGAGCTGGCCGGGCGGGTGCGCGGCGTCGGCGACCGCGAGATCGCCTTCGCCGGCGGTCTCGGCCAGCACATCGCGGCAGCCGAAGCGAAGCAGACGCGCCTGCTCGACCAGATCGACCGCTTCGCGGGTGTGACGACACCATACCGGCCCGAGCCGATGGCGATGCCCGCAGCCTGCCCAGAACGGCTGTCGCTGGCGGACGGATCGATCCGCAGCATCGTCTGGGCCACCGGCTATGCGCGCTCGTTCGGCTGGCTGGAGCCTCTGGCGCTCGGCGCCGATGGCGAGCTCGCCCATCAGGGCGGCGTCACCAGCGTGCCCGGCCTCTACGCGCTCGGCTTCCGCTTCCTGCGCAAACGCGATTCCAACTTCATCGGCGGCGTCGGCGCGGATGCCGAGGCGATCACCGCTGAAATCTCCCGTTATCTCGATTGCAACGGCCGCAAGGCGGCCTGAGGACCACGAACATGGCAAACAACCTCATCTCCCTGATGGCCGCTCCGAAGCATGGCCATTACGATGCAATCATCGTCGGCGCGCGCTGCGCGGGCGCGGCGACCGCGATGCTGCTCGCGCGCGCCGGCCTCAAGGTGCTGGCGATCGACCGCAAGCCCTATGGATCCGACACGCTGTCGACGCATGCCCTGATGCGCCCGGCCGTGTTGCAGCTTTGGCGCTGGGGTCTGCTCGAGCCGCTGCTCAAGGCCGGCACGCCGCTCATCGAGACGACAACCTTCCATTATGGCGACGAGGAGATCACCATCCCCCTCGCCAATAGCTCGGACCTCCCCGGCCTCATCGCGCCGCGGCGCACCGTGCTCGACCGCATCCTAGTCGATGCGGCGCGCAAGGCCGGCGCGGAGGTCCTGCACGAAGTCGCGGTCGGCGATCTCTTCGCCGACATGCGCGGACGCGTGCGGGGGATCGAGATCCGCGCCGCCGGCCGTGCTGCCATGCGGGTAAGCGCCGATATCGTGGTCGGCGCCGACGGCATCGGCTCGCTGGTGGCAAAATGCGTCGACGCCCAGACCTTGCGGCGCGGCGCGGTGTCGGCTGCCCATGTCTATGGCTATGCGCCGGTCGAGCCGGGCGCCGACTATCACTGGTACTTCCGCGACGGGATCGCCGGCTCGTTCATCCCGACCAATGATGGCCTCGCCTGCATCGTCGCTTCGGTGCCGACAGGCCTGTTCGACCAGCGCTTCCGCCGCGGCCACGCCCACGCCCGCATGGATGTGCTCGAGGCGCTTTCACCAGCGTTGGCCGAACAGGCGGCCCGGGCACCGAAGGATGCGCGCCTGCAGGCGTTCCGCGGCGTGCCGGGCTATATCCGCCAGCCGCACGGCCCGGGCTGGGCGCTGGTGGGCGACGCCGGCTTCTTCCGCGATCCGATCACCTCGCACGGCATTTCCGACGCGCTGCGCGACGCCGAGAGCCTCGCGCGGGCAATCCTCAGTGGGTCCGAGGCAGCATTCGCGGTCTGGCAGCAGCAGCGCGACATAATCGCCAACCAGATCCTCGACACCACGGACGCCATCGCCGGCTTCGATTGGACGCTCGACGATCTCGGCGAGCGGCATCGCCGCTTCAGCGCCGTGCTGAAGGCCGAGGTGCAGGCGCTGGCCGGGCAGCCCATGCCGGCCCGCCGCGCTACCGCATCGAAGCCCTCGACCTATCGAGCGCCGGCCAACGAGGACGAGCCGCCGGCCGAGCTTTCCCGCAACCGAACCGGAGCAAGACCATGACTGTGCATATGATGAAAGACGGGTGGATCGGTGTCATCAAGGGCCGGCCAAAGGTGGGCGCCTTTGCCGAACGCTCGCGGCGCACGCAGCCGCAGGATATCGACGCCTTTGCCGAGATGACCGGCGATCGTAATCCGCTGCATTACGACAAGGCGCTGGCCGAGGCTTCTGTGTTCGGCAAGCTCATCGTGCAGGGCGGCGTCACGTCCGGCATCCTGAACGCGGTGGTGGCGGAAGACCTCCCCGGCCCCGGCTCGGTGTTCCTCGAAGTGTCGTGGAAATTCGTCAAGGCGGTCGGCGTCGGCGAACTGATCACCGGCCGCGTCGAGGTCAAGGACGTGCGCGCCGACAAGCCGATCACCAAGCTGGAGACATCGGTGCGCGACGAAGCGGGCGAGCTTTGCCTCACCGGCACGGCGACGGTGTTCACCGTGCCGCTCATCGGCGGCTGAGGGCTTCGCGAGTACCCGGTTATCCGCTCGTTCCGGCGATGAAGGCGCGGACGTGGTCTATGAACTCTTCGAAGGCGGGCTCGCCTTCGAAGAGGATGTGGTTCTGGCTATCGAGCTCGATGAAGCGCGCGCCGGGAATGCCGGCGGCCATGGTGCGGCCCGACTCCACCGGCGCTACGTTGTCGTCGCGCGCGTGCATCACCAAGGTTGGCACACGCACCTTTTCCAGCAAGTCGCTGACGTCGATCACCGAAAAGGCGTTCTGAAGACGCCAGGCATCGTCGGGTGAGACGGTGCGCAGCATCAAATCGTCCATCCAGGCGAAATGCTCGTGCGTGGCGCCAGGGATGAACATGGAGCAGAAGGCCTGGCGAAACATCGGGTTCGGCTTGCCCCAGCTCTCGCGCATCAGCGTTGCCACGGCCTCGCGCGTCGCGATCTCGCCGGCGTCGCCGCGCGCCCGCCAGCCTTTGACGTAGCCGCCATAGAGGATCATGCCCGACACTTTCTCGGGGTGGCGGATGGCATAGGCGATCGAAACCGCGCAGCTCTGCGAGAGGCCGAGCAAGGTGAAGCGGTCGAGCCCTGTCGCCTCGACCACGCATTCGAGGTCCGACACCATAGTTTCGAACGAGATATCGACGACATGCCTTTGCGACAGGCCATTGCAGCGCTCGTCATAGCGCACCAGCCGGTTGTGACGTGACAGCTCCCGCATCCAGTGGCGCCAGATCGGGCTGTCCCAGTCGAAGGTGAGATGCGACATCCAGTGCGCGGCGCGTAAGATTGCCGGGCCACTGCCGGTACTGGCATGGGCGAGCCTGGTGCCGTCGAGAGCACGGCAGAACTGCACGGCGCGGCCGGGATCCTGCGGTGACACAGCGGGTTTCAAGGGCGCCTGCGGCGGCGCGGAGGAAGCAGCAGTCTGCGGCGCGCGGCCTGTGGCTTGAGCGGCGGCCGACCGGACCTTGTCCTCCAGCGCCTCGATCTCGGCGGCGAGGCTGGCGTCGTCGGGCGCCAGGCGGCGCAGGCGCTGGGCGAACGGCAGCGCGCGTCGCGGCTCATTCCCCAGGCGCTCGACCAGCTCGCGCAGGATGCCAAGCTCGACGATCTCCACCTCGCTGGCGATGGCCTGCCGCCAGGCTTCATAGTCGAAGCAGCGCTCCAGCGAGAGATCGGCGAGAAAGTCGCCTCGGATCGAGGCCAGGACGGCTTCGAGCTCCTCGGTCGCATGGGAGGAAAGATCGGCCTTCACCAGCGGCGCCAGCCGCGCATAGTCCGTTTCGACATTGAGCGAGACAGCGTTGCGATCGGCGGCAAGAACGGATTCGTCGGAGCCCAGCACCTGGCGGATCTTGGACAGGCTCCAGCGCAAGGCGCCGCGCGGATCGTCCGGGATGTCCCAGAATATCTCGCACAGCCGCTCGCGCTGATGCTGCCTACCGGTGACGGCAAGGTAGGCGAGCAGCGCCCGCGTCTTGCGGGATGGCGGCAGGTGAAGCGGCTCGCCGTCGCGCGTGACCTGAAAATCGCCAAGCACGCGCAGTTCCAGCATGTGCTGGCCGCCTTTCATGCTTCCACGCGCTTGTCGATCGCCAATCTCCCTTCGGCCTTGGCCGACGCTGCGAAGGGGCAGCCAATAGCAAAATCGGCTAATTTAGGAAAGCTTGGTCCCTCACGGCCCGAGGAACCAGATCGACTTGGCGGCGCGGACAGCCGCATATGTCAATTAAGGCACGTGGCCGCTCGGTCACGCCTTTGACGGAACCGGCCTCGACCTGACCGCTGTCGCCAGCACGACCCCGGCCACAATGAAGGCGGCGCCGAGCAGATCGTAGTCATGCAGGCTCTCGCCGAGCAGCAGATAGGCGAGCACGGCGACGAACAAAGTCTGCAGATAGAGCAGCATGCTTGCCCGGCTCGCGCCCAGCGTCTCGACGCTTTTGTTGTAGAGATAATACATCAGCGCGCCGCCGGGGCCGGCCAGATAGGCGAGCGCGAGCAAGCCGTTGCCGTTCAGGGCGGAGCGCTCGTCGTTGACGATTTCCCACAGATGGAACGGCAGCGCCACCAGCGCGCCGGAGCCAAGCAGAAGGACCACCAGCGGCAGGAGCTCGAGGCCGAATTTGGAGCGGCGCAGCAGCACGGTATAAAGCGCCCAGCAGAAGGCGCTGCCGACGATCCACAATTCTCCGATGTTGAAGCGCAGTTGCACCAGCGCGTCCAGCTTGCCATGGGCGACGATGACCAGCATGCCGGCAAGTGCCGCAACCGCGCCGAGCGCTTTCCAGAGCCCGAGCGGTTCGCCCAGCACGAGGCGCGCGAGCAGCATGGTCATGATCGGCGACATTGCCATGATGATGCCGGCCGTGGTCGCATCGGTGTCGTTCAGGCCATGGTAGATCATGCCCTGGCAAAGCGTCAGGCCGATCGCGCCGACGGCAACGATCTCCAGCGGCCG
Organism: Mesorhizobium argentiipisi (SeqCode); assembly: GCF_037179585.1. Lineage (NCBI taxonomy): Bacteria > Pseudomonadati > Pseudomonadota > Alphaproteobacteria > Hyphomicrobiales > Phyllobacteriaceae > Mesorhizobium > Mesorhizobium argentiipisi (SeqCode). Next base: position 6,813 of record NZ_JAPYKO010000039.1, read on the forward strand.
GGATTTTAGAAGCGCCAGCATTGCGCCGTGATGGCGGTGCACGATCGGCAACAGAATGGCGCAGGCGAGCATGAGCCGCCAGAAGCACAGCCCCCAGGGCGGCATTTCCGGCGCCACCCATTTGGCTGCGATATAGACGCCGGCCGAGAGCAGCCAGCACAGCACGGCGGTGGGATAACCAGTGAAGGAGGGTATCGCTCGAGTGGCCGGCGCTTCCGCCGGATGCGCTATCGGTATCGCCTGCATCGCATGCCCCCCGCTTCATGAAGGTCAGCCCAGTCGCAGCCGACAGTCTACCTCATGACGGGGGCGTTATATAGTTGGCCCGGCAAAGCCCCACGTGGCAGGGATCAGTGCGGCGTGTCGCTGGCCGGATGCAACAGGTCCCACGCCAAGCCGACGCGACCGTGGAGCTGCGATGCGAAGTGTTCAGCCTCAACGTCTTCGAGGCCCTCATCGACAAGAGCCTCGATGCTTCGCCGCAGCAAGGCAAGCTGCATCTGGCGCGCGTGCCTTTTGTCGGTTTCACGCAGGATGACCGTGACGTGATAGGCGACCACAGGCTGGCCAAGACAGGACAGGAGCGCGCCTGACCCTGCCGTCGCTGCAGTGACTGCTTCCTCGATATTCATTCCGGCGCTCCTCATCAAAAGATGCTGGGCGCCTCCCCGGCAGAATGGCGACGGTGTCTGTCGCTTCTTTTCTCATTTCGGCCGGTCGTGAACTCTTCGCTCGCGGCCAAAATCAGTATCCTCCAGAACCGTATTAAAGGCGACCGGATAGTTAATTGATGGTTAATGGGGACGCTCGAATCTTACGCGTCCCGGCCGGCTTGATGCATCGGTCAGTGACCGAGGACGTTGCGTTCTGCCGATGGCGCGAGGCTCTGCGAACCATGCACCGAAACCGGCGCGCCGTGAAGAACCCAGTCGGCCGCGATCTGTCCGATCACGGGCGCCAGCTGGATGCCGTAGCCGCCGGCGCCGGCGGCGGTGATCAGCGTCGGTTCCGAGGCATCGATCGGTCCGACGAAGGGGCGATGATCGGCGGTGACGGGATAAAGGCCCGCCCAGCCTCGGCCGAGCCGCGCGCCCGGCAGGTCGGGCACGCGTTCCAAAAGCAGCTCCGCCAGATCGACCTTCGACTGCTCCTCGCACTGGTCGTCGTAATTGTCGGGGTCCTCCGGCGCGATCGAGTTCACCTTGTGGATTTCGGCGATCAGCTCGCCTGGCTTTTCGTGGCGGAAATTGAGCCCGCTGCCTTCGCCGTTCACGAGATCCATCACCATCGGCATGGTGTAGCCGAGCGGCTCGTCAAGATGGATGACTACGGCCTCGTGGCGCTCGGGCCAGATGTGCAGACCCTGGCCGAAAAGCGCGGCGACCTGCGGCGCCCAGGCACCGCCGGCATTGACCACGGCATAGCAGTCGATCAGTCGTCGCTCGCGATCGATCGGGGTGCCATTGGTTTCCAGCGTATAGCCGCCCGGGCGCCGTTGCACCCCGAGCAGCTTGCGGTACTGACGGATCTCGCCGCCCTTGGCGCGGACGATGCCGGCCAGGAAATTGCACATCTCGTGCGGATCGAGGAAGCCATTGTCGGGCCCGAACAATCCGCCTTCGAGCCCGTTCGGGTTGATGTGCGGAACAAAGTCCCTGAGCTCGTTCGCGCGGACGAGACGCGACCTCAGCCCCGCCTCGGCCTGGATTTGGACCGATCTCGCGAAGAGCTCCATCTGACTGGTCGTACGCGCCAGCCGCAGATAGCCGATATGGTTGAACCGAAGCCCCTCGCCTTCCCATTCGCGGAACCGGCGCAGCGAATGGACGCGCAGCATGATCTCGAACGGGTCGGTGAATTGCGATCCGACGACGCCGACTGACCGGCCGCTCGACCCGGACGCAATCGACTGCGCTTCGAGCACGGTCACGCGCGCGCCTTGCTCGACGAGGTTGAGCGCCGTGCACATGCCCAGCGTGCCCGCGCCGATCACCACGACATGAGGAGAAGCTGTCATCTGTGGTCCGCCTGCTTTCACGACGACGCGGCGACGTCGCCCAAGGTCTCGTCGATCGCTTGAAGAATGGCGCCGGCATCTTCCTCGGTCATCGGCGTCGACAGCGCGAACAGGCCGTAGCTGGCGGACAGGACGCCGCGGCCAAGCAAATCCTTGTGGAAGGTGTCGAACTTCCTGTGCTCGGCCGGACCTGGATAGATCGAGCGGTAATCCGTGACGGGATGCGACGTGAAATGAACCTTGAATAGCGAGCCGAGGCCGACGCATTGGCCGGCAAGCCCATGCTTTTCGAATGAGGCGGTAATCCCTTCGCGCAAGGATGCGCCGAGCCGATCAAGATCGGCAAAGCTTTCTTCCGTCAACGCCCGCATCGAGGCAAGGCCGGCACGCATGGTCACCGGATTGGCCGTGAAGGTGCCGCCATGCGGCAGCGCGGGCTTGCCTCCGGTCGGATCGAACACCGCCATGATATCGGCGCGCCCACCCACGGCGCCCACCGGGAAGCCGCCGCCGATGATCTTGCCCAGCGCCGTCAGGTCGGGCTCGATGCCCCACAGCCCTTGCGCGCCAGACCAGCCCAGCCGAAACGAGATGACCTCGTCGAAGATGACGAGCGCATCTGCGGCATGGGCGATCTCGACCATGGCGCTGAGGTAATCCCGCCGCGCCGGTATAAGGCCGGCACGGTTGGGCATCGGATCGATCAGCACCGCTGCGATGCTGTCGCCCTCGGCGGCGAAGACGGCGCGCAGCGCCTCGGTGTCGTTGAAGGGCACGGCGATCACGTCCTCCAGCACGCCGCGCGGCGTGCCCTTGGCATAGGGCGTGGACCTCGGCAGGTCGCCCCAGTTCGCCGGCGAGGAGTCCAGGCTCACTTCGGCGAAATCGTAGGATCCGTGATAGGCGCCCTCGATCTTGACGATCTTCGGCCGCGCGGTGAAGGCGCGCGCGGCCTTGATCGCCATCATCACGCCCTCGGTGCCGGAGTTGGTGAAGCGGATCCGGTCGATGGAAGGCAGCCGCTCGACCAGCAGCTCGGCAAGCTCGATCTCGCTCAGCGTCGGAGCGCCGAAAGCGGTGCCGAAGGGCAGCTGCTCGACAACAGCCGCGGTGACATCGGGATGCGCATAGCCGTGGATCATCGCGGTGAAATTGTTGATGCAGTCGTAATAGGCATTGCCGTCGACGTCCCAGACCCTGCACCCCTGGCCGCGCGCAGCGTAGATCGGAAACGGATCGACGAAGACCGTGGTGCGCGTATTGCCGCCCGGCATCACCTTCCTGGCGCGCTCGAACAGGTTTTTCGATCCAGGCATGGCGTCGGGATAATGCGGCATGGCTCTCCGAAGGCGAATTCAACTCTTGGAACAGCGGCGCGCCGCCCGTCACGAAGCTACGGTTCGTTTGCGCGCCGGCGCAATCGGCCAGACCGGTCATGCGACCCGACCAGGGGTCATTCCGGTCATCATCATTTCGCGGCCGCAGCAACCGGGCGCTTAGACTGCCCGACATTGATCATCCCGCCATCGAGAAGTTCTGCTCCGAGACGATCCCGTCATGACGTCTAGTCCATTTGGATGATGCATCCTGCGCCTAAAGGCGTCTGGTATAACCAGCCGACAACTTGGCAAAATACAGGTTGTTCAAGGCTGTAGAATGACTTCAACACGGAGCGAACCGTTAAGACCGAAAATCTTAATTTTGCGCACGCGCAGCCGGTTTGACGCGCTTCTTGAGCATCGCGAGGAATGCCCAGCAGACAAAGGACCGTGGCCAGTGACATTCATGCATGAATCCTACGAGGAGTTCGAGGGCGACCCGCGCCCGGCATGGGTTCGCTTCGGCATGCGCCACTGGAGGTGGAGCGCCGTTCCCGTGTGCATCCTCCTCTTGGCGCTGATATCTCCGGCAGACAATAGCGCCGAAATGCAGCGACAGATCGCGGCGGCGCGAGGCGAACTGGCGTCGACAAAAGCGCAACTGGGCCAAAGCCAGCACGCCGAGCGCAGCGCAAGCGCGCAGGCAAGAGTGCTAGCCAGCACCTCCGCGGAGCAGGCAAAAGCCTTGAATGATGCGACCCAAAGCAACGAAGCCCTCAAACTCGACCTCGAAGCGGCGCAGCGCGTCATCAAGGGCTTGAAGGCAGAAGCCATTTCCTCGAACGAAGCGCGCAACGCTGCGAAAGCGTCCCTGGCCGAGGCAAATCAATCGCTTGCCGAAGAGCGGCTTAAGGTCGAACAATTCGAGCACGAACTCGCGATGGCCCGCCAGGCCGGCGATGCGGGTGAGAAACGCGCAGATCTGGCCACGGCCGAACGGGCCGCCGCCCTAAAGGACCTCCAGCTGGCGGTTGCTGCCGCAAAGCATGCCAACGAAGCATTGGATCTGGAACGTGCGCGCGCGGTTTCGGCCGCAAGCGACGCCGATGGCGCCCGTCGGGAAAGAGACGCTGCGAAGCAGGCATCTGCCGACTTGAGCGCGGCGTTGGAGCAAGAGCGTCAACGACTGACCGACATGTCCGTTGCCCTTACCGCTGCGCGAAAGGCGATCGACCTTGTCAAAGCGCAAAGCGCGCGCCGCACAGCGCAGATGGAGCGCGCACCCAGGACGCGTCCCGCCGCAGTTTCACTTGCCAGCCAGAATGGCCAAGCTGTCCGCCAAACAGGCTTGCAGGACAAAAACAGAGCGAAGGTTCCAAGATCACCGAAACGGGTTCTGGTGGCGACGACGATCACGCTCCCCGACGCGTTGCTTCCGACCCCGCCTCGATGATGATGGCCAGGAGTGCATTTGGATTGACACGAACGCATGCCGCAGGAGGGGTCCTGAAATGGGCAAATACCTGGCGGTCGCCTTGATGATCGCCGCCGCCACCGGACCGGCGGCGGCGGTTGATGTCGGTGGTGGCGGTAAAGTCGGCGGCCTTGGCGTTGCCGCTGGAGTGAGCGCAGGATCAAAAGGCATTTCCGCGGGCGTGGGGGCACGTGTCGGCGGCTCCGGCAGCGCAAACGTTGGGGCATCAGCGGGCGCGGGCGGCGTCGGCGTTGGCGCTTCAGTAGGCGCAGGTGGGGCAAGCATTGGCGCGTCCGCGAATGCTGGCACCAGGTCAGTCGGTGCGGGCGTTTCAGCTGATGACGCTCCGGACAGCGCAAACGCGGGCGTTTCGACAAGTACCGGCACGGCAACGTCCGCGACCGTGGGCACCGCGCCCCCTGACAACCCAACCGTTTCCTCTGCCAAAAGCGCAAGAACCGCGATCAGCCTACCATCCGTTCTCAAACCTTCCAGCACAGGGGGCGGGGAGTTCGGGCGATTTAGAGCGGGCTATCCCTTTGCGCCCCTTGTATCGCTGAAAGCGAAGGCGGGCATTCCGCGCAAAGTCGTGAGCGCATGCCGCGCGGCGATCATGTCGGCGGCGACGCCGCTTGGCGCTGTGCGCGTATACGCGGTCAGCGCCGGTCCGATGCGCCAACGCAAAGCCGGCCCGGCGGCGCCGCTCGAGGTGCGAATAAATTATGCGCTTCGAGGCGGCATCCAAGTGCGACAAGCGAAAGTCCTTTGTCGGCTCGATGCGAGGGGAAAGGTCATCGCTGTGACGTAGCAGTCGACCGCCATTGGCCTGGACCCCGGTGCCAGCTTTACCGAGCAGTGTACAGGGACCGCTACTTGGCAACGTTATTCGCCAAAACCCGATTTGGGTGCCTGAGATGGGTCGGTGTGATGCCGGTCTGCTGGCGGAAGACGCGGCTGAAATGGCCGGCATTGGGGAAGCCGCAGCGATAGGCGATCTCGCCGATGGCAAGGTCACTGCCTTCCAGCAGCGACTTGGCGTAATGCACCCTCAGCGCCAGGTAGGCGGCCATCGGGCCGATGCCGAGCTCGGCGCCGAACAGGCGCTCCAGGTGGCGGCGCGAGCAGTTCTGCCTGGCGGCGATCTCGGCGACCGAAAGCGTCTCCTGGAGATTGCTTTCCATCAGGAGCAGCGCGCGCTTCACCGCCCGGCTTGCGGCCGCGGGAAAAAGGTCGCCGACCGGCTGAACGTCGCGGCTGGAGCGGATACGGTCGAGCACCAGGATCTTGGCCGCCTTCTCCGCTGCCTTCTGGCCGATGAATTGCGAGACGAAATAGCCGGCGAGGTCGGCGGCACCCGTGCCGCCGGCGCAGGTAGCGCGGCCGCGGTCGACGGAATAGAGGCTGTCGGCATGGGCGTTCACATCGGGGAACTCGGCGCGGAAATCCTTGATGTGGAACCAGCTGACCGCGGCACTGTAGCCGTCGAGCAGGCCATAGCGCGCCAGCACGAAGCTGCCGGTGCAGAGCGCGGTGAGCGGCACGCCCTTTTCGGCCGCGCGCAAAAGGAACGCTTCCTTTTCCGAGCTCAGCTTGCGGCTGGTGTCGAGCAGGCCGCCGACCACCACGACATTGTCGAAATCCTCCGGATTGCCCATCTCCCGGGTCGGCAGCAATTCGACGCCGCAGCTGGCGCGGATCGGCAGGCCGCGCTCGCCGACGATCTCCCAATCGAACTCGATCCTGCGGCTGCGGTCACCCTCGTCGCCCGCAAGTCGCAGCGTGTCGATGAACAGCGACAGCGGCGACAAAGTGAAATCGCGCACCAAAAGAAATGCGAACTTCTTGGCCATCTTCCTCCGGGACCGTCCTCGTTCAACCGGACATTATGCGAAAATCGCTGGGCCAGGCCTTCTGAATCCGACCTTCATCCGGTCGAAACATCATCAAGCCGCGACCGCGGGGGCTAGCGCCGCTCGGCGGCCCTGCTCGTCAACGCGATGAGAATGCGCGCCAAGACAATCCCCACCACACCCGCCGCCGCCTTGACGAGGGCATCGACAACCCGCGCATGCCGGCCAGGGTCCAACAGCTGCAGGAACTCGAGGACGCCGGCCGCCGCGCAAATGAACAGCACGGTCTGCGTCAAGCGGGACGGAAACCCGATCGCCAGGGTCAGCCCCAGCAGGATGTAAGCCAACGCGCGTTCCATGTTGGCGTCGCCCAGATGCGGCCGCAACTGTATGGGCGACAACGTTGCGAAGGTGATGAGAGCCAGCAGGGCGAGTGCGGCGAGACGGGAGATGGAGGTCATGTCCGCTCTTACAGGCCGGTGGCTTTGATAACAATATCGCCGGTGCCCAGCCGTGAATGGTCCGCGCGGCCCGAAGCCGACCTGATCCGCAAGAGATCGGGAGCGCTGAAGTGTTCAAGCTGCCGATGCGGGCTTCCCCCGTCTTCGTCAATGACGTGTTCGTCGAGCGGGTGCGCAAGGCCGGGCTGCGCAATGTGTCGTTCGAGCCGGTATGGACACCGGGAACCGCGATTGCTTGAGGGGAATAACAGTTTTGCGGTTTGCGACGGGGACGGGCAATGACCAACGCCGGCGCCGCGCCTCATCCGCCCTTCGGGCACCTTCTGCCCGCATAGTGACGGGGAGACGGGAGAAGCTGCAACACCCTGGCCCGCCCCCTGGGCGCATCTGGAACAGGGCTCTGGCCCAACCCGGACATGCACGAACGGGATGGCCATTATAACCAGACGCTTTATAACGGTCACTGACAAAGCGATCACCAAGGGGAGACAATGCGTTACATACGTCCGCTTTCAATAGAAGATGCCGTTGGCGAGCTCGCCAAGGCGGTAGGCCCGGCCGCGATTCTGGCCGGGGGCAGCGACCTTCTGGTCAGGATGAAGGGCGGCTTCATCGAGCCTGAGCTGATCGTCGACATCAAGGCAATCGGCGGCCTGGCCGACATCACCGAAACGGCCGACGGTTTCCGGATCGGCGCCGCGGTGCCCTGCGCGGTGCTGGGCGAGAACAAGGCGCTCAAGCAGGCATGGCCTGGCGTCGTCGAGGCGGCCAACCTGATCGGCTCCAAGCAGGTGCAGGGACGCTGCACCATCACCGGCAATCTGTGCAACGCCTCGCCCGCCGCCGACAGCGTGCCGGCGCTGGTGGCGGCGGGCGCCAAGGCGGTTGTCGCCGGGCCTGCGGGCAAGCGCACGATTGCCGTGGAAGCCGTGCCGACGGGACCCGGCCGCACATCTTTGGCCAAGGGCGAGATCATCGAGGCGATCCTGCTCGACAAGCGGCCTGACCATGCGGGCGACGCCTATCTGCGCTTCATTCCGCGCACCGAAATGGACATCGCGGTGGTGAGCGCCGGCGTCAACCTGACGCTGGATGACAAGGGCGCGATCAAGACCGCCCGCGTAGCGCTGGGCGCCGCGGCACCGACCGTGCTCCTGGTCGAGGAAGCCGGGCAAGTGCTGATCGGCTCGAAGCTTGACGAAGCGACGCTGGAGCGGCTGGCGAAGATCTGCTCCGGCGCATGCCGCCCGATCGACGACAAGCGCGGCACCATCGAATTCAGACGGAAGGTCGCGGGCGTGCTGGCACAGAGAGCCGCAACGACCGCTTACAAGCGTGCGGGAGGCAAATAATGGCCGGTGTAGCTGTATCAACCACGATCAACGGCGATGCCGTCGAATATCTCTGCCAGCCCGACGAGACGCTGCTGGACGTGCTGCGCGATCGGCTGGGCCTGACCGGCGCCAAGGAAGGCTGCGGCACCGGCGACTGCGGCGCCTGCAGCGTCATCGTCGACGGAAGGCTGGTCTGCTCCTGCCTGGTGCTTGGCGCGGAAGCGGAAGGCCGCAAGGTCGAGACCATCGAAGGCATGGCGCATGGCGACCAGCTGCATCCGCTGCAGCAGAAATTCCTGGAGCATGCGGCCTTGCAATGCGGCATCTGCACGCCAGGTTTCCTGATTGCGGCGAAGGACCTGCTGGAGAAGAACCCCTCGCCCACCGAGGAGGAAATCCGCTTTGGTCTCGCCGGCAATCTCTGCCGCTGCACCGGCTATGACAAGATCGTGCGCGCCGTCCAGGACGCGGCCAACGTGATGAAGGGAGCCTGATCATGAATTTCGATCCGCGCTACTCCGGACGCAATTTCTCCTCGGTCGGCACGCGGCCGATCCGCCCTGACGGCATCGACAAGGTGACCGGACGCGCCCGCTACGGCGCCGACTTCAACATGGCCGGCCAGCTGGTGGGCCGCGTGCTGCGCAGCCCGCACGCGCATGCGCTGATCAAAAGCATCGACACGTCGAAGGCGGAAAAGCTTGCCGGCGTGAAGGCGGTGATCACGGCGAAGGACCTGCCGGACCTCACCAATGGCGATGCCGCCATGTACGACATCCTCGACAATTCGATGGCGCGTAAGAAGGCGCTCTATGACGGCCATGCGGTGGCCGCGGTGGCGGCGATCGACGCCCGCACCGCCCGCCAGGCGCTGAAGCTGATCGAGGTCGACTATGAGGTGCTGCCGCATGTCACCGATGTCGACGAGGCGGCCCAGCACCACGCGCCGCTGATCAACGATCGGGTCTTCACCGAAGGCCTCGAGGAAAAGCCGGCCAAGCCCTCCAACGTCACCAAGCGCACGCAGTTCGGCCATGGCGATGTCCATAAGGGCTTTGCCCAGGCCGATTTCGTCGTGGAGCGCTCGTTCAAGACCGAGCAGACGCATCAGGGCTATATCGAGCCGCATGCCTGCGTGGCGAGCGTCAACCCAGACGGCACGGCGGACCTGTGGGTCTGCACGCAAGGCCATTTCGTCTACCGCCAGCATTGCGCCCAGTTGCTTGGGCTGGAGGCCTCGAAGCTGCGTGTCACCTCCTCGGAGATCGGCGGCGGTTTTGGCGGCAAGACCCATGTCTGGGCCGAGCCGGTGGCGCTTGCCCTGTCGCGCAAGGCCGGCCGTCCCGTAAAACTGGTGATGACCCGCGACGAGGTTTTCCGCGCGTCGGGCCCGACCAGCGCCACCTCGATCGACGTCAAGATCGGCGCGAAGAAGGACGGCACCATCACCGCCGCGGAAGCGACGCTGCGCTACAGCTGCGGTCCCTACCCCGGCTCCTGGGCCGAGATCGGCGCGATGACCGCCTTTGCCTGCTACAAGCTCGAGAACGTCAAGACCGTCGGCTACGAAGTGCTGGTCAACCGGCCGAAGACCGCGGCCTATCGCGCGCCCTCGGCGCCGATGGCGGCCTTTGCCGTGGAAAGCGTGGTGGACGAGCTCGCCAAGGAGCTCGGCATGGATGCGGTGGAGTTCCGCATCAAGAATGCCGCGCAGGAAGGCACGCGCTCGTCCTATGGCCCGGTCTACGGGCCGATCGGCATCGGGCCGACGCTGGAAGCGGTGAAGAGCCATCCGCATATGAAGGCGCCGCTGAAAGCCAACCAGGGACGCGGCATGGCCTGCGGCTTCTGGTTCAATTTCGGCGGCCAGACCTGCACGGACCTGAACATCGGCATGGACGGTACGGTGTCGCTGGCCGTCGGCACGGTCGATGTCGGCGGGTCCCGCGCCTCGCTGTCGCTGGTGGCGGCGGAAGAGCTCGGCATCGACTATTCCCAAGTCAAGGCCGTCGTCGCCGACACGTCTTCCCTCGGCTACAACGACATGACCGACGGCAGCCGCGGCACCTTCTCCTCCTCGATGGCGACCATCTCGGCCGCCCGCAACGCGATCAAGATCCTGAAGGATCGCGCCGCGCAGATGTGGGACATCCCGGTGGAGGACGTGACCTGGGAAAAGGGCCATGCCATCGCTAAGGGCGAGAAATACGGCAACCTTTCGCCGCTGTCGCTGAAGGACATCGCGGCCGCTTCCGGCAAGACCGGCGGGCCGATCGCCGGCCATAGCGAGCTCGTCGCCGACGGCGCAGGTGTGTCCTTCGCCACGCATATCTGCGACGTCGAGGTCGACCCCGAGACAGGCTTGACCAGGGTGATCCGCTACACGGTGGTGCAGGACGCCGGCAAGGCGGTGCACCCGACCTATGTCGAGGGCCAGTACCAGGGCGGTGCGGCGCAAGGCATCGGCTGGGCGCTCAACGAGGAGTATATATACGGCAAGGACGGGCGCCTGCAGAACCCGGGCTTCCTCGACTACCGCATCCCGGTCTGCTCCGACCTGCCGATGATCGATACGCAGATCTTGGAAATCCCCAACCCCAACCACCCCTATGGCGTGCGCGGCGTGGGCGAAACCTCGATCGTGCCGCCGCTCGCGGCGATCGCCAACGCGGTGTCGAACGCGGTCGGCGTGCGCATGACCCACATCCCGATGTCGCCGCCGCGCATTCTCGCGGCGCTCGACGCGGAACGGGAAGGCTGAGGCGAGGCCTGCCGGCGATGGTCGAGGTCACCCTTTGGGGCTCGCTCAGCGCCGTCGCCGGAGGCAAGGCCAAGCACGACATTGAGGCCAAGGACATAAGGGAGCTATTCCGCAAGCTTGCGGAACAGTATCCGGGCATCGAGCCGTGGATCGACCGCGGGATCGCGGTGGCGATCGACGGCACGATCTATCGCGACACGTGGTCGAAGGAGCTGCCGCCAGGGGCGGAGATTTTCCTGCTGCCGAGATTGGCTGGCGGGTGAGCGAACCGGCGGCTGGCTGCCACCACGCCTACCATTGGTTGTCGAGCCACTCACGCAGCTCCCGCTGCTCCTTGCTTTCGGCAACGGGCGGCGACGAATGCGTCGAAAAATACCAGACTGCCGCCAGAACGCAGGCGCCCCAGACACCGGCGAAGATATGCGCAGCCAACTCCATCCGCGGGTTTCCTCGACAAGCGCCGCCAATATTAGCACTTTCGAATTTAGGAAACCAGCATATGTCTGGCGACCGTTTCGGCCGCGTTGGGCTTGGCGCTTATCGTCTAAGCCCGAAAAAGCTCAAGATGGCGAGAATGATAACGACGAGGCCGACGAGATAGATAATGCTGTGCATGGCAGATCCTCCTGTGGAGGATAAATCATTAGTAGATGCTAATGTTCCGCCGAGTGACTGTTCCCGGCGTCCTTCGTTCGGAGGGCGATGACTTTAGCATAGGCTGATATGACAATATCAGCCGGCGCCCTGTATCTAGTCCGTGCCCCCGCCGGTCAGGCCCGGCTCGTGGGCAACCCCCGCTTCGAGCCGGGCCGCTCATGATTGTCGGGCTGGTTATCGGTTTGGCCGGTCTTCGCGCATAACGTTGTAGAGAAGAAGCCCCGCGGTCAAAGACACGACAGCGCCCAGCATGTCATGGCCGGTCAGCCCCGAATAATACACAAAAGCAAATGCTAACTCGGCCATGGTTCCAACTGGGTGTTCGATTCTTGCTGAGAGAACCCTTAGGGCGCGCTAATGTTCCTATGGTCCGGCGTGGATCCAGAGCATGATCCCGAACCGAAGCCCGGCGAGTGCAAAAAGTGGGAACCGATTTTCGCAGAAGATCGTGCTCCAACAAAGAGTTAGATCAGGATGGCGATTAAACGAAAACGTCATCCTGATCTAACCTAGCTGCTCAGGAAGCATGACGGCCACCCGACAGTTACGGTTTGCCGCTGTCCTTGGAGCCGACTATCGCCGCCATGATCGCCTCGTATGCGCTTCCGACTTCCTCTTCGATCTCCTCCTCGGAGATACCTGCCGCCCTGGCATCGGCGAACAGCTTGGGGGTCAGCTCGGCCACCGAGAGGATGTCCGCGCCCACATTGCCGCGCATCACATTATCGGTGATCCATCGGCCAAAGAACTCCGCGCCACGCTCGCTCATTCGCCCTGCTCTTTCAGGAAATGAGCCTCGCGAAGGAGCGAATCCCAGCCGGTTCCGGTTGATTCGATGAGCTCGCCGGCCTGATCCAGGGTGATGCCGGTTTCCCTTGCCAGGCGCCCTGCTAGCAATTCGAAGACAGCCTGGTCGCTCTCCCCCAAACTGCCTTCGCGATGCTGCAGCGCCTCGGAGATCACTTCGAAAACGCTATCGACTTCTTCGTTGATCTCGCTGGCTGGGATGCCTTCGTGCGCGGCCGCCTTCATCACCTCGTCGGCAAGATCGCCCACCGCGAGGGGATCCTCCGTCATGACGTTCGGCAGATGCTCCGCCATCCATCTGTCGAAGAAGTCGAGACCGCGCCTGCTCATGTGGCCTTAAGCGCGCGAAGAACATTAGGTTCCGCTGATACGGACTGAGGTCCCACTCGCCGGCGCATTGGTCCATCGCGTGAAACCTAAGCCCCGCAGTCTCATTAGGGCTGCGCTGACGAGCAATCAGTCCCTTCATCGTCAGTCGGCTGGATCGTCCGTCACCTGCCCGCAGGTGGCGGGCATCCGAAGAAAGAACAGGGGCTGGGGACAGAGGTGGACAATGTCGATTTCCGAGGAGTTGCGGGACGTGAGTCTTCGCTATGAATGCCCAAATTGCCGCCGGCCGATCATCAGGAACGGTTCATGGTTCAAGGCGGTGAGCACCTTCCATTGCGACGCCTGCAAGGCCAAGCTCAGGCTTGGCTATTCGGCCAAGCTGGCGCTTTTCGAACGCCACGGCAAGGCGGCGTGACCTATGCGGATGAGTTCCCGCGAACCTTTTCGCCAGGCGCTGCTTCCCTTCCGGGAGCGGCTCGAGGTGGCCGCAAACGACAACGGCGCGCTCCACCACCGCGATCTTTCCATTCTCGTCCCGGCCGATGACGGTCTTGCAAGGACCGCCGTGAAAGCGGAGCGGATGGGCATTGCGGCGGCGGTTGGCATAGCCATCAGCCTTTTCATCGGGCCGGTGGTGTTCACGTGCCTGATGCTGGGTGTGTGGAACGCGGCGTTGGACAGCAACGGAGACAAGCATGATCGAGACTTCCAGGATCCTGGAAACCAAGGTGGCGGGTTTGCAAGACAGGCTGAGGGAAGCCAACCTCAGCATGGATGACATGCTGGCCTTTCAAAGGGTCGCGGACGTGCTGGACAATGGCCATGGCGGCATCGACGTCGACGACCTGATCGCGCTTTCGTTTGTCGTGCCGGATGAGGGTTGAGGGCCGGAAGGGTCGGCCCTAGCTTGCCGACATCACCCGCTGGGATGCGCTGGGCGCCTCGCCGGGGCAAGGCCAGGCACGATATCGAGGCCAAGACCCTGTTACGTTGCTGCTGCCAATGCAGCCCTTAGCCGCTATTCGTCGCGCCAAATGACACGCCTTTCCCATCTTATTTCCTTCAGGCGCCGAAAACGGATGGTCACAAGCTCCTGCCCATAGGCATGAAAGAGTTCGGCGGACATCCACTCCCGCTTGCCGCAGACCTGACAACGTACCTTTTCTCGCACCTGCTCGATGGAGACGTTGCCGATCACCTCGCGCAACTCGATCGGTTTGTAGTGGCGTGTAATATGGCAATGGCCGCAGGAGATGCGCGCGATCTGCCCTGCCTCATGGGCATGCATCAGCGTCCAGGCCTGGCCTCGTGGCCACTTTTCGGGTTGTTCCGGCATACCGTGAAATGAGGAACATATTCCCATGCGGTCAAGGGGTGCCTTGAGTCTTTGTTCTCTTTTTGTTCACTGGTAATGAAAGGAGACAGAAAAATGAAACCGATGCGTGCGACCAAAGCTGAACAGCCCGAAATATATACGATCGTAAAGCGCGAGATGCCTGCCATTCACCGCGCCGTCGGCAAGATGGCCAAGCAACTGCGCGGTCTATCGGATGTCAGCCAGAAGCGGGCGATCGCGGAACTCACGGCGGCCTGGATCGTGGCAATTTATCCGGACGATCTGGGATTGGCGATTTCACTTTCCGATGCAATGCGCGAACAGACCGACATCATCCTGAAGGAAGCCTGGGAGCACAGAGAGCGACAACAGCGCCACTGATGGTCGGGCGCAGTCACAGCATTCCGCCGCCTTCGGTGATCGACCGCGACATGCCCCGCCAAGTCGCCCTGCCCGACGACATCTGCACAGGGCGCAACTTTACGCTGATCCAGCGATTCCTCGATCAGGAGGGCCTTTCATGCCGGATCAGGGCGGTGATTGCGGTCTGGGAAGATGGCAGGCAGGAGCAATGGCGGCTGCATTGCTTCGCGGACCCGGATGCGGCGAATGCCTTTGTTGCCCATTTCGGGGGTATAGCGTTCGATCCGAAGCGGGACCGGGAGAACGGGCGGGCACGCGGCCTCTGGCGCCGCCCGGGCGCCTATAAACGAATTCTAGAAATCGGACCGCTCAGCGTGCCGGAGCCGCTTCGCAACTGAACTCAGGCGCGCTCTGGCCTGACCGTTTCAACCAACAACGATCCCGCCGGCAAGGGTCGCAACAACTCGCTCTCCGGTCTCGACAGATCGAGCCAGGCCCTCCAATTCTCAGGTCGAAGAACAACCACCTGCCGATTGTGATACGGCGCGACGTCCGGCCCGGGATAGGTCGTCAGCATGGTGAAGGTAGGAGGTTTGTTGCCGGCCGCCTCACGCCAGAGCCCGGCGATAGCCAGGAACGAAGCACCGTTCGGAGCGAAGCGGTGTTTCGCCTTCGGGTATTTGTTGCCCGTAAACTCGAAGAAAGCAGAGGCCGGCACCAGGCAGCGCTTGCTGTCAGCGAACCGGCGACCTTCGGAGCGGAAGTTGAACACCGGCCCTCCCTTCGGTCCCGACGGGGGAAAGCCGAACGTCATTGAGGCGAGTTCGACGTCATCGCCGGCAGCTCGCATGATTGGCGCCGGATCGTTGATGCGTATGTCGTCAGCTTGGGGAAGATCAAGCTCGGCTTGGTGCGTTGGGATCTTCAGCGCCAGCTCGGCCATCATCCGGCAGTACTCGGCCCAGGCGATATGCTGCTCGTAATCGTTGCACATGGAAGCTCATTCAAATGGATCGCGCTCCACCAGAATATCAGCCTCTGCGGCGGCCTCCACAAAGGCTTTTCGCGCGTGCCGTGTTTCGTTCAGCCCTCGGAGGACGCGGAGGCAAGCCTTTCGCGCCGCTATGTGCTTCCGGCCGGTCGGCGCGGGCCATCGGTTTAGGAGAATATCTGCCGCCTGCGCCACGCGATCAACCGTGTAGATTGTGTTGCCCGATTTGCCGAGCGCAATGCGCACTGGCTTCTCAAATCGCTGATCCTGCACAGCCACGCTCCGCCATACGCCGTACCGGATTCAAGTCGTCGTCTCGGCATCGGTTCCATTAGCTCATACTAATGGGAACATTCCCGTGTTGCGACTGTTCACAAGAACAGGCCAGGAGATGCAGAGATGGCAGACGACAAAACCAAACGGGGTTCTCGCGACCGCGACCTAGTTTCAGCCGACGATGACTACGAGGTCCGCTATTTCGCCAACCAGCATGGGATTAGCCCCGAGCGCGTTCGTGATCTCATCAAAGAGTACGGCAACGACCGAAAGACTTTGGAGCGGGAGGCGAGGAAGCTTCGAGGATGACAAGGGTTTCCGAGCTCGGCCGTCCGAAAGAGGTGACGGTGCACTGCCAGCCGGACGCCAATTCGTACTTCTATCGATGTGAGACGTGCGGTCAAATGGTCGACTGCAAAGACATGTGGCAAGTCCTGTGGCACGAGCAGGATGAGCACGAGCCGCTTGAACTAGACAGCTAGTCCGGAATGCGGCGATAGCGGAAGTGATTGCGAATATGGTCGTTGAAATAGCGGCCTTTGACAAACGCCGACCGGAACGCGGTGTACGTCTCTGGTGGCACCCCCTCAAAATCATAGCGCTTTCCGCTGGCCACGAACCAGACGGACAATACTCTACTCGCCGGATCGTATTCGGTTTTCCTGATCGAGGTGGACGGCATGGCGCACCCGCTGGTTTGCAAACCGCAAACGATCGGACCCCGGCTTTGGTTTCACGAACACGGACCTATAACGCCCCCATGAAGGCGACAGCGACTTGCGATTCGAAGGCGGGCACATTCACTCTGGTGAAGGGCATCTGGCGAGGAACGTTCCCGATTGCAGACCTGCCGAAGTGGCTGAAGTTCTACAACGATGCCGTCGTGCGCTAGTCCCCCTGCCGCTTGCCTCACGCTTCCTGAGCGCGTGCATGCTCGCCGGTTGAGAGCCACCTGTAATCTTATTGCAGCGAGCAAAATTGTTACAGGAACGGCTGAATCCGCATGGGCCATGCGGCATACAACAAATGTTAATGCCTATTGTTCCTGGCTAGAAGAACCAGGACGGGCGACGGTTAACGAGGGGCTCAGGGGCGATGAAGATGCGGCACAACGGTTCTGCCACACCGGAACAGCTTGCGATACTTGCAGCCGCGCTCAAAGAGCTTGGAGCCGATCTGCCCTTGGCCAGTCCCGAGCGCGAGACGCTGGCGGCGGAGATCATGACGCTGTTTGAGAACGGCGTCGAGACGCTGGACGAGATAAAGACAGCGCTCTCAAACTCATAAAAAAGCCCGCCGGCCGGAACCAGCGGGCAGGTGCTGAAGGAGCCTGAAGGGCGCACACTGGCAACGTGCGCGGCAGGCTACTCGGGAACAGCGGAAAGCCCGGGTTGTTCCTCCGATACCTATATCCGACCCGTCAGTCGCAATGCGCGTGAGACGAACGTCGTATCCGTCAACTCATAAGTCCTTCAGTACGAAACCTTTTCTAGACACGGCCATTGGGGAGTGCTGGCGAGCATAGTCCTTTCGTCGCCAACTCATGGATGCCCCCACTGCCTGCGATGACGGTGGGCATCCATCGCCAAAGGTGCCGGATTGCCGATTCCTCAAGAACTGAACGACGAATACCTCACTTTTGAGTGCCCACGGTGCGAACGCCCGATCATTCGAAAGGGCACATGGTTTAAGACCATATCTTCATTCAAATGCCCGTCGTGTAACGCGGCGCTAAGGCTTGGATATCCCGAGAAGCTGCACCTCTTCGAGAAGCACAGGCGCCTGATGGGCGGACTCACAAAACCGATGATGTAAAAAAGCCCGCCGGCCGGAGCCAGCGGGCCTGTGATTCTCAGATACAATCAGCCCGCGGGCGCCGTCGGTGCCGAAGGGCTAGCGACGATTGCGGAAAGCTTAGCCTTCCGCACGAGTATGGGCTTTTCGTAGGTCTTCTTCATGGGCACCCCCGGTTGATCCTCAGACGCCGAGAAACTGGCCCGTGCTATCGCTGGTTGTCAAGGCGGAAGGCAACAAAGCGGTTCTCTGAGAGTTGGGGTTCTGTCCAACAGGCCAGAGCAGCATGACCAAATATTATTTCCACGTCGATAACGGCACCTTCACCCCCGACCAAGAAGGGGTCGATCTCCCGGACTTGGATGCGGCGCGGCAAGAGGCCGTGCGCGCTGCCGGCGAGATGATAAACGAGAGCAAGCAGTCCTTCTGGGATCATATGACGCCATGGATCATGAACGTGACAGACGGCCAGAATCGTCTCCTGTTCACGCTTCAATTCGCGGCGAAAGTCCCTTCAGGGGATGCTCTGTACATTCCGCGCAGCGCGTCTGAGCGAGGCTAGGACGGAATCTCAGAAATACACTGAGAGCGCTACTAGTCCTCGCTCTCGTCTGAGAGCGCGTTCACAAGAAGTTCGATGGACTAACTTTGGGTTAGCGTTTGATTTCCCTGTGGTTGCAAGCATGGCAGCCAAGCCCTGCGGAGTGCGCCTCACACCCCCAGCGTCGGCTTAGTATTCACCTCCAGCGCCTCTTCTGCCTCATCCTCCTCCCCCAGCACCTCGCCATGCACGCCGAGCGCGCGGCCGATCCAGATCGGGTCGATCAGGTGGTCGCGCTTGGGGTTGGTGGTGTTGGGATGGATGAGGATGCTGAGGCCTCCGTGGTTCAGCATCAGCCAGGGGACCAGCGTGGCGAAGATCCCGGTGGCGAAGGAGACCTGGTACATGGCCTGCTCATGCGGGCCGACCGGCTCGTCGCGCCAGTTGCCGAGGCGCACGCGAAAACGCTCGCCGATGCGCTCGCGCAGCCATTCGGCCTGCCGGCGCTGCGCCGCATCGCCGTAATAGATGTGGGCGTGATAGCTGGCGATCTCCGAAAGCGGCCTGACTTCGCTCATTTCGACGCTTCCCTTCGATGATCACACGCCGCGCTCAGTCTAGCCGAAGCACGGTCGCCTTGTCTCCAGCCGCTGTTCCGGCGGCGCTCAGAATCGCCTTCTGTTCAAAGGCCGCTTCAGGGCAATGCGGGCGAAATTACCCAGCGTGCGCGGCACCGGCGCCTCCTCGATCGCCTCGATGGCGCCCTTCTTCGCTGCCTCGTGCCGAAAGCGCTCGACCCAATCCTCGGTGAGGTCGTCGCGCTGGATCTCGAGTTGGGAGACCGGCACGGTGGCCGGCGCCGGAACATCGAGCAATTCGGCGACGGCTTCGATATAGGGCCCCGGGTCCGGCAGGAGATCCTCGTAGAAGAAATGCCGGCGGGGCAATTGCGAAAGATCCACATAGGCCCGCCAGAACGCGTAGCTCTGCTCGATCTGGAAGAAAGCCTGGCTGATGCCGGCGAAGCTGTAGGGGACGGGAGAATCGGCCCTCTTGTGCCGGCTTACCCACACGTTGGAAACGCTGGCGCGGTAGAAGGAAATGGCCTGCCGCAGCCGATCGCGGCGTTCGAGCAGGATGAAGCCCAGATCGTTGTTCTTTCGAATTTCCAGCAGGAAGTCCTTGCCGCACTTGCCCTTCGACCAGCTCAGATGGCGCGGAAACACCTTTATGGCGAAGCGCCCGTTCGCGGTCGAAGCTTCGCGAATCACCGTCTCCTCGAGCGCATCGTATCTGCGCGGTTCCGGACCGAGATGGAGCTGCTTCAGCCATTCTCCCGAACGGCCCATGATACCCGTCGCATTGGTGAGACTTCCCAGCCAGTTCGAACCGCTTCTTCCCTCGGTTAAAACCGCAACCCCCTTCAATCTGTCACACCCCCTTTTTTGCCCGCTGCTGGTCATGAAGCAGGAACGCGCGGCCTCAGCGTTCCGCCATCTTCATATTTGCCATAAGCAGATGGCAGCGCCAGTCCCCCAATCCGTGATTACGCACAACCTCGGAGCACTCCCCTTACCCTTTGCCGCCATTCACGCCGCTGCCCCACAAAGCGCGCTGGATCAAGCCGCGCTTCTTCCGGCGTGACACAAGCTCCACGTCGCTCACCAGCCGCGCCCCGCCCTCGCGCCTCTCCAGCGTGATCTTTCGCGTGTGGAACGCTTCCAGCTCGGCGCGGTGGGCGACGCTGATGATGGTGACCCTGGGCAGTACCTGGATCACCGTCTGCATCATCTTGTCCTGGCTCTTCTCGTCAAGCGCCGAGGTCGCCTCGTCGAGCACGACGATGTCCGGCGCATGCAGCAGAAGGCGGGCAAAGGCCAGGCGCTGTTTTTCGCCGCCGGATAGCGTCTGGTCCCAAGGCGCCTCCTCCTCCAGCCGGTCCTTCAAATAGCCGAGACCGACCTTGTCGAGGGCGGCGTCGATCTCTTTCGTCTTCCAGTTGTCGGCGGCGGCGGGATAGGCGCTGGCGCGGCGCAGCGTGCCGGACGGGATATAGGGGCGCTGCGGCAGCATGAAGAGGCGCTTGCCCGGGTGGAAATCGACGCTGCCGCTGCCCCAGGGCCACAGGCCGGCGATGGCGCGCACCAGCGTCGACTTGCCGGTGCCGGATTCGCCCGAGACCAGCACGCGCTCGCCGGGCTGGATCTCCACCTCGGTTTCCTTCACCACCGAGGTGCCGTCGTCGAGCGTCACGCAAAGATTTCTGAGGCTGAGCATGGCGCCGTCCTCGGTCTCGCCGCGCTGGATGCGGCCGAGCCGGTCGTTCTCCTCCGCGCGCTCCAGCCCGTCGAGCGACATCATCAGCGAGGCGATGCGGTGGGCCGAGGCGTTCCAGTCGGCGAGGCGCGGATAATTGTCGACCAGCCAGCCGAACGCGCCCTGCACGATGGCGAAAGCGGAGGCCGCCTGCATCACCTGTCCAAGGCTCATCGAGCCGTCGAGGAATTTCGGCGCGCACAGAAGCACCGGCACCACCGGCGCGAACAGGCTGGACCCTTGCGAGACCAGTGCCGTGCGCATGTGCTGGCCGGTCAGCCGCGCCCAGCGGCCGAGCACGCCGGCGAAGGTGCGGTCGATGCCGGCATTCTCCTCTTCCTCGCCGCCCAGCAGCGCGATGCTTTCGCCGTTCTCGCGCACACGCGTCAGCACGTAGCGGAACTCGGCTTCGGCCTGGTTCTTGTCTTCGGAAAGCTGGACGAAGCGCCGGCCGATGGCGAACATCGAGGTCGAGGTGATCGCGGCATAGATGACCGCGGTGACGACGAGGAAGCCGGGCACGGTGATGGTGGAACCGCCCAGCGAAAAGCTCAGCGCACCGCCTATGGTCCACAAGACGACGATGAAGGTCGAGGCCGACAGGAAGGCGTTGAGAACGCCGGCGACGAAATCGACGGGCGATTCGGTCGCGATGCGCAGATCCTCGGTCAGGCGGGCCTCGGGGTTGGCGTGGTCGCCCTTGACGAGGTTGAGCTGGTAGTAGCGGCCGCTGGCCAGCCACCGCTGGATGACCGCCGTGGTCAGCCAGGAGCGCCAGCGGCGCTGCATGGTCATGCGCAAGTAAACCTGGGCGACCACCAGGCTGATGCTGCCGGCGACCAGCGGCAGGAAGATAGCGCTCAACCAATAGACGGTGTGGGCGTCGCGCTGCTCGATGGCATCGAAGATCGCGCGGTTCCAGCGGTTGATGCCGTATTGAAAACCGACATTGAGGCAGATGAGCGTGAACAGCCCGATCGTCAGCGGCCAGGCGAGCCTGTCGCCATGCAAACCCCAATAGCCGCGCCCGCTGATCCAGAAGCGCCGCAACAGATATTTCTTGCGCGCCCGCTCGGCCTCTTCGGGCGAAAGCGCGGGACCGGGCTCGATCGCCTCGGGCGGCGGCGACCCGGCATGGCCGATTGCCTCCGGCGCAGGATCGGTGGGCCGCTTTTCGGGCGCGTTCTTGTCGGTCGAAGGTCGTGCCCTCTCTCGCTGGGCCTTCTCTTGCCGCGCCTTTTCTTCTCTCAGCTTGTCTTCTTGCTGCCTGTCTTCCAGCGCCTTGTCCGGCCGTTGCTTGGGCGCGCCACGGGGTTTCGGCGGACGCGTCTTCTCATGGCGCGACTTCGCCGGAGGCGGCTTGCTTGCGCCGCGCTGAGTGGCGCTGTCAGCCGGTCTCGGTTTGCGCTTGGCCGGGGGCATCGCGCCACAACGGCCCAAAAATCAAAAAGTTTCATGCGGGGCACCCTTCGCGGCTACCCTGGCCTTCAGACGCCGTGCCTGCCGGGTCAATGAATGCCCTTGCCGGTGGTCAATCAGGCGGCGTTGCCGCTCTGGGGCGTGCGCCGCGGCTCGAAAAGGGCCTCGGTGGCGGACCTGCCGGTCGCGTCGAGGGCGAGCGCATCGCTCATGGGGAGCGCGGCCGAGAAAAGATAGCCCTGCCCAATCACGCAGCCCAGCGAGCGCAGGATCATGCGGTCGGCGTCGGTCTCGACGCCCTCGGCCATCACCTCGATGCCCAGCGTCCGGCCGAGGCCGATCACCGCCTCGACCACGGCCTGGTCCTCGATGGATTTCGCCAGGTCGCGCACGAAATCCTTGTCGATCTTGATCTTGCGGATGCGGCTGTCCTTGAGTGAAACCAGGGTCGAGAAGCCGGTGCCGAAATCGTCGAGCACGATCGATATGCCCGCATCCGCCAGGCGCCCGACCTTCTCGTCGACCCTGTCGCGGTCGACCGGCGCCTCCTCGGTGATCTCGATCTCGAGCATCGCGGCCGGCACATGCTTGGCCTTCAGGCCGTCGAGGATCATGTCGTCGACATTGCCGGCCTCGAGCTCGCGCGGCGAGAGGTTCATTGCGACGCGAACGTCCCTACGCCCGTGTTTCACCAGCTCTGCGATCATGGCGCAGCAATTGAGGAACACCGTTTCGGTCAGAAGCGAAAGCAGGCCGGTTTCGCGCGCCGCGGTGACGATCTCGGGTGGCGAGATGGCGCCATGGACGTCGTGATGCCAGCGCAGCAGCGCCTCGAAACCGACGACCGCGTTGGTGTCGAGCCGCACCAGGGGCTGGAACCAGGAGCAGAGGGCGCCGGTTTCGATCGCGCCGCGCAGGTCGCGCTCGATGCAATTCTTGCGTTCCAGCGCGGCATCCAGCCCGGCGTCGAAGAGGCAATATTCATTCCTGCCGCCGCGCTTGGCGGCATAGAGCGCGAAATCGGCCTTGAGCAGCATTTCCGTCAGGCGCGGCTTCTCCGACTGATAGATGCCGATCGAGGCGCCGACGCGCACCGAATTCAGCTCCGGATCCGGATTGGCGATGGCCGCGATGATGGCGCAAGCGAGCTCGCCGGCTGGCTGCCGGTATCTGCCGGCCGAGAAAAGCAGCACGAACTCGTCGCCGCCGATGCGCGCGATCGTGGCACCTTGCGGGGCGTGGTCCTCGATCCGGCGCGCCACCTTGACCAAAAGGTCGTCGCCGATGTTGTGGCCATAGGTGTCGTTGACGGATTTGAAGCCGTCGAGGTCGATCAGCATGGCCACGAACGGGCCGTCGGAGAGCCCTAGCTTGGCGATCGCCTGCTCCAGTCCATAGCGGTTGAGCAGATTCGTCAGCGGGTCGCGCCTGGAGTTGCGCTCCATCTCGGCGGCGAATTCGCGCGCCTCGTATTTGAGACGGCTCGTCTCGCGGAAGCGGGATTGCCCGAGCAGCGCGCTCCTGATCATGCCGCCGAGGAAAAGCAGGATGGTGAAGGCGAGCACGTAATTTTCTACACCGCCATTGGCAAGCACGCAGCCGGCGGCGGTGAGGAGCGGCAGGGTGATGAAATTGATCGAAGCCGGCGCATAGCAGGTGCCGTAGGTGACCGAACCAGCCGAAATGCCGGCAAGCACGATGAGATAGAGCGGCGCCTGGCTGGTCGTGTATCCGTCGCTCAGCAGCGCCAGAAACGACCAGGCGATGCCCGAAGCAAGCGCCATAAGGCCATAAAGGGAAAGCCGGGCGTCCACCGCCCCCTGCCTGTCGTAGGCGGCTTCCGATTGGGCGACGGCAAGCACCACGCGCGCGCCGTTGATCAGCGCGATCGCCACGAACCACAGCACCGCGGCAAGGCCGCCGCCGGACAAGAGCTGCACCGCCAGGATCAGGGCCGAGAGCACCGTACCGATGGGCATCGAGATGAAGATGCCCTTGCTCAGATCCGCAAGCTGGTCGCGCAGGATGCCGGCTTCCACGGCTTCGCTCCTCCCCTCGGAGGAGGGACCCACCACCAGCCGCTCGCCATGCCCTTTCATGTCTCTAGTGGTTAGGCGAGCGGAATGAAAATCGTGTTAAGGATTTCAGCGGTTTACGTCGCATTTCTCCGTTGAATCTGGCCGGCGCCGGGAGCTGGGAGAAAACCGGGCGGCGGCTCCGATCGAGACGGGACCATCGGGCAACGGTTCTGAACGGGGCGTTGCGGGACGAGCGTCGACCTTCGTCCGATTAGCCGCGACTTGCCGCAGGTGAAGGTGGAGATAGCAGCATTGATTTTGCGGGGGCCGATGGCCTATCCGAATTGATCGCCATGGCACGGCGCGTGAAAAAACCTATCGTGTTTGTGTGACCGGAAAGCCCAATCGGAGTCTCAGTCCATGACGCTGACCAACCGCGATCTCATCGAACTCACCGAATGGCGACGCAAGCTGCACCGCCAGCCGGAGATCTCGAATGAGGAGGAAAAGACTGCGAAAGAGGTGGTGAATTTCCTCGCCGATACCGGGCCGGACAAGATGCTGACGGGGCTCGGCGGTCACGGCGTGGCGGCGGTCTATGACAGCGGACAGGCCGGACCGACGGTGCTGTTCCGCTCGGAGCTCGACGCGCTGCCGATCGAGGAGCTTTCGGGCGTCGCACATGTCTCTGAAGTGCCGGGCAAGTCGCATATGTGCGGGCATGACGGGCACACCGCGATCCTGGCGGCACTCGGCCGCCAGTTCGGGCGCGACAGGCCGGCGCGCGGGCGCGTCGTCCTGATGTTCCAGCCGGCGGAGGAAACCGGCAACGGCGCGGCCGGGGTCGTCGCCGATCCGCGCTTTGCCGAGATCGCGCCGGACTTTGCGTTTTCGCTGCACAATCTGCCGGGCGTGCCGTTCGGCGAGGTGCGGCTGAAAACCGGCACCGTCAACTGCGCCTCGCGCGGCATGCGCATCGTGCTCGAAGGCAAGACCGCACATTCGTCGATGCCGGAGACCGGCGTCTCGCCGATGCCGGCGGTGAGCGAATTGATGCCGGCGCTGCCCGCGCTCGGGCGCGGCACCTTCACTGATGAGGATTTCGGCATGGTGACCGTCACCCATTGCGCGATGGGCGAAGCCGTGTTCGGCATCGCGCCCGGCTATGCGGAGGTGTGGGCGACGCTGCGCACCCGCCGCGACGAGCGCATGGCCGAGCAGGTCGCCGCCGCGGAAGCGCTTGCCACGAAGATCGCCGCCAAGCACGGCCTCTCGGTGCGCTTCGACTATCACGAAATCTTCGTCGCCAGCGTCAATGCGCCGGACGCGGTCGAGCATCTCAACCGCGCGCTCGACGAGGAAGGCGTTGCGCGCAGCGAGGAGGCGCTGCCGATGCGCGCCTCGGAGGATTTCGGCATTTTCGGCCATAATGCCAAATCGGCGATGTTCTTCCTCGGCGCTGGCGAAAAGCACCCTTCCCTGCACAACCCCGATTATGATTTTCCCGATGATCTTATCCCGATCGGTTCGCGAATCTTCATGCGCACCGCGCGCAATCTGCTTGGATGACAGAACGCCAGCGATAGCCTCTCCGGTTGACGTCTACCACCATGCCAGTTGACACTCGTTGTGCTCCAGATTTCTTCGCGCGCGATGCCCTGGCGGTGGCACGCGCGCTGATCGGCGCCAGGCTTGGGCTTGCCGGTGTCGGCGGCATCATCGTCGAGACCGAGGCATACCGGCCCGACGACCCCGCCTCGCACAGCTTTCGCGGCCGCACGCCGCGCAACGCGCCAATGTTTGGCGCCCCGGGCGACGCCTACGTCTATCGTTCCTACGGGCTGCATTGGTGCCTGAACGCGGTGTGCCTGCCGGGCAGCGCGGTGCTGATCCGAGCGATCCAGCCGCAATCCGGCATCGGCAAGATGCGCGAGCGGCGCGGCACCGATAACGACCGGCTGCTCTGCTCCGGTCCCGGCAAGCTTTGCCAGGCACTCGGCGTCGACGCCTCGCATAACGGGCTCTCGCTGACCGCGCCGCCCTTCGAATTCGCCCATTCCGATGCCGGTGCGGCCGCGATCCTCGTCGGCCGCCGGATCGGCCTCACCAAGGGCGTGGAAGCCGAGTGGCGCTTCGGCCTCGCCGGGTCGGCCTATCTCAGCCGCAGGTTTTGAGCCGCAACCTTATCCGTTCCCTGCCCCTGTCATGGATCATTCGCGGCCAGCGCGCGTTTGAAGGCAGATGACGGAGGACCAGACAATGGCGACCGACAAATACGAACGCATCAAGCGCCGTGCCTATGAGATCTGGCAACGCAGCGGCGAAGCGAATGGCCAGGACGAGGAGCACTGGCATCAGGCTCGCGAGGAAATCGAGCGCGAGGACAATGGGTTGGGCGAACAGCCGGGTGCTGCGATGCCCGGCGCGGTCACGATACCGGCCGGCCAGCCGGACCCGGTGGCGGCCGAGGCGCTGGCGCGCAAGGCCTTAGAAAATCGCCCGGCCGACGACGATCCGGCGCCGAAGAAGCGCAGCCGGCGCAAAGGCTGACCCGGCCATGGTTAAAAATGTCGAACAGGCATTGGACGACGCGTTGCTGGCCATGCGCATGCTGCGCAAGTCGATCGCCGATCACGGTCATCTGGAAGCGATGGCCGATCTGGATGCCGTGATGGAAACCGCGATTGCCGCGGCGGAGCAAAAACGCACCGACATCGAGCGGGGAAAGTCGACGTGATCAGCGATCCGGCCGTGGCTCTCGGCGGACCGATCGTCCTGTCTCAGCCGCGGCCTCAAACTTCCCTGCTGTCGAAGAGGAACATCTGGACTCCCGATTCATCGGGCGCGTAAAGCCGGCGGTCGGCGCCAGCCGCCTTTCCCTGCGGGCTTGCGAAACCCCTCTTCATCGCTTCGAGATCGTCAAAATAAAGCGTCCCGATCAGGTAGACGTCGGCTGGTCCGGCCACAACCGTGATCGGCCCCTGGCTGACCTCGTATTTCCTCAGACCCGGTATCTTCTTGGCCAGCGGTATGTGCGTCTCGAAATAATGCTTGTCGAACGCCTTCGCGTCAGCCGGCTGCTTGTAGATTACGACCATTCCAGCCATAGCGGTTCTCCTTTTTCGCGGCGGATGAAGCAGAGACGAAACCGCGGATGGAAACGGAACGAGGCGCTGAAAAATTTCGGAAGCGCAGACGGACGACGATGGCGGCAGTCCCGCCCTGCCCCTTGCTTTTCGCCGCTATCTCGCTTGTACGAAGGAGCGTTCTGTGTTCTCTCCGCCTTAAATTAGCAGGGACTCAAGGATGAGAATTGCGGTGATCGTCGCGCTGAGCGCGGCAGTGGCGGGATGCGTGTCCTCTCCCATCGATGATGGCGCTTCGCTGTCGCAGCAGGATCCGAAATGGACATCGCCGCAATGCCAGCAGGCCCGTACTGCCGCCGCTGACTATGCCCAACGCGAGAAGAACCATCCCGGTTGGGGATTCGGGGTTCTGCTTGGGCCTTACAGCATGGGAATGGTTGCGGCGGTGAAGGAGCATGAGCAGCAACAGCGGCGGCTTCTCGCTCGCCAGATGCATCTGGAGTGCTCAAGCCAGCCGCTGCCGAAGGAGCTCGATTTCGATCCGGCAACCTACGCGCCCAAAAAAACGCATTATCCGTAGGCGGGGGACCGCGCGTTCCGGTTTACTCCATCAGCCTTCGCTCCACGCTTTCAGCAGCGGCCCGTCGCCGCCGAAGAGCGGATCCTTGTCGGGCCGGCCGACCTTCGGGATGGTGCGCAGCGCCTCGGCATGCTGCTCCGGACCGCGACACAGATCATATGTGCCGAAAGGCGGATAGGCGCCGACCACCAGAAGGTCAGCCGAGCCGGACAGGCGTTGGTGGCCTGTGCCTGCCGGCAGAACCGCCACGTCGCCGGCCTTGACCTCCAGCACCTTGCCCTTGTCGCCGCCGAAGCGGACCTCGGCGGCGCCGCGCGCGATGCCCAGCACCTCGTGGATGCGCGAATGGTAATGGACGAAGCCGTAGATGCCGTTGCGCCAGCTGTCGCCCCAGCCATTGGCGCCGAAAATATCCTCGAAGACGGCAGCCGGATCGACGTCGTCCGGCAACGGCACCGCGCCGGGATAGACGAGCATCGGCCAGCGCGGATGGTTGGGCACCAGCCCGTCATCGGCGAAGCGGAAGGTGAGTGGCTCCTGTTTGTCGACGGGTTGCGCCATCTTTGTCGCTCCTGCAATCTTATCGTCTCGTCTAACGGCTTCTTGCGCGTTTTGCTCCGGTCAGTCCAAGGAGATTACGATGACTGCATTTCGCCTTTCGACAATCGGCTTTCTTGCTTCAGCGCTCGTGTCGGCCCTTTTCGCTGCCGCTGGCGTCAGCGCTATGGCGGCGCCCGCATCCGCTACCACGCCCGCCGCGACCGCTAACGCGGCGCTCGCCCAGAACCTCTACAAGCTCTGCCGCCAGATGAAGAACGACGACACGGTCCGCCCCTATTCGCACGAGCTTTACGGCGGTACGGTCAAGGCGTTCAAGAAGCTGTTTCCAGACGCAAAGGGCACGCCGTCGGAATCGGAACTGCAGACGCAGGCCAATTACCGCTGCATGAACGGCAAGGTGCTGGCCTGCTTCGTCGGGGCCAACCTGCCCTGCGCGAAAATGAACGCGGCGCGCGACAATCCCGGCGCGGACGAGTTCTGCAAGACCAACCCCAATGACGACTTCGTGCCGGCCTTTGCGACCGGTCACGACGCCGTCTTTTCCTACAAATGCCGGAACGGAAAGGCGACGGTTGCCGGCAAGTCGTGGCAGCTCGACAAACGCGGATTTGCGAAGACGCTATGGGCGGTGGTTCCCTAGCCTTGAAACGGTTCGCAGCCGGGCCGCCGGCTGCACCTCGAGCATGACCTTGATGGCGCGGCGTTCGTCCATCGCGCGGTAGCCTTCGGCGACCTCGGGCCAGCGGGAGGTCGAAGACTTTGCCAGGCTTGATGCGGCCTTGCAGCACGCGCTCAATCAGGTCGGGAAGGAAGCGGCGCACCGGCGCCGGACCGCATGCGCTTCTGGCCGAAGAACACTCTCCGGCCGTCGAAGCTGACGCCAACATACGCCAACGCCGGGACGCGCATCGCAGGCCGAAACTCGACAATGCGCAGATAAAGACGCTTGACTCATCCTCTCCCTTCCGGACAAGTTACGTTGTCAGACATCTTACATACGAGAGGGAGGTTTCGTGAGGAGATTTATCGCTTGTTTCGCGTTGGCTGCCGGCGCGCTCGCATTTGCGTCGGCAGCGTGGGCGGGAGAAACCCTGGATCGCGTCACAACCAAGAAGGCCATGGTGGTCGCGACCAACAGCGGTTGGCCACCGCAGAGCTTTCTCGACGAGAGCAACCAGTTGGTCGGTTTCGATATCGAGGTCTCGAAAGAGATCGCCAAACGGCTCGGCGTCGAGGTCAGCTTCGAGACGCCCGATTGGGCGACCATGACCGGCGGCCACTGGCAGGGCCGCTATGATCTCGGCGTCGGCTCGGTGACGCCGACCAAGGCCCGGGCGAGGGTGATCGATTTCGCCGGCATCTATTACTACAGCCCTTATGTCTATGTGGTCCACAAGGACAGCAAGGCGAAATCCGTGGACGATCTGAACGGCAAGGTGATCGGCGTCGAGACCGCCACCACGTCGGAAGATTTCATCCGCCGCCAATTGGAGATCGACGCTCCCGGCCTTCCGCCTGTCGAATACAAGCTGCAGCCTGGCGAGATCCGGACTTTCGCGGATTCCATGCTGCCCTTCGACGATTTGAGACTGGGGGACGGCGTGCGGCTCGACGCGGTCATCGCGCCCGAGCAGACCGCTCAAAACGCCATCAAGAACGGTTACCCGCTGCGCATTCTCGAGGGCGACTACGCCTTCCGCGAGCCGCTGGTGGTGATCGCCGACAAAGGCGATGCCGAGTGGACCACCAAGATCGGCGGCATCATCGACCAGATGAAGAAAGACGGCACGCTCGCCACGCTGACCACCAAGTGGTACGGCAAGAACTACAGCGCCGATTGACGCTCATCGCGGGCGGCCCCTCAAGGCCGCCTGCTCCATCAGAACCCATCATGACCTATCCCGACACCTACTATCGACGCACACTTGCCGACGAGAAGGTCAGACCACCGCTCGCGGGTCCGGCCGAATGCGACACAGTCATTGTCGGCGGCGGACTGGCCGGTCTGACGACGGCGCTGCAGTTGGCGCGGGCCGGGCAGCAGGTCGTGCTGCTCGAAGCCGAGAGCATCGGCTTCGGCGCCTCGGGCCGCAACGGCGGCTTCGTCAGCCCGGGCTTCGCGACCGGCAGCGACAAGATCGCCGCGATGGCCGGCGCGGCGGCGGCACGAGAACTGCATCGGCTGTCGATCGAAGGCGTCGATTTCGTGCGGCACACAATCAAGGATCTCAACATCACGGCGGCGAAGCCTCGCCCCGGCATCATGGGCGTGCTGCGCCATGACGGCGGCGCCGAACTGAAGGCTCATGCAGAGAGGCTGGCGCGGGATTTCGACTATCGGCTCGAATATCTCGAGCGCGACCAGGTGCGCGCTGTGCTGCGTTCCGAGCGCTACTACCAGGGCCTGCGCGATGCCAACGCCTTCCATATGCATCCGCTGAACTATCTGCGCGCCATCGGGGCGGAGATCGAGCGGCTGGGCGGCAGGATTCACGAAGGCTCCAGCGCGATCGAGGCCAGACTCGATAGCCCGCACAAGAGCCTACGCACCGCAAGCGGCGAAGTACGCGCGCGGCAAGCGGTGTTTGCCACCGGCGGCTATACAGGACCGCTGGTCGGTCGGCTGAAGCGGGCCATGTTGCCGATCGCAACCTATGTGATGCTGAGCGAGGAAGCCCCCGATCTCATCGCCGGCGCCATCGCGACGACAGATGCCGTCGGCGACAACCGCCGGGCCGGCGACTACTACCGCGTCGTGGAGGATGGAAAGCGGCTGCTCTGGGGCGGGCGCATTACCACGCGGGCCGCTTCGCCGGCGACGCTGGCCAGGGAATTGCGCCGTGAGATGGTGGGAACCTACCCTCAGCTCCATGCGCTCAAGACCGAACTCGCCTGGTCAGGACTGATGGCCTACGCCCGCCACCTGATGCCCCAGATCGGGCAGCTGCAGCCAGGCGCCTGGTATCTCACCGCGTTTGGCGGGCACGGCATCAACACGACGGCCATAGCCGGCAAGGTGGTCGCCGAAGCGATACTGGGCCAGTCGGACCGCCACCTTCTGTTCGCGCCGTTCGGACTGGCCTGGGCAGGCGGGCCGGTGGGGCTTGCCGCGGCGCAACTCACCTATTGGAAGCTGCAGGCGCAGGATTGGTGGCGCGAACGCCCCCGCTAACCAGAAGGGATATCGACAGGTGATCGGCAGACTGCTGCTCAACTATCCGGACGCCGCGCGCCGCATCGGCCTGTGCCTGGCGCTCGCCGCTTTCGCCGCGGGCCTCTACGGTCTCGGCATCAAGGCAGACTGGATCGGCAAGCTGATCCCGAGCTCAATCGAGTGGCTTGCGGCCAATCCCGCGGTGGCGCGAGCCGTCTCAGCGGTGCTGATCGCGCTGATCGTGGCCGCCAACTGGAAGGCGCTGCAGCAACTCGGGCGCAAGCAGCAGATCGTGGCCGTTTGGATCGAGCTGTTCGTGCTGCTGATGCTCTTCTTCTACTCCTTCGACCTGTCCTTTTCTTTCATTGCCAGGAAGATCGGTTTCCTCATCTCGCAGGGCGTGGTGACGACGCTCTACATTTCCGCCATTTCGATCGCCATCGCGACGATCATCGCCTTCATCGGCGCCATAGCCAAGCTCTCCAAGAACGGCATCGTCTATGGCCTGGCAACGTTCTACACGTCGCTGTTTCGCGGGCTGCCATTGCTGATGCAGATCTACATCATCTATCTCGGCCTGCCGCAGGTCGGTTATGTGATCGGGGCCGTGCCCGCCGGGATCATGGCCCTGTCGCTTTGCTACGGCGCCTATATGACCGAGATTTTCCGGGCCGGCATCGAAAGCATTCCGCGCGGCCAGACCGAGGGAGCCACCGCGCTTGGACTCAGCCCCAACCAGACGATGTTCCTGGTGATCCTGCCGCAGGCGATGCGCGTCATCGTGCCGCCGACGGGCAATCAGTTCATCGCGATGCTGAAGGATTCCTCCCTGGTCTCGGTGGTCGGGGTCTGGGAGATCATGTATCTGGCGCGCACGCAGGGCCAGACCGAGTTCCGGCATATCGAGATGCTGATCACCGCCTCGATGATCTATTGGATTTTGTCCATCGGGCTCGAATTCCTGCAGTCCCGCATCGAGGAACGGTTCGGGCGATCGCTCAAACGCTGAGCTTCAATGCGGCATCCCCTCCTGGGGAAAGCCGCCGAGATGGCGGCAGGCCAGAGCGGCATGATCGCGGCCGCTTTCGAGGCATTGCACCAGCGGCTTCCTGGCCAGCCATGCATGCACGAAACCGGCAATAAAACTGTCGCCGGCGCCGGTCGTGTCGACGACCTCGACCGGGCGGATGCCGGTCTCGGCGCGTTCGCGGGCCGTCAGCGCCATCGACCCCACGGCACCGCGCATGACGACGGCGCAGCCTGCGCCGCGCGACAAGAGATCCGCGGCCATTGCTTCGGCCGCATCGCGAGATTGGCCAGTCGAGCAGAAAACTATGCTCAAACCCTCCACACCGAGATCGGCGGGATCGGCGTTGACCGAAATGTCCTGCGAGACGCTGACGCCCGCCCGCGACAGGTGCCTGCGCAAGGCGCCGCCATCGTCCAGCCAGCCGATATGGACGTGACCCATCGCCTCCAGAATCGCCAGTTCGGCCTCGTCCGGCGCATAGCCGGCGCAGGCGCCGAAATCCTCGGCGGCAATCAAACGCTCGCCGGACGGCAAGACTTTGATGTCGGTCCAGGCGGTGTTGCGCTGGCGTATGCGCAGGTGCTTGACCGCCACCTGATTGGCTTCGAGCTCGGCGCGGGTGCGTTCGCCCTCGGCGTCGCGGCCGACAGCGCCGAAATAGAAGCTCTTCTGGCCGAGCCGGGCAAGCTGGACGGCAACGTTGAGCGCGTTGCCGCCGACCAGCGAGCGGCCGATCGGCGCTCCGAGGCGGTCGATGCAGTTGTCGCCGACGGTGGCAAATCGAAAGCTGCTCATATCCTGTGCTACGTGGTCAGCGCCGGCGCGGAGACCGGCGCTAGTAGGCAACGCGCTTATAGTAGCGGCGCGTCGTCAGCGGGTGGTTGCGGATTACCTCGAGATGCGCGCTGACCCGTTCAAGCGCGGTCGCGAGCACGATCGGCGAAACCAGCGCGCGTACATCCGGCGAAATGCCGGGCAGTTCAAAATCGGCCGTGTCGAGCACCGTCAACTTGTCCGTGTAGGTAGGCGCGAATGTCTCCACGCGATCGGCCAATGGCCGGGCGCTGTCCTCGCCCTTGAAGAGCACGACGCTGACGTCCTTGTCCACCAGCTCCAGCGTGCCGTGGAAAAAGTCTGAAGCGTGCACGGGGCGGGTCCGGATCCACTGCATCTCCTCCAGGATGCACATGCCGTAATACCAGGCCTGCGGCCAGACATTCCCGGCGCCGGTGATGATGTGATAGTCGGAGGCGGCGAGTTTTTGTGCGAAGCCGGCGGCTTCCTTTTCATAGCTCCGCTTCACCTCCAGCAACAGTCGCGGCAACTGTTCCAGTTCAGCGAGAATCCGTTCGGATTGGGCGAGCTCACCGCGATGCTTCAGCACTGCAAGCGAGATGAAGAGCGACTGGAGATAGAAGGATTCGCAGGACGTGTCGTCCTCGGCGAAGTTGACGAAGACATGGTCCCCGCCCTTGCCGAGCGGCGTCTCCTGATGTCCGACCAGCGTGATCACCGTCGCCCCGACGTCCTTGATCCGGGACAGCAGCGCCACGCTTTCCTTGGTCGTGCCGGAGAGCGAGGGCAACACGACGATCGATTTGTCGGTCAGGTGCACGGATTGGGCAAGCTGCAGCTCGGCGGTGATGTCGACTAAGGCCGGAAAGCCGGATCGGCGCTGCAGCAATTGCGCGGCCGGATGCATCAGGATCGCTGCCCCGCCGGTGCCGAGGAAGAAGATGTTTTGCGCCCCGGCGGCGAGGCACTGCGCCACAACGGCTTCAATGCGCTCGCGCAAGGCTACCGCCCCCGATTGGATGCGCACAAACCGGGCTTCATCGAAATTAAGCATCGTTCCCTCGATCAACTGAGTTGTAAGACAACTGACATCTGCAGGAAGACATTTCAAGAGAAATTTTGCGGATCGGTTCGCAGCATTGCCTATACGCCATGCGATCGCCACGGCATGCCTCCGCTTGACCTGAGCGCGATTGTCCGACAACAAAAGGAGAGTTGGCACAATGGGGAAGAGGGACTTGGACGAGCCGCTTCGGGATGCGCGCACATTGGCGGTTCAGCTGCGCGACCGCTTGGCCGACCTCATCAGGACCGAAGGGCTCAAACCCGGCGACCGGCTCCCAACGGAATCGCAGCTGACGCAGCGCTTCCGCATCTCGCGCCCTGCCCTCCGCGAAGCGCTGAAGCTTCTCGAACAGGACGGCATCATCTCCGTCACCCATGGTCTCGGCCGCTTCGTGACCGCGAACTCCGCTGTCCAGGTTGACCGTCCAATCACGGTGTTCGAAAGCGTGACCGACATGTCGCGCCACTATGGCTACACCACCGTCAACAAGGTCCTTTCTATCGCCGAGGAAACGCCCGATCCATTGATCCAGCAGCAATTGCGCCTGGCGGACGGAGAGCGCGTCATCCGGCTTGAACGGCTGCGGCTGCACAACGATCTGCCCCTCATCTATTCGCTCGACTACGTGCCGCGCAGCCTTTTGCCGGGGCGCCTTTTCGACATCGAATGGAGCGGCTCGCTGCTCGCCCTGCTGGAAAAGCACCGCCATCAGCCGCGTATGTCGGCCGCCTCCGTTGCAGCCGTGACGCTGCCCGACGAAATCGTGCAGCGCAACGACCTGCGCGACTTCGGGCCAGCCCTGCTCATTACGGAAACCTGTTTCGATGGGACCGGAACCCCGGTCGTCCATGCCGCCGTCTATCACCGCGGCAGCCATTTCACCTTCAGCTTCGCACGAAAGTGAAAGCTCAAATGGTGGCGATGGCCGGTGTCAGGTCCGATCCAGATCGAGGGCCCGGCTAGCGAGGGAGCAGCCGCGAGATTTTGAGCCGCGGCGCGAAGAAGCAGCGCAGATAGGGCTGGTTGGTTATCACGTAATGGTTCTCGCAGATATGATAACGGCCGTCCGGCGATTCCTGCACGCGGTCTCGCGGGATGTTGAAACCATCGGGCAAGTAAACATAGCCGCCGTCGGCCCTGGACTGCACTGAGGATTCCGGGATGGGGCGGCAATCCGTGCCGCCGCAACATTTGAAGTTCGTCACCGGGTCAAACTTATTCTCGTACCAGTCATGGGCGTCGGCGCCTGTCGCGGCGGCAATCCACATGGCTGCGACGATGACCCTTCGCACGGCATTCCTCGACGATGTGGAGGCGCTGCTCATTCGAGCATCATCTATATTAGCGTTCCCCCGGAAACGCCATGTTTAGCGCAGATCTGGCGGCGATGCCGGCACTGATCGATGGCCACAGTTGGAGGCCGGAACTTCAAATGGAGGCTCCGGCCTGGTCCGCTCACACCAGCCGCTGCCCGCCGTCGATGTGGATGGTCTCGCCGGTCATGAACTCGTTCTGCATGAGATAGAGATAGGCCGGCGCGATCTCGGCGGGTTTCCGCCACCTTCGCGGTGGAATCGGCCGTGCAAGGCGAAGGCGTGGTGCTCGGACGCACCATGCTGGTTTCAGCCGACCTCGCCACCGGCAGGCTGGTGCGGCCGTTCGACCACGCACTGAAGGCGGTGTCGAGCTTCTATCTGGTCTATCCGCCGGAAGCGATCCGCCAGCGCAAGGTGAAGGCCTTTCGCGACTGGCTGTTTTCGGAGATCGAGCCGGGCTGACGAGCGGTTCAGGAAACCTTCCTTCGGCTCGGCGGTTGATACCGATCCGAGCGAGGTCATGCATGGCGAGACAAGATGCGGCGACAGCCAAACACTCCAGGCGGCCGCGCTCGCGTCCGCTGAAGGGCGAAGAGACGGAAGTGAAGCATATCGTCGAGACGCAGAATCTATCGCCCGCGCAGGCACGAGAGCTGGTGCGGCGCTACGGCAACGATTGGCGCAAGATCGAGGAAGCCGCCAAAACCTACAAAGGCGACGACTAAGCCCGCACGGCGGGCTGAAGCAAATCGCCATGGCCCGGATATCGATGCGAGCGCTCTCGTCGGCGCTGGATCAGATCTCAACCTGAGCGCATTACGCCAGGCTCGCCGGCCTCATCCGCTTGACCGGGACGCTGTCGGCCGGACGCCAGATCCTGAAACTCGATGGTCGCCACCAGATAACCGGCCTCGTCATATATCTTGGTCGTCCAGGAGGTCGGGTCTCCGGCAATGCCGTCGAGCATGGCTTCCTTGGCAGCCCGTTTGGCCTCGGCTTTCGCGGTTTCGAGGCTTTCCATCTCGACGTAGATCGGTGGCAGCGCCGTGGATTCGAGGAACTCAATGCGGAATTTCGGCATTTGGCTCCCCGTTTCCAACGGCAGATGGCGCAGGTGAGATCGATCCATGAACATCGCCGCCGCCATCGCTTTGCTTCTCCAGCACGGTCTCGGCGATATATTCCTTGAGGTCGCCAACTTCTTCGCTGATCTCGTCAGGCCCTATGCCCTCGTTTTCAGCGTCAGCGATACATTGATCCGCCAATTCCGCGGCTACGATTTCCGCAGGGAGCGCTACCGGAGCTTCAGCCTTGTGTTCATCGATCCATTCGCCCACGAAATGCGCCGTTTTGTTCACGAGGATATCGGCCTCCTGAGAGGCTTCGGCTACCGGCACTTTCATCTTTGCACCCATGGAAACCATCCTGAACGATCCTCTTCAACGCCGGTTACTCGCAAAGGATGCAGCGTTCTGTGGATAGTACAGCTGGTCCAGAGATCGACTGGATGAAGGCGCAGGTCCGGCACTCGCTGCATGCCCGGCCGGAACCTGAACCAGGGTCGAACATTCTTGCTGTTGAAAATCACCAGAACTGACCCGGGGGACGAAATAGGTGAGGTCTCTAGGCTTTAGAGCGTC
>NZ_JAPYKO010000040.1:0-28617 GCF_037179585.1 Mesorhizobium argentiipisi (SeqCode)
ATCTCGGCGGATTGCGCTCAGTGCGCATCAACATGGAGTTCAACGGCGCGCTTTGCCGGGGGCTCAAACAGACAAGATACAAGGAACTGGATGTTGTCGACGGCGAACCGACGCTGGTCGATTTCATTCTGGATCGCGTGCCCGATCGAGTCGCGCCGACCGCCTGAAGCAAAACTTACAGCAACGGCCTCCCTCGCACGAGGCCCCCAACCAACAACCCGCCCGTAAGGCGGAAGGAGGAATCATGCCCAAAATAATGCTTCACAATTCCGACGCCCGTCGTGCTCTGGCCCGTGGCGTCTTTCGATTGGCCGCCGCCGTCGAGCCGACGCTTGGCCCCAAAGGCATGAACGCCATGATCGACCGGCCGATCGGGACACCAATGGTGACCCGAGACGGCGTCAGCATCGCCTCCGAGATCGAACTGCACGACCGTTTCGAGAACATGGGCGCGCAAGTGGTCCGCGAAGTGTCGATGCAGACCAACGAGGTCGCCGGCGACGGCACCACGACCGCCATCGTGCTCGCCAACGCGCTCATCCAGGCCGGCATTGAAGCCAATGAGCGTGGCGCCAAGTCGGTCGATCTGTGCAAAGGCATCGACCTTGCGGTGGCGGCGGTGGTGGCGGCGCTCAAAGCGTCGGCAAAACCTGCCAAAGCCAACGGCATCCTGGCTGCCGTCGCCAACATCGCCGCGACCAACACCAAGCTTGGCGGGCTCGTGGCGGAAGCGCATCAGCGAGTCGGCGCCGAGGGCGTCATCACCACCGACTTCAGCGTGACGACAGAGACGACGCTCGAAGTAGTCGAGGGCATGTCCTTCGAACGCGGTTATCTCTCGCATCACATGGTCACCGACCAGGAGAAGATGGAGGCCATTCTGGAGCGCCCCTACATCCTGATGACCGACCTCAAGATCAAGGAGCCCGAAGCGCTCGACACGGCGCGCCGGATCGCCGACCAGGCCGGGCGGCCGCTGCTGATTGTGTCGGAGGAAATGTCGCCGGAAGTGGTGGTGACGCTGCTCGGCAAGCAAGGGCCGGGAAAATACCTCGTCGTCCATCCGCCGGAATACGGCCATTGGCGCAAGGCGATGATGGAGGATCTGGCCATCATCACCGGCGGCAAGGTGATTGCGCGCGATCTCGGTGGCCGGTTGGAAGACGTCACCGCCGAGGATCTCGGCACCGCCGACCGGGTGAAAACCAGTTCGTCCTATACGTCGATCATTCGCGGCGGCGGCGACCATGCGGCAATCGCGTCGCGCCGCGCTCAGGTGCAGCGGCAATACGAAGCCTCGCCGCCGAACATCGACCAGGACAAGCTGCGCGAACGCCTGGCGAAGCTCTCCGGCGGCACCGCGATCCTTTATGCCGGCGGCGTCACGCCGGTCGAGCAGAAGCGGACCATTCAGCTCATCGAGGATTCGCTGAATGCGGTGCGCGCCGCATCCGAAGAGGGCGTGGTCGCCGGCGGCGGCTCGGCGCTCGCCCAGATTGCACCGCTGCTCGACAAGGTGGCGACCGGCAACGACGGCGATGTCGCCGAGGGTGTGCGCCTGGTGCGGTCGGTCCTGTCGCGGCCGCTCTGGCGCATCGCCGCCAATGCCGGCGCCGATCCCGAAGCGGTCGTCGCCGAGGTGACGCGCATCAATGGCGGCTACGGCTACAACGCCTCGGCCGGCAGCTACCAGAACATGTTCGAGGCCGGGATCATCGATCCCGTCCGCGTCACCTACACGGCGCTCGCCAACGCGGCTTCCGTGGCGACGCTGATCCTGACCACCGAAACGCTGATCGGCGATCTCGCCGAGGATGAGGATCCGACGGCCGGACCGGCACGTGGCGGCGGTTCCGAAAAGCTCGGCCGCGCCTGACGCAATGCAACAATTTCGACGTTGAAAGGACACGACGATGAAAGCTGCCAGACTGTACGAATACGACCCGAAGATGAATGTTCAGCTCAAGATCGAGGAGGTCAAGGCACCGACGATCACGGCCCCGGACGAGGTGATCGTGCGGGTGGGTGCCGCCGGTCTCTGCCGCACCGACCTGCACATCATCGAAGGCGTGTGGAAGCCGACGATGGATCCCAAGGG
The DNA here is from genome assembly GCF_037179585.1 of Mesorhizobium argentiipisi (SeqCode). NCBI lineage: Bacteria > Pseudomonadati > Pseudomonadota > Alphaproteobacteria > Hyphomicrobiales > Phyllobacteriaceae > Mesorhizobium > Mesorhizobium argentiipisi (SeqCode). The sequence goes on from NZ_JAPYKO010000040.1 coordinate 2,099, forward strand.
CACGCTTTTGCCCTACATCATGGGCCATGAGAATGCCGGCTGGGTCGAGGAGGTCGGCAGCGGCGTCAGATCAGTCAAGCGCGGCGATGCTGTGATCTGCCATCCGTTTCGCTCATGTGGCATCTGCCTCAACTGTCGCCACGGCGAAGACATGTACTGCGACAATGGCCAGTTCCCCGGCCTCGGCATGAATGGCGGCTTCGCCGAATATTTCATCACCAGCGAACGCTCGCTGATCAAGCTGAACGCCAACGTCACGCCGATCGAGGTGGCGCCGCTGGCCGATGCCGGCATCACCGCCTACCGCGCCGCCAAGCGCGCCGCCAAACTGCTGCGACCGGGGAGCTACTGCGTGCTGCTCGGCATCGGCGGGCTCGGCCACATCGCGTTGCAATCGCTGCACGCGATCTCGGGCTGCCGCATCATCGCCGTCGATCGCGAGCCGGCGGCGCAGGTGCTGGCCAAGGATCTCGGCGCCGACTTCGTGCTCGATGGCGGGCCCAATGTCGTCGAGGAGGTCCAGCAGATCACCGGCGGCGGCGCCCATGTGGTGATCGACTTCGTCGGCGAACTCGGCGTCGAGAACATCTGCTGGAAGATGGTGCGCAAGGGCGGGCAACTGTTCGTCGTCGGCTATGGCGGCGCCGTCAACGTGCCGACTGCCCATCTCGTCATTGAGGAAATCAACATCGGCGGCAGCCTGGTCGGCAATTTCACCGAGCTGGTGGAGCTGATGGAGCTGAACGCCGACGGCAAGGTGAAGATGCACTACACCGAGTACAATCTCGCCAGCATCAACACCGCGCTCGACGATTTCAAGAACCGGCGGTTCACCGGCCGCGGGGTCATCGTTCCCTGAAGCATCCGGACCGGACGCCGCGCGGGAACGGGTGCGGCTCCGGTCCTCATCGTCACAAATCCGGAGGAAAAAATGAACAAATACGTCTGTGAATTCGTCGGCACCTTCGCGCTGGTATTCTTTGGCTGCGCCACGGTTCTTTTCATGCGCTCCGAGGTCGGCCTGCTGGGCGTGGCCATGGCATTCGGTCTTTCCGTGGTGGCGATGGCCTATTCGATCGGACCGGTTTCGGGGGCTCATCTCAATCCGGCCGTAAGCCTCGGCTTCTTCGTCGCCGGACGAATGAAATCGAACGATCTCATCGGCTATATCGTCGCACAATGCGCAAGTGCGATCGTCGCCTCGGCGGTGCTCTACGTGATCGCGCAAGGCAAGGCGGGCGGCTTTGACATCGCGGCCAATGGTTTCGCCCAGAATGGCTGGTCGGCCTATTCGGCGACCTCGGCGTTCCTGTTCGAGGCGGTCGCCACGTTCCTGTTCCTGCTGATCATCCTGCGTGCCACCGCCGAAGGCGGCGCCGGTCCTCTGGCTGGCCTGGCGATCGGGCTGACGCTGGTCATGATCCATCTTGCTGGCATCGCGGTTTCCGGCTCGTCGGTCAATCCGGCCCGCTCGCTCGGCCCGGCACTGTTCGCCGGCGGAGCGGCGCTGTCGCAGCTCTGGCTCTACATCGTCGCACCCTGCCTCGGTGCCGCTGCCGCGGGGCTGGCGTTGCGCGCGGGCGTGATCGGTGCGGGCGAAGCAGCAGTGCAGCCGGCCTGATCGCTTGCCGGACCGGCAAGCTCTGTTCTCGAACCCGCGTGGCTGCCGCCACCGTGTTTTGGGTGTCAGGACGTCAGCGAAGCGCGATCCTGAAACGAGTTCTTGGCTTCGAGGTTTGGAAAACGGGAGGACAATATGGATCTTATTACCGGGCTGGCTGTCGTCATCGGCATCATGGGCGGCATTGCGACATGGGCGTCGATCACGATCGGCAGTCCCTATCTGCTGATCTGGGCGGTGTTTGTCGGCTGGGGGAGTTTTTATCACTGCAGCGGCAAGGAAGCAGGGTTCAGGAATTCGGCGGTGGCAAACCTCTGGGGCGCGATCTGCGCGGCCGGCGCCTTGATTGCGCTGACGTCCATCGGGGTTACGGCGATCATGGCCGGTATTTGCGTCGGCATCTCAATCGTCGTGCTGATTCTCGCTGCCAGGCTGCCGTTGCTGAGCGCCATTCCGTCGGCGGTCTACGGCTATGCCACGACCGCCGCGCTCTTTCTGCTTGGTGCCGCTGCTTATGGCGAAGGCGCCAGCGGCATCGTCAAGGTCGCGGCCGCCGTGGTGATCTCGCTGATCATCGGCAACATCCTCGGCTACGTCTCGGAGAGAGTGACCGGAGCGGTCGTAAGGAGCTGATCTCTCGGCGACCGCCGCCTGAGGCGACCTTCCCCAATCCCGCGGCGCGAATGCCGCGGGATTTTTGTGCAATGGACGGATATAAGTTAGAGGAAACCGCGCCGGATGCCGTATTGGCCGAGCTTGCGGTAGAGCGTAGGCCGCGAAACACCGAGCCTGAGGGCGACCTTGCTGAGATTGCCGCCCTCGGCGGCAAGCGCATTCTTGATCGCCTGGCGTTCGGCATCCTCGAACGAGCACACCGGTGCCTCGAGCATGGCCGTGGGATGGCCGCCCTGCACGGCCGTATCATTGCGGTTGCCCGCACTGATTTCCCCGGGAAGATCCTGGAGTTCGATGGTGCAGCCGCGCGCCAGCACATGCAGACGCTCGACCAGGTTTTTCAGTTCGCGCACATTGCCCGGCCAGCGATAGGCCAGCAGCGCGTCAAGCGCTTCGTTTGAAAACTCCAACGGTTCATTGCTCGTTTGCGCCGCGATCTGGCGGTTGAAGTGCTCGATCAGCAGGATCACATCCTCGCCGCGCTCGCGCAAAGCCGGGACATGAATCGAGACCGCGCCGATGCGGTAGTAGAGATCGCTGCGGAAGCGGCCGGCGGCGACCTCCTGCTTGAGATCGCGATTGGTCGAGGCGACCAGCCGCACGTCCACCGGCCGACCCCTCGAGTCGCCGATGCGGTGGACCACGCGCTCTTCTAGGACGCGCAGCAGGAAGGGCTGAATCTCGAGCGGCAACTCGCCGATTTCGTCAAGGCTGAGCACGCCGCCATTGGCAAGTTCGAAGACGCCCAACTTGCCGTCGCGTGAGGCCCCGGTGAAGGCGCCGGCGACATGGCCGAACAATTCGCTGCCGAACAATTCCTTGGTGATCGCGCCACAGTTCATGGCGATGAACGGGTCGTTTTCGGTACGCCGGCTGCCGGCATGGACAAGCCGTGCGAACAGCTCTTTTCCGACGCCCGTTTCGCCTTCTATCAGCAATGAGGTGATACCGTTCGACCCGGCTACCCGGGAGGCGACATCGACGGCGGCCAGCAATTTTTCGCTTTCGCCGACAATCATCGCCGCGGCTGTCCGCAGATGTTTGTCCCCCTCCCGACGGATTACCGTCACGTTGGAGACGGCAGGTACCGAGGGAAACACCAGGGCCGCGCCACGAAGGTCGCCATCGAGCTTCAGCGGGGTGACATGGCAGGATCGCAGATGCACCGGCAGCGCCTTGGCGAGATCGCTCTCCGAGCCGGAGGCCGGCAGGTTCATGAGCCAGCGGCCGCGACCCGGTTCCAGCGGACCGTCCATCATCTCCGTCGTGTCGCCATTGGGCACGTTGTTGCAGAAGATCGCCCGGCCGCGATGATCGACGATCACCAACCCGTCTTTCCGGCGGTAGCTGGGCGCCGAAGAGATGAAGGCTTCGAGCAGGCGCGTGCGCTGCTCCTGCTGCTGCTCGGCGAGCGCCTTTTCGATCTGCCTGGCGGTGGCGGCGACGAGCGCCGTGTTGTGCGGCCGGAAGATCGGCGAATAACCCGACAGATCGACCACCCCGATGATCTTGCCGTCGAGCGGGTCGCGGATCGGCGCGCCGGCGCAGGTCCAGGATTTGATGCCGGCGCAGAAATGCTCGGCCGCGTGGACGAAAATCGGTTCGCCCGTCCACAGCGCGGTGCCGATGCCATTGGTGCCGACGGCGTCCTCGTTCCATTTGCCGCCAATGCCTAGATGAATGTCCATGCCGTCATGCAACGTCTTCTTGTCGCCGATGGCATCGATCAGCACGCCGTCACTGTCGGCGAGCACCAGCATCGCTCCCGTTCCCTCCAGCAACAGGCCTAGGGAAGCGAACGATCGCCGCGCCGCCGAAAGCAGTTCGGCGTTGGCCCGGGTCAGGTATTCGATCTCGTCACGGTCGCTGCTTAGCGGCGCTTCGATGCCCTGCGCATTGATGCCGCCGGTGGCGCTGCGATACCAGGAATCGTGGATCAGGGAGCGAACGTGGACCGGATCGCGGGCGCATGTCGGCGCGTCGGAAAGAAAACTCTCCCACGCGCGCATGGTGGCCCGCTCATCATAGTCGATCTTATCCACAACCAGCTGTCCGGTGGCCATCGACGCACGCGCCGGAAGAGCATCGGTTTTCATCGGATTGGGGCCGCTCGCGTGTTTCATTCAGTCATCACAGTACCTTTGAGGTATGCCATTTCTGTATGCTGTCGCGGACAGGACATGCACAGCCACGCCCGGATATCAGTCCTTAGTCGATTCCCAGTTTCGCCCCGATATCGGCCGCAAGCTGCTCTTCGGTGTAAGTCGCGGTCAGCCGCGATCCATCCAACCCGGTAAGCGCCTCGGCGATGGTTTCGTCGACCGGTGAGAAAAAGCCATTCTGCTTCGTTGCCAGCACGAAGATCTGGTCTCCATTCCGGTTGCGGACGTCGCCGATATGGTGAAGCTGGCGGCCCGTGTTCTGATCCTTCGAGATCACACGGCCATTCATAGTCACCTGGATGGACGGCTTGGCATCAGTCACAGTCGCGGCACTGCCGCCAACATGGATGATCAGCCCTTCCGCCTTGGGCTCCTGGCGAGGCTGCCTGGAAGCCGAATAACCGCCGCCGCTGATCTGGTCGGCGAGGCGAACGATGGTCGAGCGGTTCTGCTCGATCAGCCGCTTGACCTGGACATCCTCGCGCCGCGGACCGTCGCGCTTGGAGATTATCTCAACCATGAATCCTCCCAGATTCGTCGGCAGTGCCGGTGCGGCAATTTTTTGTTCTTGCAGCGGACCTTACACTGCCACAGTCGGGTCCGCCATTCATATTAGATATCGTCGAAATGGGTGTCGTTGGTAGCAGGTGGCTGCTACGCGGGGGCTGGTATTCGTATGTTTGAGTAGTGTCCGCGTCAGGCCGCCTTGTTCTTCGATTCCGAGGGTTCGCTGTTGAAAGAGTCCCTATCGCGCAGGTAGAGAGCGCACGTGGTGCGCAGCATTGAGGCAACGTTCGGGATATGGCCGTTAATCTCGATCGCTTCATCGTAAAGCGTCGAGAGGAATTTCGGCGCCGTCATGCTTTGTCCATGGGCGATCTCGTCCAATAGCGTCCAAAAAGCGGCTTCGAGCTGGATGCTCGTCGAGTGGCCGCCTATTCGAACTGAGCGATTGATTAACGATACCCTTCCGGATCCTGCCCGGCAAAGACCTTACACATGCGAAGACCTCCCGTTTGATTTTGCTTTGGGCGCGACCTTCCGGATACCAGCAGCACGTCGCTTGGGCAGAATACTGCCGGATGATGGCTTCGCTGGCGTTGAAGATCCCGACGCATCAAACCGAACTCGACCTTCCCCAAGCTGACGACATTCGCATCAACGATCCGGCGCCGATTATGCGGGTAGGGGGAGATGCAATCGAACTCGCCTCAATGACGTTCGGCTTTCCTCCGTCGGGACCGAAGGGAGGGCCGGTTCAACTCCGCTCCGAAGGCCGCCGTTTCGCCGACAGCAAACGCTGCCTCGTGCCGGCCTCGACGTTCTTCGAATTCTCCGGCACGAAATATCCGAAAGCCAAACACCGCTTCACATTGAACGGTGCTCCGTTCCTGGCCATTGCCGGGCTTTGGCGTGAGGCGGCCGGCAACAAGCCGCCCACCTTCACGATGCTTACGACTGATCCTGGGCGGATGTCGCGCCGTATCACAATCGGCAGGTGGTTGTTCTTCTACCCGAACACTGGTCCGCGTGGCTTGGTTTGTCGAAACCGGAGAGCGAGCTACTGCGGCCATCGCTGTCGGTCGAAACGGTAAGACCAGAGCGCGCCTGAGTTCAGTTGCGAAGTCGCTCCGGCACACTGAGCGGCCCAATGTCCAGAATTCGTTTGCAGGCGCTTGGGCGCCGCCAGACGCCGCGCGCGCCCCGTTCTCCCGGTTCCGCTTCGGACGAACGCTATGCCGCCGAAGTGGTCAAGGAACGTCGCTGGGGCATCGGGATCGGCGAAGCAGTGTAGTCGCCACTCTTCCTGCTTGCCATCTTCCCAGATCGCAATCACCGACCGGGTCCACACCGCGCGGAACTTAGCCCTGTGCTATGTGCCCGGGCCTTGGTGTTATAGGGAACAAGTCGCGATAGTCCGGTGTTAATTAGCGGAGGCTAATACGATGCCTTTTAGCGTCACCACTGCGACTACGGATGCTGTTCTCGAAGCCAGGAACACTGATGCTGAGATCCGAGGGGTCGTCGATCTCGCCAATAAGATTGATGCCAAAATCGGCACCATGCGCCTGGGCCAAGCTATCCAGTTCGTTGCGAATGCATCCGTGCTTGGATACGGGGTTCGCGGAGCGATGGTGTTTTACGGAGAAGCAGGAACACCGAGCCTCAGGGTAAGGGAATGTGAGCAGTTGTGGGCACTATATGGTCTCGCCCTGCTTGAGCCATGATTTCTGACTCGACGGAGCGCTGGAGGCCGTTCACGATAACCCCACTTCCAGATGGTCCCCGTCGAGAGCATCGCCTGCGCGTGCTGAAGGGCGGAACGATCATCACCGGTTTCCAAACGCGGAAATCAGCTGCTCACTACGCAATCAGCACTCCAAGGGAGCCGAACTGAGGGTGGCAGCAGACGTTCAGATTCCAGGGCCCTTTCGGCTAAATCTTGCCGTTACGGGATCGCGCGGTCGAAAGAATGAGAGCGTAGGCGTCGAATTCGAGGGTATCGAGCCGAAGCCGAAATTCGATTATGGTTGAATGCGGCACCACCAGCGATGGACTACGGAGTTCCCCAGCGCCGTCGACAGGACGGTGACGCTGCTGAAGTAGACGTTCTATTTCCCGTATCGCTGCTCCAGCGCTTCGGCAATGTGTTCGCAAAGCAACTCGCCGGTGACGATGGTGACGTGGAGACGGATGCGTGCTCCCTGCGGATCGACCATCGTGACCACCGTGCCGCGGTCGGAGTATTCGAACGTGTCCAGAACCTTGTGAATGACGAAGTCAGCTACATTGGGCGCCGAGCTGGCGTGATTTTCCACGGCCTTCCTCCATCCCGAAATCAGCGGATCATGCCTTTGGGCAGCAGTCGCGTGCCTAGGCGGTCTCCTCCGACAGCTGTCCGATCGTTAAATATGTAACGGATTGTATTAGTCCAGAACGATATAACCGCTCCGCAGCATCCATTATGCATGTCTTTGCTCGGAGATGGCGGTCTCGCAGCAGAAGCCAAGCCGGGAACTCTGACCATGACTGGCTGCTTTCTGCGTAGGTCTGGGTAAGCGTGGTGCCGTGCAAGCCTGCGGCGAACGGCTCGAAAATAGCGGCATCATCGAGTCGCCGGATTTGCTGGCCAGCGCCGGCGAACGCCTTCAAGCATCCACACTTGCCGTTACTGGCTGGGTGAATTGTGCAGCCAGTTGGAACCTCTTGCGAAATCGGGTGTTAAGCTGCGTTTAGGGGACTTTCATGGAACAACGAGCTTTGCCCTCCAGCATTTCTGGCCCGCGAACCCTGTCTGGTGGCGAGGCCCGCGAAGTAACCATCGCGACCCTCCACTCCGGCAGCGAGCTCGAAGATTTCTTCGAGAATGCAGCCGTGGCTCTCCACCTGGTGGCCAATGACGGCACCATTTTGCGCGCCAATCGAGCCGAACTGGACTTGCTCGGCTATGCCGCGGACGAATACGTCGGCCGCAATATCCGCGAATTTCACGCGGATGCCGCCGCAATCGACGACATTTTGAACCGCCTTTCTCGGCATGAGCAGCTTCAACACTATCGCGCGAGGTTGCGCGCCAAAGACGGCTCTATGCGTTGGGTGGAGATAACATCCAACGTGCGTTCAGTTGAGGGTCGGTTTCTCAACACCCGCTGCATCACCATCGACGTGACTGAAAAGGTCGAAGCGGAAGAGTTGTTGCGCGAACAGGAGCAGAGGCTTGCCCTGACCTATCACAGCGCTGGTGTGGGAATCGTGGAAGCTGACGCCGAAGGCCGGCTGCTGCGGGTGAACGGACATTTGTGCCGTCTATTGGCCTGTACGCAGGAGGACCTTGTTGGCCGATCTATTTTCGATCAGACCTTTCCTTCCGACGTCGAGGCGGATCGCACGAAATATCGCCAACAGGTCGCCGGCGAGATCAACAGCTACACGATCGAGAAGCGGTTCGTGCGCAAGGACGGGTCGCTTTTCTGGGCTGTCGTGACGTCTTCCAGCGTCTACGACGGCAGCGGGCGGTTTCACTACGCGGTACGGGTGCAGCACGATATCACCGAGCGGAAGGAGATTGAGGCGACGCTCGCCCAAAGGGCCGAGGAGCAGGCTGCGCTGCATCAACTGACGGAAATGCTGCAGCACGCCTATACCCGCGAAGACGTCTACGAGGCTGCGCTCGATGATCCAGCGCGGGCTAAGATGTCAGCGCGCTTCTATTCTGCTTTTGGAAGGCGGAATCATGAAGTTTGTCGCGTGGCGGGGCTTGTCGGACGCATATCGAAGCGCCGTGGAAGGCCATTCGCCCTGGTCGGCAGCAGACCACGATCCGCAGCCAATTTGCATGCGCGATGTGGAACAGGCCGAACTCCCCGACAGCTTGAGACACGCAATCCGAACAGAAGGCATCGGCGCGGTCTGTTTTATTCCGATAATCGAAGGCGGGCGTCTGCTGGGCAAGTTCATGGCCTATTTCGACGAGCCGCACGATTGCTCGGCGGAGCAGATTGAAGTCGCCCGGACGATCGCGCGTCAGCTCGGGTTCGGCATTGAGCGTGTCAAGGCGCAGAATGCGGCCCAGCGACTGGCAGCAATCGTGGAGTCGTCCCATGACGCCATCGTGAGCAAAGATCTCAGAGGCATCGTCTCGACCTGGAATCGCGGCGCCGAGCGCTTATTCGGCTATACGGCCGCGGAGATGGTAGGCAAGCCCATCACCACCATCATTCCCGAGGATCGGCTCGGTGAGGAACCGCTGATATTAGGTCGCATCCGCAACGGCGAACTCGTGGATCATTTCGAGACGGTTCGCCGCCGCAAAGACGGAACGCTGGTGGATATCTCTCTCACAATATCGCCGGTGCGGGATGCGTCAGGCCGTATCGTCGGAGCTTCCAAAATCGCCCGAGACATAACGGACAAAAAGGTAGCGGAAGCGAAGATACAAGACAGCGAGCGCCACCTTCAAGACCTGCTCGCTGCCATTCCTGCCGCGATCTATACCACCGATCGCGACGGCAAGATCACCTACTTCAATGAAGCTGCGGTGCAACTCGCCGGCCGAACGCCCGTGATTGGCACCGACGAATGGTGCGTGACATGGAAGCTCTACTGGCCGGACGGGACGCCGCTTCCCCACGATCAATGTCCGATGGCCATCTCACTGCGCGAAGGGCGGCCCATCCGGGGATATGAAGCGGTGGCCGAGCGGCCGGATGGTAGGCGGGTGCCTTTCATCCCTTATCCCACACCGATGCGCGATGCTGCTGGAAACATCACCGGGGCCATAAACATGCTGGTCGATGTGAGCGAGCGTAAGCAGGCCGAAAGCCAGCAGCGGATATTGCTCGACGAGCTCAATCATCGCGTGAAGAACAACATGATGATGCTGAAGTCCCTGCTTTCCGTGGCGGCGAGGACCAGCAAGAGTTCGGAGGCCCGGACCGTTCTGGATGAGGCCAGCAAGCGGGTGGCCGCCATGGCTGCCGCTCAGCGGGTCCTCTATGACACGCCCGACGCCATCAACTTCGGTGCCGAACCTTTCTTGGGAGCTGTTTGCGAGACCGCTAGACAGATGTTCCCCCCAGCCGTTCAATTGGTCTGCGAGGCAGATCCCATCCAACTGCCAAACGACATCGCGATGCCGCTGGCGCTCACTATCAACGAGCTTTTGATCAACGCCGTAAAGTATGGCTTGCCTGGAAATGGGCATGGAACCATTCGCGTTTCCATCAGACAGAATGGCCGAACTATTAGCCTGGCGGTCGAGGATGAGGGCCCGGGCTTCGAACTGGATTCTGTGCGCTCGTCTTCGTCAGGCCTGCGACTCGTCGAAGGCTTGGTGCGACAGATCGGCGGGACTTTCGAAGTCGGCCGGCACCCGTCCAGATGCACCGTGACCTTTTGCCAGATGCCCCAGGAGATTGGCCTTGCGACCAAAAGCAGCGATACCTGAGTTGAGCCATGCGGGGGAGATCAATGGGTCCTTCAAGCCGCAGGTCGTCTTCTCCCGAGATGATGTGAGCGGAGAACAAGGCGAAATCACCCGGAACCAGTTGATCTTGATCGTCGAAGACGACTACCTGATCGCGCTAGATATAGAGGCCGGACTGCTGGCCGAAGGCTTCTCGCTAGCGGGCCTCGCGACCAGTGCCGATGAGGCGATAAGTATGGCGCTCTCGACCAAGCCGGTGCTTGCCCTGATGGATATCCGCTTGTTGGGCGAGCGGGACGGCATCGACGCGGCCGTGGAGTTGTACCGCGATCATGGGATACGATGCATCTTTACGACGGCGCACGGTGATCGCGACTTGAAGCTTCGAGCCGAGGCGGCCAGACCGCTGGGCTGGGTGCAGAAACCCTATTCTATAGCGACGCTAGTCGCAGCCATTCGAGATGCCTTTCAGGAGCTCGACAAGGAGAGCTGAACGCGAAGGCCATTTAAGCAATTGGACCCGCCCAGCGCGCCACATCAGTGCTTGATTTTGGGTGCCAGGGTGCTCTGCTCTCTTAGCCTTGCGGCAGGTTCGTCTCGATCGCGGCAGCCGTGCTCGTACATCGATCACGTCGTTTAACGTTTATGGGCTGTCGCGCCCCATCTTCAGAAGAACATTGTGATCTGCAAGGCCGTCCGGATCTATCGTGACCCTGCTTCCTCGATATGCGTGACAGCGCCCACGCGCTCGATCTGATGGGCGCAGGATATCAAAGGGCCGGCGAACGCTGCGGGATTGCCTCCGCTCTGGATGATTCTCGATGCGAACAAAAGGTTGATGTACGAGCCGCTGCTGAGGAATCGAGCCGTCGCGCGCCGAATTCGCCGGCCGCATGATCGGGGCCTTTGGATGCGTGGCCGCAATCTGTTGGCCGATGATCACACGGTTCGCAATCGAGCTGTTCTGAAGAGTTCGCGAACCCTGCGCAACCGAAACGGAACGACAACGTCTGGCGACCAACGCTGACTAACGTCTCGCACCCAAGGTGCTCGAAACATCAAGCGAAAAGTGCAGAGAGGTGGGGGAGACGATTCCGTCTCTCCGCTCTTGCAGGCTCGTCTACCCGTCAGGACGGTGACGGGTAGACGAAACCGAGCCTCGTCAACTCGGCAGGCTCAATCAGCCCGAATCTTATTTTTTCTTGCGAGCGGCGGCTTCGGCCCGCACAGGCGCCTCGTTGATATTGGCCGCGCCGCCCATGTCGCCATTCTTGGTTCGTCCGGCCCCCGGCCCGGCGCCTATATCCGCGCCTGTGGTCGGATCGGAGGAGGGATCCGAAAGCGTCCGCTCTCCCATTTTTGCTACCACTTTCATGTCTTTGGCCGCCAGCTTGACTGTTGCTGTCCCATCGCCATCGTCCGCCGGCATGACTTCCTCAAGATCGTCCACGCGGTCCCATTCGTCTCCCGAATTCCATGGCCCATTCGTGTCCCCTTCACCCTGCGACGTGTTGACGTACATGCTCGCATATTTCTCAATGCCGGGGAGCTTGCCCGTCGGAAAGTTGTTCTCGATCGCGTAGAGCGCTTTCTCGAAAGATTTTTGATGCGCGATTTCGCGCGTCATGAGGAATCCGAGGGCGTCTTTGACGCCGGGATCTTCGGTGATGTTGATCAGTCGCTCATAAACGATCTTTGCACGCGCCTCGGCGGCAATGTTAGACCGCAGATCGACGGTAGGCTCGCCGCGGGAATCGACATAGGCGGCAGTCCACGGGACTCCGGCCGAGTCGCACAACGCAGGTGCGCCGCCAAACAAGATGGACTCTTTGGCCGTCGTGCCGCTTGCGCCGACCATCAAGTACAGTTCGGCTTCTTTCATCTGCCCTTCGGCCAGCTGCGCCTTCAGGCCTTTGTTGAGCATGGTGACGATCGAGCCGACGACCTCGAGATGGCTGAGTTCCTCGGTCGCTATGTCGAGCAACATGTCCTTGCGGCCGACATCGTCTTCGCCCAGCCCTTGGGTGAAATAGCGCATTGCGGCGGCAAGCTCGCCATCGGCGCCGCCGAACTGCTCCATGATCATGCACGCCAGCCTCGGATTGGGCTCGGAAACACGAACGGTGTATTGCAGTCGTTTATTGTGCATGAACATGAGGCTTCCTCCAAGGGTTGGCGTTCCGTAACCTCCCAACACCTGGAATGTTCCTGCGTATAAGACAGAATGACTTAAAACGTGCGTTTTCTGAATCCGCCGAGCCGCGTTGACGTCGCGTGCTCACGCGGACCCGTCTTTGCCAAGAAAAATTGCTGCAAGCTAACCTATGCAATACTTGAGCGGGAGGGACCGAGACGTTCAGAGCGCGTCGAGACGCCGACGTGTCAGTCGGGCCTGAAGGAGGACTACCACCAGGAGGAACAGTCCTCGGATCACTGATTGCCAGTAGGCTGAAAGCGAGATCCATCCCATCCCGTTCTCGAAATTCAGAACATTGAAAAGGATGCCGAGCAGGAGCACGCCGGCGAGCGTGGTCACAACCGAACCCGAGCCGCCAGTGAGCAGCGTCCCGCCGACCACGACGGCTGCGATGGAAAACAGTTCCCAACCCACTCCTTCAATGGGCTGTCCCGCCCCAAACTGCGACGCAAGGATGACACCGGCGAGCCCTGCCAATCCCCCGCTCGCGACATAGACCAAAAACTTTACGCGATCGGTCCGCAGGCCCATGAGACGCGAAGCATCCTCGCCGCCGCCAATTGCCAGCACCGCCCGTCCTGTGCCGGTGTAATTCAAGACAAGGGAACCAATGAGATATGCCACGACGGCGATAGCCGCCGGGATCGGAAACGTCCAGAAATTGCCTTGGCCGATGGCAGTGAAGCCCGATTCATAGGAGACCGAGACGGTCTGGTTACCTGCAAGCAGGAGGGCCGAGCCACTGGCGGCCTGCATCGTGGCGAGAGTGGCTATGAACGGCATCAGATTGGCGCGTGTGACAAGGGTCGCATTGATGAGACCGGCGGCCAGCCCAGCGCCTATACCGGCCGCGAGACCAGGAACGATTCCATAAGGACTTGCCAACGCCGAAGCCACGCTGCCCAAGGCAGCGACGGAGCCCACGGAAAGATCGATTCCCCCTGTCATGATGACGAAGCACATACCAAGCGCCACCAGCGCGAACATGGAATTGTAACGTAGGAGAGTCATCACGTTGTAGAAGCTGAGGAACCGATCATAACGCAGGAAACCGAATAGAATGAGCGCAGCCAGGGCGATCAATACACCATAGGTGCCAATGATGCGGACGAGGCGGGCACGATTCATAGGGCTACCCGCGATGCTGCTGCTGCTGCAGCCACACAGCGAGCGCGATGATCCCTGCCTTGACCACCAGGGCAGCGGCGTCAGGCACCCCATTCGCCAGAAGGGTGTAGCGAACCAGTTGAATGGTAAGCGCGCCCAGCAGGCTACCGATAATGGTGGCCTTACCGCCGCTGAGCAGAGTGCCGCCCACGGCAACCGCCGCGATAGCATCGAGCTCCATACCAAGGCCAACCAGGTTCGCGTCGCTGGACGAGTTGATTGCAATCACGATTAGCCCGGCCAGCCCGGCGCAAAGGCCGCTTATCCCATAGACAGCAAGCTTGATCTTGGAGACTGCAATACCAGCGAGTTCGGAAGCCTTTTCATTGCCGCCGACCGCCAATATGCGTCGCCCGAACAGCGTTTTTTTCAACGCCCATGCAGCTGCCGCGACAATGACAGCCATGATGATGACTTGGGCCGGGATGTCCAAGGGTCGGGCAAGGCCGATCCATTGAAATTCCGGTACGCGGAAGGTCTGCAGGTTCCCGTTCGTCATCACCTGAGCGATGCCGCGGCCCGCGATGAACAGAACCAGTGTCGCAACAATGGGCTGGATTCGGAAGCGGGCGACCAACCAGCCATTGAAGAGTCCCAACAGCCCGGCTATCAATACTGAGACGATCATCGCGGCCGCCACGCCCAGGTAGATGCTTCCGATCGGAAGGATCTTGCCCATGAAGATCATCGGAGCCAGCGCACCCGAAATAGCCATCAGCGATCCGACGGAGAGATCGATGCCGCCCGTGGCAATGACGAGCGTCATTCCGACGGCTACGATGACGATGGTGCAGACCTGAGTGAGGTTGACGTTCAGCGTCTGCATTGTCGCGAAATTGCGTGTGAAGGCGAGGTTGAACGCAACCAGCAAGACAAGTGCGATCACGGTCCCGTAGCGCGACAGAAAGCCGAAGAGATCGAAGGTGCGCGCGACTGCATCTCGATCCGCATATGACCTTGGGAGCTCAGTCACGTCGTGGCCTCCGAGGAAGCGCCTGTCCCGTGCGCCATCGCGGTCAGCACTTTTTCTTCGTTAGCGGCTTCAGCTTCCAACTCGGTCACGCTGACACCGTCGCGCAGAACGAATATGCGATCCGCGCCTTCGATCACTTCCTCCAGCTCTGACGAGATCATGAGCACGCCGAGGCCCTGATCTGCAAGTCTCCGGATCAGACGCTGGATCTCGCCCTTGGCACCCACATCGATTCCCCTTGTCGGCTCGTCGAGTATGAGCAGCTTCGGGTTCATCGCCAGCCAGCGGGCAAGCAGCACTTTCTGCTGGTTCCCACCCGAAAGCTCTCGCACCTTCTGATTGGGCCCGGAACATTTTATGCCGAGCTCGCGGATGAACCGCTCGACGATTTCGCGCTGGCGCGAGTCGTCCAGCACGCCGTTGCGGCTGATTTTCGGAAGCAAGGCAAGGGTGAGGTTTTCTGCCACCGTCATCTCCGGCACGATACCTTCGCCCTTGCGGTCCTCGGTGCAGAAGCCCATCCCGGCGGCGATCGCGTCGGCGGGACGGTCGGGGTGGTACGCGGCACCCTCCATCGTCATCTGGCCGGCGCTTGAGCGATCGGCACCGAACACGAGCCGTGCGGTTTCGGTGCGACCTGCGCCGAGGAGGCCCGCAAAGCCCGCGATCTCGCCGCGCCGGAGATCGAAGCTCACATTGCGCACAGCCTGCCCGGCCCCAAGCCCTCGGGCCGAAAACATTACATCCCCGATTCCAGCGCGGTCGCGCTCGCCGAAGGCTGTGGCGTGACCCTCGACAGCCGCGACATCGCGGCCGAGCATAGCTGCGACAAGTTCCAGTTTGCCGATTTCTTCCATTGCGGCGCTGCGCACGGTGCGGCCGTCGCGCATGATCGTGACTTGGTCGCAGACCTCATACAACTCGTCGAGCTTGTGGCTTACAAAAATGACGGACACCCCTTCAGCCTTCAACTGATGAATGACGCTGAACAGCACTCCCACTTCGCGTTCGTCGAGCGACGAGGTCGGTTCGTCCATAATGACAAGGCGAGCGGAGAACCCTATAGCCCGCGCGATCGCGACCATCTGCTGTGTTGCAGTGTTGAACTCGCCAAGCGGACGGCGAACATCGATGCCAATTGCGAAGCGGCTCAGCAGGCGCTCGGCTTCCGCGTGCATGGCATTCCAGTCGAGCAGGCCGTAACGGCGCTGTTCCCGACCCAGGCAAATGTTCTCCGTCACTGACCGTAGCGGGACCAGATTGATCTCCTGATAGATCGTGCTGATGCCGTTGACTTGTGCCTGGTGGGGCGAGTGGACCTCAAAGGGCTCGCCTTCGAACAGCACTTGCCCGGCATCCTTGCGGTAGTATCCGGTCAAGACCTTGATCAGCGTTGATTTGCCCGCGCCGTTCTGGCCTATCAGGGCATGGACCTCGCCTGAGCGCACGGAAAGCGACGCATCCGCCAGCGCCGGTATGCCTGCGAAACGCTTTTGGATGTCGCGCATGTCGAGAAGCAGCGTGGAAGGTCCGTCCGGCGGCCGCGTCATCAGCAAAGCTCCGAAAAAGCCTCCCCGCCGAGGCGGGGAGGCGCCTTTAACCAGACAACTCAGAACGCCGTACTGATCTTATCCTTTGCGTTCGTGCCGTCGTAGAAATCATCGTCGTTCTTGATGAAGGGCGGGATTTGCTTCCCCGCGGCATAGTCAGCCATCGTGGCGAAAGCCTTCGGTCCGAAAAGCGGGCTGCAGCCGCAGATGGCGCCGATCTTGCCATCGACGATTGCTTGCACGCCGTCCTTTTCGCCGTCGATCGAGACGATCAGCACATCTTTTCCGGGCGTCTTGCCGGCGGCCTCCAGAGCTGCGATCGCGCCGAGCGCCATCTCGTCATTATGGGCATAGATGATATCGGCTTCGGGATGCGCCTGCAGCAACGTCTCGGCCACCTGGCGGCCCTTGTCGCGAGCGAAGTCGCCCGACTGTGAGGCGACAATCTTGAATTCCGAGTGCTTGGCGATGATGTCGTCAAACCCCTTCTTGCGGTCGTTGGCTGGCGAGGAACCGGTGGTGCCTTCCAGCTCGATGATCTTCGATTTTCCATTGGCGTTCTTCACCACCCATTCGGCGATGCGGTTGCCCTCATTGATGAAGTCGGAGCCGATGAAGGTGACGTAATCCTGGCCAGGCTTGGCCATGGTATGGTCCACATCGCGGTCAATGAGAAAGACCGGGATACCGGCATCGCGCGCGGCCAGGATGACCGGCACCAACGGCTTGTCCTCGCGGGGAGGCAGGAAAATCGCGTCGACGCCCTGCGCGATCATGGAGTTTACGTCGGAGGCCTGCTTGGCCGAGGATCCGGCCGCATCAGTATAAACGAGCTGATGGCCGAGCTTTGCAGCCTCATCCTGCATGCTTTTGGTTTCAGCCAGCCGCCATGGATTATTGCTCTCGGTCTGGGCGAAGCCGACCTTATACTTGTCTTTCTTGGCAAGCGGCGGGAGCGCGGCGAAGGCGCGTGGAGCGAGGGTAAGAGCGGCAACGCCGACGGCAGAGCCTACCAACAATTTCCGACGGGTGATGATCATGCTTTCCTCCTTGGTTGTCGCGTTTTGACGACGTTGAATATTCCTCGCGTATAGCGGGCTAGATCAGCTCACTTGCAGGCTCGGCCCTCGATTGAGTCACTGCGCCTGCTTCCAAAATGAAGTCGGCGCAGCGGCCGCCCAGCATCATGGCGGGTGCAGCGGTGTTGCCGGCATTGATGTTAGGGCAGGCTGACATGTCGGCAACGCGCAGGTTCTCTATCCCGCGCACCCGCATCGCAGCGTCCAGGACGGCCATTCTATCGCTGTCCGCACCCATGCGGCAGGTGCCGGCCGGATGGTAATTCGTTTTGACGAAGCGCTTGCAGTGCTTTTCCAGCGCCTCGTCGCTGAGGTCGTCTTCCCGGGGGACGGCCACAGCCTTGATGCGGTCCGCCAGAGGCTTCGCGTGGAATGCTTTCAGGAAATATCGTTGGCCGGCAATCATCTCCTTCATGTCATCGTGATGTTTGAGCAGGTGCGGAGAGACGACCGGACTGTCATTCGGGTCCGCCGAACGCAGCTTCACGAAACCACGGGACTTCGGCTTTACAACCACCGTCGTCACGGTAAGCCCGTAGGTATTCTCCACCAGCGTGAGGACATCGCGGTCAAGGTAGACATGTGGCACGCAAAAAGCCTGGATCGTCGGTTCGCCGTGCGGTTCGTTCGGATTGACAAAAGCCCCGGCCTCGACCCCAGCGGAAAGGATGGTGCCGGCGCCGAAAAGCTTGAAGTGCAGGCCGTTCTTGATCATCCGCCAACCCTGGCCCTGCTTAAAGTAGCCATACGGGCCGTTTGCTGTGGCAATGATCGGCACTTCGGGATGGTCGATCAGATTCTGGCCTACTCCTGGAAGATCCGCGCTACAGGCAATATGGTGTCGGGCAAGTTCGTCGGCCGGGCCAATACCTGACAACATCAGGAGTTTCGGCGAGACCAGTGCGCCGGACGAGACGATCACGTCGCCGTCCGCATAGGCCTCGTGTTCGGTTCCTGATTGGTCAGTGTAGATTACACCCTTTGCGCGCTCGTTCTGGATCAGCAGCCGCCTCGCGGCAGAATTCAGCCTCAGTGTCAGCCTGGCATCCTTCGACAGTGGCTCTATGAACGCATAAGCCGCGCTACTGCGCTTCCCGCGCCGGTTCATGAACTGATAGAAGCCCACCCCGCGTTGCGACGGACCGTTGAAGTCATGATTGTAGGGCAGTCCCAGCTCTTGGACCGCCTGTACGAACCAACGCGAAACGTCGTCAATGTGACCGGGGTCTGAGACCAGCAGTGGCCCTTCGCTCCCATGCAGGTCGCCGCTAAGACGATTGTTGCCTTCCATGGCCGTGAAGTGAGGCAGCACCGCCTGCCAGTTCCAGCGGATGCCGGCATTGTTGTCGCGCAGCAACTCATCCCATTCGTCATAGTCCGAGGCGCGGCCGCGCATATAGACTTGTGCGTTGACCGAGGTGCCGCCGCCCAGCACGTTGCCTTGCGAGATTTCGTGTTCGCGGCCATCCAGATGTTGCTGCGGCTCGGTGCGGTAATATCGCATGAACTTCGAGCCATTGATCATCTTGAAGATCCCCGGCGGCATATCGAGCAGCGGGTGGTGATGCGAATGCCCAGCTTCGAGAAGCAGGACCCGCCGTCCTGCCTTCACCAGCCGTGCCGCGACCACGCAACCCGCTGCTCCGCCGCCCACCACGATATGATCGTAAGTCTGCGTCATTCTCGCCGGTCCTCCCTCCGGCCCTCACGGCATTTCAAATGTGCCACGGACATACTCCCAGGCCGCGGAAAGATGATTGAGCAGCGCCCGCTCTGCGCCGTCTGGATCTCGCTCGATGATCGCCGTATAGATTTCGCGGTGGCTCAGGAAGTTGATGCGGTTGCGCTCGGGTGATCGAGGCATGCGCATCCAATGCGGTGACAGCCACGCGGTGAAGGCCTTGTGCACGGCGGGCATCACCGGGTTGCGCGTGATCTGGTAGAGCACGGCGTGGAATCCGACGTCTGTAGAATAGAATTTTTCCGAATCCGGTATCGCCGCCTCATTCATCTCGAGCGCTGATCTGAGCGTGGCCACGTCGTCCTTGCGCGCATGGATGGCGGCGTTGCGCGCAAGAGCGGCTTCAAGAAAGACCCGGGTATCGTAGAGGTTCTTCACTCCCGCCTGAGCGCTCAGCAGGTGGCCGACAACACCTTCTAAAGCGCCGAACGCCGCGTCCAGCCCCGGCCGGCGGACCACTGGGCGAAAGCGTGGACGCGCTTCGATGAGACCGCGGCTTGCCAGGCGAGCGACCGCTTCACGCACCACGCCCCGGCCAACCCCGTACTCGGCCATCAATTCGCGCTCAGCCGGCAGGAAACTGCCGTCGCCGAGCTTGCCGGAGGCGATATCCGCTTCGATTCCAATCACCATGGCGTCTGCGGCGCGAGCAGCTCCGCTCGTGGCCCGCGTTCCAAGATGCTGTGGTGTACTTAGCAAGCCATCCTCCACTTGAGGCAATCATTAATGCTCAGATCGGACCAAAGCACAAGGTCTGGTGAGCTATCATCGGACCAAAAGCCCGATAATTCGCCGATCCGGTTGCGATTAGCCCGATTGAGTGCAATTATGGTATGACGAAATAGGTCAGGCGGCGAGAGCCTCGCAATGGGCGATACAGAAATCACGGACGTTGAGGTTCGGCTTTTCCGGGTGCCGCTGCGTGAAGTAATGACCGACGCCAAGCATGGCGCTCACACGCATTTCGAGCTGGTGACAGCCACCCTGAGGCTGGCGGACGGCAGCGAAGGGACTGGATACACCTACACGGGCGGTAAAGGTGGGCATGCGATCGGGGCCATGATCGTGCACGATCTGGCGCCGTTCCTGAAAGGACGGGACGCGACCGACATCGAGGCGCTCTATGATGGGATGCTATGGCACATCCATTATGTCGGACGCGGCGGCATCGCGTCCTTTGCAATTTCTGCGCTCGATATATCCCTCTGGGATCTGCAAGGCCGGCGCATCGGCCGGCCGCTCTGGGAAATGGCAGGCAGTGCCGGCAAGACAGCCAAGGCATATCGCGGCGGCATCGACCTGAACTTCTCCCTCGATCAGTTGCTGGCGAGCATCGACTCCTATCTCGCCGCCGGGTTCAATGCTGTGAAGATCAAGGTCGGCAAAGACGACCTCGCGGAGGATGTCGCCCGAGTTAAGGCGATCCGCGAGCGCATCGGGCCGCACACCCCCTTCATGGTGGACGCCAATTACGCGCTCGACATCAATCGGGCGATCGAAGCGGCGAAAGCATTCGCGCCTTACGAGCTGCTGTGGTTCGAGGAGCCCATCATACCTGACGATTACCAGGGCTACGCAGCCATTGCCGAGGCAACGGGTATGCCGCTGGCCATGGGGGAGAACTTGCATGTAATCGAGGAGTTCGAGCATGCCTTCACTTGGTCGAAGCTCTCCTACATCCAGCCCGACGCCTCGAACTGTGGCGGCATTACAGGCTGGTTGCGGGTTGCCGAGCTTGCGCGCAAGGCTGGAATTCCGGTGTGCAGCCACGGCATGCAGGAACTGCATGTCAGTTTGGTCGCGGGTCAACCAAACGCTGGTTGGGTAGAGGCGCACAGTTTCGACATCGACCTGTACGCCACTTGTCCGCTCAGGCTGCAGGATGGGCTGGCAGTCGCTCCAGACGAGCCAGGCATTGGGGTCAGCTTTGACTGGCAGAAGCTGGATGGCTTTGAGGAGAGGGTCTAAAACCAAGATCGGTAATGGAACCAAATATGGCCGGAAAGAGCCAGCTTGCCGAGCGGACCAGCCGCAGTCGCAATGCGCAGAGAAGCTATCGTACTGGAAAAGGAGCGTGCCGCGAATAAGCAGCACCCGCCGAACGGCGAGTGGCTGGTCTACGGCGGCCAATCAAGTGATCTCCCGGCAGGGCTAGCGGTCATCCCGATTGGGTCGCTCTAACAGCTGCGCTCGCCCGCCATCGATGAGCTCGCGATCGGGAGCCCTCGCAACATCCGCAATTTCTGAAGTCGTTACGAAACCTTCGACAAGGCTTAAATTAGTTTTATCGATGAGTGCCCCGCATAGGTATTCTCCATCCGCCGAGGGGGCGTGATGCTTGTCGGGTGGACTCTTAAGCACCTCTCCGCGAGCGATGCCGAGATTGGCGCCTGTCTCGCGAAGCGCCGTCTTGGCGGGCCATGGTGTGCAGCCATCCTGTGCTCACCGGCCAGACCGCCATCACTGCCAACGGTCGCCATGACGATCTGCATCGTCCCGGGCGTTGTCATCCTCTTCTTGACGATTGTTAGCCATCTCGGAGCTTCGATCCCCTGTTGCATCCTCTCCTGGATACCGGCAAAAGACACAATGGCGCCGTTGCCAAGGTAGGAAGTATCCTTCGGGCTGTTATCGGTGGCCAGAATCAGGGCGCGTGTCACGTGGCGTTGTGGCGCCGATCCGCCGGAAAATGAAGCTTTCGTTTCCCTCCGGCGCTGCCTGCGCGGCGTCGGTCAGTATCGCCATTTGCTTGTGGATCAGTGACTTGATGCAGGCCGGATCCGTTGCCGCGGCATCGCCGGCAATCGCCATCGCCTGACACCTGCAGCCGCCCCAATCGATCTCGCGGCGCTCGCAGCTTCGGCACGGCTCCAGCATCCAGTCGGTGCCGCGGAAGGCGTTGAATGCCGGTGAGTCGGTCCAGATTTCGGCGAGCCTGCGGTCTCCGAAGCGCTCGAAGCGCAGCGAGGGTATGGTTTGAGCGGCATGGCATGGCAACACGGTGCCGTCGGGAGCCACCATGAAGGCGTCGCGCGCCCAGCCGCCCATGCATGGCTTGGGATAAACGGCAAAATAATCCGGCGTGACGAAATCGATGTTCATGATGCCGGCGAGCCTTTCGCGCGCCGCCGCGACGATGTCCGCCTGCCGGTTGACCGCTGCCAGGTCGGGCATCAGCCTGTCGCGGTTGGCGAGCGCCCAACCGGCATATTGGACGTTGGCAATCTCGAGCCGTTCCGCATCCAAGGAGAGGGCGAGGTCGATGAATTCCGGCACTTCCTCGATGTTATGGCGATGAACCGGCGCATTGATGGTGAGGGGCAGCCCGGCCGCGCGGGCGCGGCGTGCCGTCTCCAGCTTCTTCTCGTGACTGCCCCGGTGGTTGCCGATACAATCGGTGGTCGCCGGACGGGCGCCCTGGAAGCTCAGTTGCAGGTGGTCGAGACCGGCTTCGGCAAAGGCCTCGATGCGGCCCTCGGCAATGCCAACGCCGGCGGTGATGAGGTTGGTGTAGACGCCGCGCGCCGAAAGCCCGGCGATCAATTGCTCGAGGTCGCGACGCAGCGTCGGCTCGCCGCCGGAAAGATGCACCTGCAGGACACCGAGATCGGCGGCCTGCGAGAAGAGATCGAGCCAGGTCTGCGTGTCGAGCTCGCGGTTGGCCTTCAGCAGCTCGAGCGGATTGGAGCAATAAGGGCACTGCAACGGGCAGCGATGCGTCAGTTCCGCCAGCATGCCGATCGGAGGCAGGAGGGGCGCACTCATAGCTTCACCAAAAGCTTGTCCGACCATTCCTGCAGGAAGGCGATGACGTCGGCTGCCACCTCCTGCGGATCCGCGTCATAGTCGGTCGCAAGATCGGCGATGATGCGCTCGACGGTGGACCGGCCGTCGCAGCGGCGCAATATGTCGAGACTGATCTCGTTCGGCCAGAATACCTTCTCCGGCGAAAGCAGCGCGCAGGCCTGCCGCACGGGATCGTACTGGATGCGCACATGCCTGGGCAGCAATGGCGCCGACCGCAACGACACGATGGCTCTTTCCCGTAGCGCTGTCATGACGCCGCCTCCGGGCGGAAGGCGCCGGGCGGTATGTTTCCCGGCGCGCAATAAGCATGCTGGAGCGCATCGAGCATGGCCCAGAGTATGTCGCATTTGAACACCAGCGCATCGATAGCCTGCTGCTGGCGTTCGGGCGTGTCGGCGTGGGCGAGCACGTAGGCGAGGGCGAAGTCGGCGTCGCGCGATGCCTGTTCGGGACGCCGGCTGAAATAAGCCAGCGTATCCTCGGTGATGTAATCATATCTCGCCAGCATCGCCGGCACCCGCTCGCCTATGATGATCGGCGAGAACATCTCGGTCAGCGACGATGCGACCGCCTCCAGCAGCGTCCGGTTCGTGCAGAAGGAAAGATAGGCGCCGACGGCGAAGCGGGTCGCCGGCAGCGCCAGCCTTTCGCTCTTGACCCCTTCGGCATCGAGCCCGAGCGAGGTCGCCAGGTGCAGCCAGCGCGCGATGCCGCCGCTCCAGCCGTCATCGCCGTCATGGTCTTCGATGCGCTTGCGCCAGGCGGCGCGAAACGCCGGATCCTCAGCACGCGCCAGGATCATGGCGTCCTTGCGCGGAATGACGGCCTGGTAGCAATAGCGGTTCAGCGCCCAGGCCTGCATTTCGGCCTTCGACAGTGCGCCGCCGGTCATTCTGTGATGGAAAGGATGGCGGTTGTGATAGCGCTCGTCGCCGACCCGCCGCAGCACGGCCTCGAGCTCGCTCTTGGACAGTCCGCCTCGGGCCGCGTCATGGAAATCGCTCAAAATTCTATCTCCATGCCATCGCTGGCGACTTCCCAGCCAGCCGCCTTGACCGCCGCGTGTTCGGCGGAATTCTCGTCCAGAACAGGATTGGTGTTGTTGATATGGATAAAGATACGGCGACCGATCTTCACATCGGCCAGGCCGACGATCGAACCCGCTTCTCCGGACATTGCGATGTGCCCCATGCGCGCGCCGGTTTTCTGGCCGACGCGGGCCGTGATCATCTCGTCGTCCGTATAGACGGTGCCGTCGAACAGAAGGCAGGCGGCATCCGCCAGGCGCGCGCGCAGCGCGGCACCGATGCGCGAGCAGCCCGGAATGTAAAAAACCGCGCCGCGACCGCCGGTCCCGCCGATGCGGACGCCGATCGTGTCGCCGGTGTCGGAGCTGAAATCGGCGGCGGGATCGCCTCTTTGCTCAAGATAGAGCGCGACCTTGCCGGGCACCGGAAAGCTGCCGACGACCACGCCGGTCGGGTGGCCGTCAGCGCCGCAGATCGCCATTTCCTCCGTCTGCGCCAGCAGGCGCCGGGGCACGATCGCCGGATCGAGAACGTTGAAGATCGAACTCGCCTCCAGCGTCGCCAGCACCTGTGCCGTCGCATAGATCGCGAAAGGCTGTCGCTCACGCAGGCTCAGCAGGCCGGCGACATGGTCCACGTCGGCATTGGTCAGCACCACCGCGCGGATAGGCGTCGAGCGCAGCGGCGCGTCGGCCGCGGGCTGCAGCTCGGGCGCTTGCGCAATCTGCTGGCGGATGTCGGGCGACGCGTTGAAGAGGACCCAATCTGTCCCGTCCGCCGATACGGCGATGGATGATTGGGTTCGCGAACGCACGCCGGGCATGCCCCTGCGAGCCGCGCGGCTCAGGCGGTAATTGCAATTCCACTGCGGAAAGCCGCCTCCCGCCGCCGATCCGATAATCTTCACGCGCATGCCAAACGCCCGCCCCACGACCCGTCCGATCGGCTTTTCGGCGGCAGACAGTTTGGTATTCGCGTTTCCCGCAGCAAAGCCCTCACATGCGGCGGGGTGCATGCCCCTGCTGCCAGGGACGTGCACCCTTGCGGCCTATTTCCTGGGAGGAATTTCAGCAGGCAGATACCGCGAAATCTCGAAGCCCGCAGCGACCTGGCACATGGTCGGTTTCTTCCAGCTCTTCTTCATCGCATTCTCCTCTTCTGCCAGCCCGAAGGGGCCGGTCATGTCGTTGGCTCCATCGCGGGCGGGCGCAATGGCTCGCCCATCACTTCACAAATGGACAAATGAAACACTGCGTTCTCAAACAACCAAATCGAAGATCGGTTCCTTTCCTCCGTCGCCTCTTTCGTTTTCACGCCCGCGAACTCATCTCGGTCGCGCCCGCGCGGCGAGCCAAGCCATTCATCAAGCATTTCCTCCCGTGTCCTGTTTGCGGGTCATCAGGCGGCGCGAGGGGTCGTAGGCGGTGATCGCTCCGGCCAAAAACGGCAGCGTGCATCCGGCGACAACGCCCAGCGACAGCCGGGTAAAGCGCTTCAGGGCAAAGTAGCAGATCAAGCGAGCTTCGCGCGGGTTGGCGAGAGCCGAAGCGCCAGCACAGGCTGCGGGATCAACTTGGCGTCGCCCGTTCGCCCACCTCTTCGATTTTGTCCAGAACAGCTTCGGGTGCCACGTCGCGCTTGAGCTCCTTCAGCTCGTCGTCACCTTTGGTATCCACGTCCAGCCGCTTGGCAATCTCTTCGACCAACTTGATGAGCTTGGTTGTCTCATGTTCATTCAGCAGACTGACCTGCA
Source organism: Mesorhizobium argentiipisi (SeqCode) (assembly GCF_037179585.1). Lineage (NCBI taxonomy): Bacteria > Pseudomonadati > Pseudomonadota > Alphaproteobacteria > Hyphomicrobiales > Phyllobacteriaceae > Mesorhizobium > Mesorhizobium argentiipisi (SeqCode). The sequence goes on from NZ_JAPYKO010000040.1 coordinate 27,778, forward strand.
GATCGAGGTCTGCCCTGGCATTGTCCTCGGCCGCCATGCGGTTCTGGTTGATCAGAACGAACGTCGACAGAAAGATCGCCTCGACCGAGGCGAACATGGCCAGGATGACCAACGATGGATCAAACGGCTTTATGAAGGTTACGATGCCGAGATTGAGTGCGATCCACGCCCCAAACAAGACAAGGTGGATATAGACGAACATCATGCTGCCGGCGAAGCTGCTGATAGCTGCGGCCGTGCGTTGCTCCAAAGATGCAGACTTCGCGTCGCGTTTCCGTCTTGCGACCAACGCCTCTATGTTCCGCGCCAGGGCAGGGCTGAGGCCTTCCGCCGCCGGGGTGGTTGGCGTGGCGTAGCCCTTGCTGTCGGGGGCGGCCGTGGCACCCATTCTTGTCTCTCCCATCTAGGCTGCCTAACTCCCTGTTCGACAATTCGCTCCATTTTGCTCGGCTTCGAACGCGCGCATCCACGTTCCTGTCGCCAATGCTGCCGCCGCATTGGCGAATCCTGCGGATCACCGCTCGTCATTCCTCGGCGTTGGTTGCGTGGCCGCAGAGCCTATTAACCGCCATGTCTGTGCGCCGAAAAATCGACCAGACCGCGAAGCTAGTCGGAGAGTGGCCTCTTTCCCCCGTGGCGCTAGCGTCACCCTTCCAGGAAAAGGGATGGTCAAGCGGACCTTTTGCGCGTATGACGGCTGCGGCCAAATTGCTTTAAAGCTGCGGCGAAGGCGTGACCTGCCTGGTCGCATTTTTCGCGAGAAGGACCGTTGCTTTCGATGACGACGATAGCCTGCCTTACCGTCAACCCGTGCTTTTCTGCGAATTCGACCGGGTCATA
>NZ_JAPYKO010000041.1:0-27006 GCF_037179585.1 Mesorhizobium argentiipisi (SeqCode)
CATCTTTACTCAGCCGCCCTTGGCAACCCTGCGCCAGAATCTCCATGCCTTGCGACATCGTTGGCGCGAGCCACCACGAAAGCGCAAGTTTCAAGCCATGCCAAAGCTATCTTAGCGCATATGCCCTTGTGGGGGAGATCAGGCTCTCCGCCGACGGCGCCTCCCTCAACATTCCCCTTGCCCCTCCCCTACCAAGTCCCATTTCCATCCCTAGCGTCCAGCAATCGGAGCCCGACGCCCCATGACCAGCCAGACCATCATCGACCCTCCCGAAGACGGCCATTTTAGGAATGGTCTTGCCGCCAACGGCTTAGCCCCCAGTCCCACCACGCTCTCCATCCATCTCAGCATCAACGGCCAGACCCACGCGCTCGACATCGAGCCGCGGGTGACGTTGCTCGACGCGCTGCGCGAGCGGCTGCACCTCACCGGCACCAAGAAAGGCTGCGACCAGGGCCAGTGCGGCGCCTGCACAGTGCATGTCGACGGTGAACGGGTGCTTGCCTGCCTGACCTTGGCCGCTCAGGTCGAAGGCCGCTCGATCACCACCATCGAAGGGCTCGCCGACGAGGACGGCACGCTGCACGCCGTGCAGGCCGCCTTCCTCGAACAGGACGCCTTCCAGTGCGGCTATTGCACGCCGGGACAGATCATGTCGGCGGTGGCCTGCATCCGTGAGGGCCATGCCGGCTCCGACGAGGAGATCCGCGAATACATGGCCGGCAATCTTTGTCGCTGCGGCGCTTATCCGAACATCGTCGCCGCCGTCCGCCAGGCCGCACAGGAGCTGCGCTCATGAGAGATTTTTCCTACTTCCGCGCCGACAGCATCGAGGCCGCGCGCAACGCGGCCGCACTCCCCGGCGCCATGCTGCTGGCCGGCGGCACGACACTGGTCGACCTCGCCAAATGCGGCGTTGCGGAACCCGCTACCGTCATCGACATCAGCCATATCGAAGGGCTCAACGCAATCGATGCGAGCGCCGACCGCGCTTTGATCGGCGCGCTGGCAAAGATGAGCCATGTCGCCGACAATGCCGAGGTGAAGAGCTTCTTCCCCGCCGTCTCGGAAGCGCTCTGGCAGGCGGCGTCGGCGCAGCTGCGGAACATGGCGACGATTGGCGGCAACCTGATGCAACGCACGCGCTGCCCCTATTTCCGCGACCCCGCCAACTTCCCGGCCTGCAACAAGCGCGAGCCGGGCAGCGGCTGCTCGGCGATCGGCGGCGTGACGCGCGGCCATGCCGTGCTTGGCGTGAGCGAGGCCTGCATTGCCACCTATCCGGGGGATCTCGCCGTAGCGCTCGTGGCCTTCGACGCCGAGGTCGATCTCGGCGAGCGTAAGCTCAAAGTAGAGGATTTCTTCCTGGCTCCTGGCGCGACAGCCGAGCAGGAGCACGACATCCGTCCGGGCGAGGTGATCACGGCAATCGAGATTCCCGGCTCGGCCGCGGCCAGACGCTCGACCTACATCAAGGTGCGTGACCGCCAGTCCTATGAATTCGCCGCGGCCAGCGCCGCGGTCGGGCTGGAGCTCGAAGGCGATGGCCGCACGGTGCGCGACATCCGCGTCGCGCTCGGCGGCGTCGCGACGAAGCCGTGGCGGGCGCGCGCCGTCGAGGACGCGCTGAAGGGCAAAGCGCTCGACGAAGCGACGATCCGCGAGGCGAGCGAGCTCGCCATGGAAGGCGCGGTCGACCATGGCGCCAACCGCTACAAGATCGCATTGGCGCCGCGCGTGATCGCGCGCGCCATCCTCAAATTGGGAGAAGCGGCATGACCGTTCATGACATCAAACACGCAGCGTCCGACAGCGCGCGCCTCGAAGCGGTCGGCGGGCGGCTGTCACGCGTCGACGGCCCGGCCAAGATCACGGGCACAGCGAAATATGCCTTCGAGCAGCAGCTCGAGGGGCTGACGCATGCGGTGCTGGTCGGCGCGACCATCGCGGCTGGCAAGGTGACGGCAATCGACACGCGCGCGGCCGACACCGCGCCCGGCGTGCTCGCCGTGCTGACGCCCGACACCATCATGGAACTGAGGGGCGCGTCGGACTGGTTCGGCAAGCCGCCGGCGCAGCCGACCTTCTCGCCGCTCGTGCGCGAGGTCACCTTTTCCGGCCAGCATGTCGCGGCCGTGGTGGCCGAGACGTTCGAGCAGGCAGTGGCGGCGGCCGCACTCGTCAAGATTTGGTATGACGAGACACCGGCCATCGTCGACCTGAGCGACGGCAAGGCCGGCGACGGCATCCCCGTCGAGGCCATGACCCAGGAATGGGGCGACGCTGAAGCCGCTTTCGCCGCTGCGCCGGTGCGCATCTGCGCGGCCTATAACACGCCGCGCGAATTCCAGGCGGCGATGGAGCCGCATGGGCTGATCGCGCGCTGGGAAGGCGACGAGCTGACCATCTGGGAACCCAGCCAGTGGCTGGACGGCATGGCACGCACCTATGCCGAGTGGTTTTCGATCCCGTTCGAGAATGTGCGGCTGGTCTCGCCCTATATCGGCGGCGGCTTCGGTTCCAAGGCGCTGGCCCTGGCGCACAGCGCCGTGGCGGCGGCAGCCGCCAAGATGCTCGACCGGCCGGTGAAGCTGGTGCTCAACCGCCCGCAGAACTTTACGTCCTATGGCGGCCGCGCCGCGACGCGTCAGACCGTTGCGATCGGCGCCGACAGGGAAGGCAAAATCCAGTCGATCGTGCATCGCGGCGTCAACGAGACGGCCGTGGACGGCATGTGGGTCGAGCCGCTCGGTTCCGTCACCTCGATCATGTATGCCACGCCCAACTTCTCCTCGAAGCAGAATGTGGTGCGGGTCAACACCGTGGTGCCGGGGGCAAAGCGCGCGCCGGGCGAGAACCCGAGCGCCTTCGGCATCGAATGCGCCATCGACGAGCTCGCCTATGAACTCGACATCGATCCGCTGGAGATGCGGCTGATCAACTATGCCGAACAGGATCCGCATGCGAAGAAGGCGTGGTCGACGCGCCAGTTGCGCGAAGCCTTTGCCGCCGGAGCCGAGGCGTTCGGCTGGGCGAAGCGCTCGCCCGCGCCGCGCTCCATGCGCGACGGCCATCAGCTCATCGGCTGGGGCGTTGCCGCCGGCACCTATCCGGTGCGGCGCGCCCATGGCGAGGCAGTGGTGAAGCTGCTTTCCGACGGCTCGGTCGTGGTCGAAAGCTCCTCCATCGACATGGGCCAGGGCACCTACACGATCTTGGCGCAGACCGCCGCCGAAACGCTCGGCGTGCCGGTGGAGAATGTCACTGTGAAGCTCGGCGACTCGCATTTCGCCCGCGCCGGCGTCACCGGCGGCTCACGGCTTGCCGGCGTCATGACCGACGCCGTCCACAAGGCGGCCGGCCAGGCGCTGGACGAGTTGATCGGGCTGGCGCTCTCCGACCCGCGCTCGCCCTTCCAGAAGCTGCAGTCGAATACGCTTGTCGTGCGCGACGGCCGCATCGCATCGCCACGCGGCGAAGGACCGGACCTGTCGATCGCCGAACTCATGAGCGCCGTCGGCCGCGACCATATCGAGGCCAAGGGCGACACGCTGCCGGCCAGCACGACGCCGGAGGAGCGCTACAGGAACTACACCACGATAGCCATGTCGATCCCGCACACCGAGGGCGATTATTCGCGCTATTCCTGGTGCGCGCATTTCGTCGAGGTGCGCGTCGACGAGGATTTCGGGACGGTGCGCGTGTCGCGCGTGGTGTCGGCGCTCGATTCCGGCCGGCTCTACAACCCCAAGCTGGCGGAGAGCCAGTGGAAGGGCGGCATCATCATGGGCATCGGCCAAGCGCTGCTCGAGGAAGGTATAGTCGACCGCCGCCACGGCCGCATCGTCAACGGCAATTTCGCGGACTACATGCTGCCGACCAATGCCGACATTCCCGACATCCAGACCATCTCGGTCGGCATCCCCGACCCGCACTCCTCCGCCCTTGGGGGCAAGGGCGTGGGCGAACTGGCAATCGTCGGCATCGCGCCGGCGATTGCCAACGCTGTCTTCCACGCGACGGGCAAGAGGATAAGGGATTTGCCGATCACGCTGGAGAAACTCATCTGAGGCCGACGCTAGGGCCCTGGCGGGCGGCAGGTACCCATGGTCGCGCCGACGGGCTCACCGGCCGAGCGTGCCGCCATCTTCCCGGCCCGCGCCGGCGGGCGTGAATGCGTTTAAGGCACAAGCAAAACCCCGGCGCGAGGCCGGGGTTTTGTTCGGTCTGCCAGATCAGAACTTGTAGCTGAGGCCGACCCGCAGATCGTGCGTCTTGAGATCGATGTTTGCAACCGTGCTAGGACCGAACAGCGGCACCGAGATATCCTTTTTGCCGAAGTCGGAGTAGCGATATTCGACGCGCGCGATCCACCGGTTGGTGAAAGCGTGCTCGATGCCGGCTCCAACCGTCCAGCCAAGATGGGTTTCGTCGTGGATCGGTATTGAACCGCTTGTGGCGATCACAGTCATTTCATACTTGGCCGCGGCCACGCCCGCGGTGATGTAAGGCAAGGTCCGATCGAAAGCGTAGCCGGCCCGCAGCCGTGCCGACCCCGACCACTGGAGCTCGCTTTTGAGCAACGCGCCGGCACCGGTGAAGGTCCCCACCGCATCTACATTGCTGTACGCAATGTCCGCCTCGGCGCCGAGCACGAAGCGGTTCGCCATCTCCTGATTGAAGCCGATATGGATGCCGCCAATGAAACCGCTGGGATCGAGGGGAAGGTTAACATCGGTGCCCCCGACGCCAGCGCCGGCCATGAAGAAATTGGATTTTCCGGCGACGTAGCCGAAGTGAGCACCAGCGTAGAGGCCAGACCAGTCGTAGTCGGCGGCAACGGGCAAGGTCTCATTGATGTCCGCCGCGGACGCCATGCCGACAGACGTGAGAATAAAGGCCGTAGCGAGAAGAATCGTTTTCATTGTTGTTTGCTGCCCCAAGGTGTTGCGCTCCCCCGCTGCCGAAATGCTCAGCGGAGTTCAAGTTAACGTCGAGAGCCGCGATGTTGCATTGTTCGCCAGCGGCGTCTTGGGCTGGACCGCACCGGAATTGTCCTGGAGAGCGGCGCAACGCTTTCCCGGTCAGTGTGGCCATACAGCCTCAGTCGATTGCCGCTCTGGACGCGGCGTTTGGGTGTGAGTCTGGCACCGCCCGGCGTCGACGAGGCATTCGGCACGGCCAGCTCAGCGGCGAGCGGCAGCCTGATAAGTCACGAAAGGCATGCCTATGTCCGAAATCAGTTTGACGAGATCGGCTTGGCGCCTCGTGCCGGTCTTGGCGAATATCCGGTTGAGATGGGTCTTCAAAGTGTTTTCACTGATGCCCAGCGACGAGGCGCTCCTGGACGCGGGCAATCCGCTGCCGATCCGCAGGAGGACCCGGGCCTCCGCGGGAGTAAGATCGAACAGCGTCGTGAGAACGGCCTCCGGCAGCGGAGAAGAGGACGTCGTGGTCGATACGAAGACGGCAGCACAGGCGGGCCGGAAAGCCGCGCGCGCGGTTCCTTCGGTCAGCGGCAACACATAGGCTACGGCGGGCGGTTGACCCGGCGCTGAAACGGGCAGCCCTATGCCGCGAGAGCCAAGCGAAGCATCTGCGCCGGCAGCGCTGGCCAATGCTTCCGCCAAAGCGCGGGCGACCACCGGATTCTGCGGTTGGAGCAGGCCCTTCTTGGAAAGAATGGGACCCTGCCCGGAAAACATCCGGTCGGCAGCCCCATTCGCATGGAGGATTGCTCCGTCGGCGCCGGCAAGAACGATAGGCACGGCGAGATGGTCGAGCGCTTCGCGATAGAAATTGGCGGTAATGCGGGTCTGATCGAGCAGATCTCCAATCAGGGAAGCGCGGCGCAGATGCGGCGAGAGCAATGTCATGAACCGCTGCTCTTCAACGGTTATGATACCCCTGTTGGCACGCGTGGTGCAGCCCATGAGCCCAATCCGGTCCGGCGTGTGAACGAATTTGGTGATGCAAGCCTCGCGCAATCCCTGCGGCCTGGCCCAATTCTGGAAGAACGGCGTTTGCTGGAGCTCGGCCTCGCTCATATGCGACAGCGTCGCAACAGGCGTGTCGATGTCGCCAACGATTGCGGCCTTCAATCCGGGAATTTCGTCAAAGTCATAATCTTCCTGGAGCGCGCGCATTTGCACCGGATCCCAAGCTGATTGAGCCGCGAAACGGCCGTGACTGTCAGCAGTGCTGGCCAGCGCGACAGTGGTATAGGCAGCGTCGACAGCTTCGGTGACCCGGGTCATCACTCCGGTCCAGCCTTCCGGATTCAAAACGCAATCATAAATTTCACCGATAATCGAATAAAGTACTTCGCTGCCCAGCCTCTCCACCACGCCCCCTGACATGCCCTGCCCCGCACGAGGGATGAGCGAAAAAGAAATGAATACAGCAACAAATTGACAGCCGCCCGGCGCAAAAACGCCGATCCCGTCTGGAAGGATTTCGCGACGTCATACTTTGGGGTGACGCCACGCGTGGTTGAACTCGATTAAGGGTCTAATGCGATCGGTCGAACGCCGAGCGATCAATGTCGCTTGTTATTTCCGGATTGGAAAGCATCGCGTTCGACAATTTTTGAAGCTGTGGTTTTTCGAGGTGTTCGATTGTCGCGAAAGACGGTGTTTTCATCGGCTCAGTTGCCAGCGCATCTTAATGAACGCGATCGATTCTCCCTCTGGCAGGACATCCATGTCGCGGAGATATGGTCGGTTGAATACGGCATATCCGCAAGCCTGCCTTTCGAGGCAGCGATCGAAGCCACGGCTGTCGGATCACTGGTTCTCGGCCAGATGTCCGGAACGATCAGGCATGCGACGAGGAAAGCAAGCAACATTGCCGACGACGGCAATGACGGATATCTCCTGCTGATCAACAAGGCCGACACCGTTTTGACCGGGGCGCAGGTCGGCCGCGAGTACGGCGTCGGCAAGGGAGAAGCGGTCCTGGTCACGGCATCGGAAGCACTGAAAATGGTCGGTGCCGACCGGAATGTGTGGGCCAACGTGGTGGTCCCACGCGCCGTCCTCATACAGGCCTTCCCACAGATCGATGACAGGCTGGCGTTGAAGATCGGCGCCGAAAACGAGGCTCTCGATCTTCTCAAGCGTTATTGCCAGCTTCTCGAGACCGGCCGCCCCCTCGTCTCGGCCGATCTCATCATGCACGCAACGGACGTGATCGTCGATCTGATCGGTCTGGTGACGGGCGCGAAAGGTGAGGCTGCCGAATTGGCCGGCCTGCGCGGCCTGCGCGCGGCCAGACTGCGGGCGGTCCTGGCCAAGATCGCAGACAATTTCGCCCATCCTGGCATCTCCGCGCAGGGCGTCGCAAAGGAACTCCGTCTGTCGACGCGCTATATTCACGACATCCTCCAGGAGACGGGTATCAGCTTCTCCGAGCGTGTGCTCGAGCTGCGCTTGCAAAGTGCACATAAGATGCTCGCCCAAAGACACAATGACGACATGCGGGTCAGCGAAATTGCGATGATGAGCGGATTCAGCGACGTGTCCTACTTCAATCGCTGCTTCCGCCGTCGCTTCGGCTACACGCCAACAAGCGCCAGATAGAACCGGGCATCTCCCGAAACCGGTCAGGCGACGCGATTTCCGATTTTCCTATCCGCTCTATCTGTTTGTTTTAGCCACATTTCTGCGACGCCAAGCGACGCCGCTTGGCGTCGAAATTCTCGGTGGTGCCAAACCATCACAGCGCGCAGAAAAGAACCGGCATCTCTTTCCAGTCCAATTCCGGTGCGGCCCTGCCCAAGACAACGCCGAGCTCCAATGACATGTCACCTTCAGGGTGAAATGACTTGTCATGTCAGGGGATTAAATGCCGAAGAATGGATTTGAAGGCCGGAAGAAGACGTTGAAATATCTGGCGTTGACGTCGACGGCGCTGATCGGCTTTGGCCAGCCAAGCGCCACGGCAGCCGAGATCTGGACCGGCGCGGCCTCCACGGATTGGTTCACCGCCGGAAACTGGAATCCCGCCGCTGTCCCGACATCGATCGACGACGTCACCCTCGACGCGGCGTTTCCGCACCCGGCCGTGGTCAATGCGCCGAACGCAGCCGCGCAAAATCTGTTTGTTGGCACCATTGCGAGTTACACAGGCTCTCTGACGATCACGAACGGCGGCACGCTTTCCGACACCGCCGGCTATCTCGGCTACGCTTCGAACGCCAACGGCAAGGTAAGCGTCGTTGGAGCGGGCTCGCTCTGGAGCAACAGTTCCGACCTTTTCCTTGCCTTGGGCACCGACAGCACCGGCACCCTTGCCATCTCAAACGGTGGCGCCGTGAGCGATACCGTGGGCCATGTCGGTTTCGGTCAGGGCACTGGCACGGTCACGGTGGACGGGACCGGCTCGACCTGGACCAACAGCGGCGATCTGTATATCGCCGAACGTGGCGTCGGCACACTGGACATCACCAATGGCGGCGCGGTCAACAATGCCACGGGCAGCATCGGTACGCATGCAGGCTCCAACGGCATGGTGACGGTCGACGGCGCGGGGTCGACCTGGACAAACAGTTCCAATCTGTTCGTCGGCGACCAGGGCACGGGTGCGTTGGCGATCACCAACGGCGGCGCGGTTACCAATCTGAGTGGCATTGCAGGCAACCTGGCTGGTTCGACCGGCATAGCAACTGTCGATGGTGCCGGTTCGACCTGGACCAACGGAGCCCTCGCTGTCGGCAACGCCGGCACTGGCGCGCTGACGATCTCGAATGGCGGCGTGGTCACCAGTTCGGTGGGTTATGCGGCCTACGCCGCGGGTTCCAGCGGCACGGTGACGGTCAATGGGGCGGGCTCGACCTGGACAAACTCGTCCGACCTGTTCATCGGGGACCAGGGCTATGGCGCGCTGACCGTCTCAGGCGGCGGCGCGGTTAGCAACACCTTGGGCTATGTCGGCGACTTCGCCGGCTCGACGGGCACCGTCTTCGTCGATGGTGCCGGCTCGACCTGGAGCAACAGTGCGGACCTGTATGTCGGCAATCTCGGCGCCGCCAACGTGGCGATCACCAATGGCGGCGCCATCAGCAACGACACGGCCTATGTCGGCAAATCGGCAGGCTCGACCGGCATGGTTTTCGTCGACGGTGCCGGTTCGACCTGGACGAACGCAGACCTGTTCGTCGGCAGTGCCGGCACGGGCACGCTGGCGATCTCGCATGGCGGCACCGTCAGCAGCGGGACCGGCGTCATTGGCTCGCAGGCGGGCTCGACCGGCATGGTGATTGTCGACAACGCCGGCTCGACCTTGACCAACAGCGGGGATCTGTTTGTCGGCGATTATGGCACCGGCACGCTGGCGATCGAGCATGGCGCGGTCAGCAACGGCTCTGCAATTATAGGCGCAAAGGCGGGCTCGACGGGCATGGCGTTTGTTGATGGCGTCGGCGCGACCTGGACAAACAGTTCCAACCTCTATGTTGGCGCAGACGGCACCGGCACACTGGCGATCTCAAACGGCGGAACGGTCATCAGCAACGCTGGCTATCTGGCCTTCGATGCCGGATCCGTAGGTACGGCAACGGTCAGCGGCGCGGGCTCAAGCTGGACCAGCAGCAGCCTTCTCATGGTTGGTCACCGTGGTACGGGCTCATTGATCGTCTCAAACGGCGGCACGGTCAGCAACACAGATGGCTATCTGGGAGCGAGTGCCGGGGCCATCGGTACCGCAACGATCAGCGGCCCTGGCTCGACATGGACCAATAGCGGAGATCTCTATGTCGGCAGTATTGGTACAGGCACACTGACGATCTCGATTGGCGGCGCGGTGTCGACCGGCGGCGCGGTCAACATCGCCTTCCTGGCGGGCTCCGTCGGCACGCTGAACATTGGTGCGGCGAGCGGATCGCCAGCGGCGGCCGCGGGCACGCTCAATGCGGCAAGTGTCCAGTTCGGACCGGGTGCGGGCGCAATCAACTTCAACCACACCGACACGAACTACACCTTCGCGTCGGCGATCGGCGGTGCCGGCACGATCAACCAGATCGCCGGCAACACGAACCTCACCGCCGATTCCAGCGCCTTCACCGGCGCGACCAACGTGAGCGGCGGGCGGCTGGCCGTGAACGGTTCGCTGGCCAACTCGCTGGTGACGATCTCGGGCGGGGTGCTGGGCGGCAACGGCACGGTGGGTGGCATCGCGGCGCAATCGGGCGGCATCATCGGGCCGGGCAATTCGATCGGCACGCTCAATGTGGCGGGCGATGTCGACCAGGCGGCCGGCTCAATCTATCAGGCCGAACTGACCTCAGCCGGTCAGTCCGATTTGATCCAGGCGACCGGCGCAGCGACGATCGCCGCCGGATCGGTGCTCGACGTGGTCAAGACGGATGCCGCGCCTTACGTAGCGGGCACGCATTATACGGTGTTGCAAGCCGACGGTGGTGTCGCCGGAAACTACGCGCTCACAGGCGATATCGGCACGGCTTTCCTCGGCCTCGTCGACAGCTATGACGCCAATCACGTCTATCTCGATGTGGTCCAAAAGACCTTCGCTCAGGTTGGCCTGACGCCGAACCAGATCGCCACCGGCGGTGGCGCCGAAATGCTGGGGGCTGGCAATCCGCTCTACGACGCAATCGCCGTGCTGCCGACAGCGGCCACTGCCCAAGCGGCTTTCGACCAACTCTCGGGAGAGATCCACGCCTCGGCCAAGGGGATGTTGCTGGAGGACAGCCGCTTCATCCGCGACGCCGCCACCAGGCGGATCAGCGCCGCGTTCGGCGATGCCGGTGCAGCGGCAATGCCGGTCATGGCCTATGGCGAGGGTGGGCCGGAAATGGTCGCCGCCGACACCGACCGCTTCGCGGTCTGGGGCCAGGGCTTTGGCTCGTGGGGCAACATCGGCAGCGACGGCAATGCCGCCGCCTTCGACCGCTCGACCGGCGGGCTGCTGGCGGGTGCGGACGGACTGGTGGGCGACTGGCGCGTCGGCCTCCTCGGCGGCTACAGCCATTCCTCCTTCGACGCCGATGCCCGTAATTCCAGCGGCGACGCCGATATCTATCATATCGGTCTCTATGGCGGCACCAACTGGGGCGCCATCGCGTTCCGCACCGGCGCCGCCTACAGCTGGAACAGCATCTCGACAAAGCGCGCGGTTGCCTTCAATGGCTTCGCCGATCAACTGTCGGCCGACTACGACGCCGGCACTGCGCAGGTGTTTGGCGAACTCGCTTACAAGGCCGATGCCGGGCGCTTCAAGTTCGAGCCGTTCGCCAATCTCTCCTATGTCAGCGTGCATACTGATGCCTTCACCGAACAAGGTGGTGCTGCAGCGCTGACCAGCGCAAGTTCAACCACCAGTGCGACCTTCACCACGCTCGGGCTGCGCGCCTCGACCGGCCTGACGCTGGGCAACATCGAGGCGACCGCGCGCGGCACACTCGGCTGGCGCCATGCCTTCGGTGATGTCACGCCTACCTCGACCTTCGCCTTCCCCGGCGGTGATGCCTTCACCATCGCCGGCGTGCCTGTCGCCAGGGACAGCGTGGTGATCGAGGCCGGTTTCGACCTGCCGATCTCGGCCAGTGCCACGCTCGGCCTGTCCTACACCGGTCAGTTCGGCTCCCATAACGCCGACAACGGCGTCAAGGCCAACCTCGACCTCAAGTTCTGACGGCGAGAGGAGAGAAGGATCGGGAGTATAGTATGAGAACGCTCGGTCGACGGAGAGCCCCTGCCGGCCGAATACGGCAAGGGCTCGGGCGGCGAGGCGGATTGAAGCTCCCACATCTTCCTGTCAGGGAAGTCGGCTTCAGGGAGACCGAGAGATTCATCGCTTTCGCCCACTCCAGCGTCGGCTCTTCCTACCAATCCAAGCCGAACACCAGCTTGCCGAAATGCAGGCCGCCGGCGGCCATGTAGGTGTAGGCTTCGGTCGCCTCGTTTTGTGAAAACACTTTGTCGACGACCGGCTCGATCCGGGCGGAACCGATGGCACGGGCGGCGTCGCGCAAGTCTGAGACCGATCCGGTGTTGTTGCCCACCACCTTCAGCGCCTTGATGATGATCGGCAGCAGATTGACCGTGGCCTCGGCGCCGGTGACGAAGCCGATGGTGAACAGCGTGCCGCCGGGCGCAGTGGCGTTGACGGCGCGCGCGAAGGTGGCGGTGCCGCCGGTCTCGACGACGAGGTCGGCGCCGAGGCCGTCGGTCAGTTCCAGCACCTTGCCGTCCCAGTCCGGTGTCGCGCGGTAATTGATCAGGTGATCGGCGCCGAGCGCCTTGGCTCGCTCGAGCTTCTCGTCCGAGGATGAAGTGATGATGACGGTGGCCCCGGCCGCCTTGGCGAGTTGCAGCGTGAAGATCGAGACGCCGCCCGTGCCGAGCAGCACGACGACCGAGCCCGGCCCGACATTGGCGGCGCGGATCGCGTTCCACGCGGTGGTGCCGGCGATCGGCAAGGTCGAGGCCGCCTCGAAGGAGAGATGGGCCGGGACCGGCACGACCGAGTTGGCCGGCAGCGCGACATATTCGGCCAACGACCCGGGCAGCGAGATGCCGCGCATCTGCGTCATCTCGTAAGGACGCGGTCGGCCGCCGATCCAGCGCGGCTTGGCATGGGCGACGACGCGGTCGCCCGTGCTGAAGCCCGTCACGCCTTCGCCGAGCGCGACGATCTCGCCGGCACCGTCGGCAACTGGAATGAGCGGGAAGACCGGACCGGGGTAGTTGCCGCTCGCCACAGCGACATCGACGAAATTCAGGCTCGCCGCGCGCTGGCGGATCAGCACCTCGCCGCGTTGGGGTTCGGGGGTGGCGAAGCTGGCGGCGTGGAAGGCGTCCAGCCTCGGCTGGCTGAGTTCGATGGCTTTCATGGTTCACTCCGTGGGTGGTCGATGGATGAGTTGAGCGAACCTAGCTGCCGCGCTATTGCTCGATAATCGTTGGACTTTGCATTTGAGTATTGCAAATCATGCAGCAATCAGTTGAACCCTCCGCCCTTGCCGAAATGGCGGCCTTCGCGGCCGTCGCAGAGGCGCGCTCCTTCACCAGGGCGGCAGCGAGGGTCGGGCGCGACGCGACCATCCTGTCGCGTCGTCTGCAGTCGCTGGAGGAACGGCTGGGCGTGCGGCTGCTCCACCGCACAACGCGCAGCGTGTCGCTTACCGAGGCGGGCGCGGAATTCCTGTTGCGCGTGCGCGCCATCCTGGCCTCGGTCGACGAGGCGGAAGCCGCCGCCTCCGCGCATGCCGGCGGCCGGCCGCGTGGGCTGCTCAGGCTGGCGCTGCCCGGCACGTTCGGGCGCATGTGGATAGCCCCGTTCCTGCCGCAGTTTCTCGCCGAGTTTCCGGATGTGCGCATCGAGGCTGAATTCTCCAACCGCTTCGCCGATCTCGTCGCCGAGAATTTCGACGTCGCCGTGCGGCTGGGAAGCCTGGAGGATTCACGCCTGGTGGCGCGCAAGGTGGCGACGCGCCGACGGCTGCTCTGCGCCGCGCCCTCCTATCTTGCGCGAAGGGGGAGGCCGGAAACGCCGCAGGCGCTGCTCGAGCACAGCTGCCTCGGCTTCACCGGCTTCCAGACGTTTCCGACCTGGGAGATGACCGACCATGAGGGCCGGAGCGTGCGCGTCGAGGTTTCGGGGCCGCTGGTCAGCGACGACGCCGAGGTGCTGGTCGAGGCCGCGGTGCAAGGCGTCGGCCTGATGATGAGCACCGACTGGCTGGTCGGGCGCGAACTCGCCGACGGCCGGCTGGTGCCGATCCTGGAGGACTGGACGCTGGCCGACGAGGGCGCGGTCTATGTCGTTATGCCCTCCGCCAAAGGCCAAGCCGCCAAGACCCGCGCCTTCGCCGACTGGATCGGCAAGCGCTTCGCGCCGGAGCCGCCGTGGCGAAAGTAAGGGCGAGACAGTGGGTATTCGCGGCGGAGATCGCGGACGCGGTGGCCGCAGGACAAGGTTCCTCGCCCCAGAAGGGAAGATCGGCAGTTCCGGCGGCCGCGCCCTACCCTTTTGCCTCCAGCAAATTCGCATCCCGCGCCAGCCGCCAGCGGCCGTCATTCTCCTTGCGCAGCAGCGTCAGCGTATAGCCGGACCGCCGCACCGGCTCGCCGCCGGGCGGTGTCGCGGTCATATCGATGCGGTTGCGGATATAGGCCCAGTCGCCGAGCAGTTTGAGCTCTACGATCTCGCTGTCACCGTCGATCTTCGTCTCGCCCATGTTCCTGGAGGCCGCGGCGAAGGCTTCCTTTCCGAAGGGCTCCTTGCCGGGAATCATGAAGACGACATCGTCCGTCATCAGACCAAGCACGGTCTCCAGATCGCCCTTCCGGCTCGCCGCCATCCAGGTCTCGACCACCTGGCGGATCGCGGTTGCGTCATCGGTCATCGATTTACCTCCTTGCAATCGTCAGTAGTCGGATTGTCGTCAATACCTGGTGCAATCGCCTCCGCCGGCAACGCCGCGGACGGAATTCGAGCGCTATCGCGCGCGTTTTTGGGCTCCACGAAATGGAGAAGGACAATGGCGAGCGCAGCTGCTGGCGTTGCTGCGCGGCAAGGGCGAGGTGACGGTTTCGGCCGACAATACGGCAGGGCGAGTTTTCCGCTGAAAGGCTCGGGTGCTGCAATCGGCAAGGTGCTGGCTGAATGCGGCAAGGGCTCCGGCGGCGAGGCCGATTGACTCTGCCGCCGAAGGAAGAGACCGGCAGCGTCAATGCCTCACTTGCTCTGCCCCTTCATGAACTGCCCGAGCAGTTCCACCGGCAGCGGGAACACCACCGTGGACGAGCGCTCGCCGGCGATGTCGTGCAGCGCCTCGAAATAGCGCAACTGCATGGCTTGCGGCTCGGCCGCAAGCATGCGGCCGGCCTCGACCAGCTTCGCCGCCGCCTGCTGCTCGCCGTCGGCGTTGATCACCTTGGCGCGGCGCAGCCGCTCGGCCTCGGCCTGCTTGGCGATGGCGCGGATCATGCTCTCGTTCAGGTCGACATGCTTGATCTCGACATTGGAGACCTTGATGCCCCAGGCATCGGTGCGCTGGTCGAGGATCTCCTGGATGTCGCTGTTGAGCTTGTCGCGTTCGGCCAGCATCTCGTCGAGCTCGTGCTTGCCGAGCACCGAGCGCAGCGTGGTCTGCGCCAGCTGGTTGGTCGCGGCCATGAAATCCTCGACCTGGATGATTGCCCGTTCGGCGTCGACGATGCGGAAATAGAGCACGGCGTTGACCTTGACCGAGACGTTGTCGCGCGAGATGACATCCTGCGGCGGCACGTCCTGCACCACCACGCGCAGATCGACCCGCACCATCTGCTGGACGAAAGGGACGAGGATGATGAGACCGGGGCCCTTGACCCCGGTGAAGCGGCCGAGCGTGAAGACCACGCCTCGTTCATATTCCCTCAGGATGCGGATGGCCGCCGACAGGAAGATGATCACCAGCAGCGCAACGATGAGATAGGCCATGTAACCGACCATCATTTTACTCCGTTGTTGCTCGCGTCGCGACGCCGCACGGTCAGCACCAGGTCGCTGACGTCGGTCACTTCAACGCTGTCGCCGGGTGCGACGGGTTCGTCGGCTCTCGCCCGCCAACGCTCGCCCAAAGCCAGCACATGGCCCTCGCCGCCCTGCCAGTCGACGATCTCGACGGGCAGGCCGCGCATCGCCTCGCCGCCGACGCGCGGCGGGTTCCTGCGCGCCGCCCAGACATAGGTTCCGGTGAGCAGCGCCAGCCCGAGCGTCAGCACGGCGGCGGGGCCGATGACCGCCCACGACATGGCAAAGCCCGGCCCTTCGACCCTGAGCAGCATGGCCGAGCCGAGCAGGAAAGCGGCGATGCCGCCCAGCCCCAGCACCACGGTTGGGTTGAAGGCCTCGATGATCAGGAAGGCGATGCCGAGCAGAATGAGCGCCAGGCCGGTATAGTTGATCGGCAAGAGGTTGAGCGCATAGAGCCCGAGCACCAGGCAGATGGTGCCAATGACGCCAGGCGCCACGGCGCCCGGGCTGGTGAGCTCGAAGACAAGGCCATAGACGCCGACCAGCACCAGGATGACGGCGGTGTTCGGGTCGGTGATGACGGAGAGCAGACGTATGAACCAGCCAGGCTCCAGCGTCTCGACCGGCAGCCCTTTCGTCGCCAGCACTTTCTTGGCGCCGGCGACATCGACGGTGCGCCCATCGGCAAGCTGCAGCAACTCGGTAGTGTCGCGGGCGACGAAGTCGATGACATGCTCCTGCAGGGCGGCGTTGGCCGACAAGCTTGCTGCCTCGCGCACCGCCTTCTCGCCCCAGTCGCCGTTGCGGCCGCGCATCTCGGCGAGTGAGCGGATGAGCGCGACCGCGTCATTGGTCACCTTGGTCATCATCGGGTCGGCGGCCGGCGGGCCAGTGCCCTTGTCGTCCTTTTCCTTCTCGCCGCCCGGAAGCGACGGCAGCCCGCCGAGCTCGACCGGCGTCGCCGCGCCCAGATTGGTGCCCGGCGCCATCGCCGCGACATGGGTGGCGTAAAGGATGTATGTGCCGGCGCTCGCCGCATGGCCGCCGGCCGGCGCGACATAGCCGATAACGGGCATGGGCGAGGCCAGGATGTCGGCGATCATCTCGCGCATCGAGGTGACCAGGCCGCCCGGCGTGTCGAGCTGAAGGATGAGCACTTCGGCGTTGCGTTCAGCAGCAGTGGCGAGCGCCTCCTCGAGCTGCCTGGTGCTCGCCGGCCCTATAGCGCCGTCAATAGCAACGCTCAGTGCGACCTTCCCGCTCCCGGTCGAGGATACGGAAGAAACGGTAGCCGCTGCCACCAGGGCAGCGGCGAGAAGGGCCACCCGCGCGAAGGTCACGCTCAAAGCTCCATGAGTTCAAATATGGGTTGTGTCGTGGCGAAGTCCAATGGGCGTCGAAGGGCACCCTGCGTCAAACCGTCGGCGGCGCTGCGGTTGCGCACCATGAATACCGTCTACGAGGGCGCGCGAGACGACCGGGAGCGCGGCGCCACCATCCTGACCCGACCGGGCCGGTGGACAGCCTCAACCCGGCGGCAGCCTGGTTCAGGCCGGCGTACTTAAAAGCGGGGCGTAGGTAGAGGGACCACGGTGCCTCCAAGGCATGAAAAATCCGGTCCGGCTCGAGCGTCATGGCGCGTGGGCAGGACCGGATTTTTTACGACAGATGGTATCTCAATAGTCGGAGCTACCCTCGACGACCACCGGACGATGATGGTGCCGGTGAATGGAACTCGTAACGACGACCGTGTCGCGGCGGTGATGGCGGTGACGCCAGCCGCGCTCGCCATTGTCATAGAAGGCGACGGTGCCGTGATGGCGATGGTGCAGACGGTGGCCCTCGTCATTGATAACGACTGCCGGCCGATGGTGATAATGATGCCTGTGATGTGTCCTTATGACGACATCGGCCTCGGCCGCCGAAGCGACGGCGGGTGCGGCGACGCAGAGCGCCAGGGCAGCAAGAAGCACTGTTTTCATTGCTTTAATCCTAATTCCTGCAGCATCCCTTCGCCGGGGTAAACAGCTGCCTGTCGCTTTGGTTCCGGCACGATCTGCGCGTGCAACCGGCGCGGAGCGCGAGCGGCGGCAGCCATTCGAACTCCGCCGACAGCCGAGCTCAGCTTTCGCGTCGGCGACAAAGCGCCAGATAGCTGAGGTAGGTCGTGGCTGCGGCATCGCAGGCGCGCCGCCCCGGGCCGTTCGCCTCGATCATCGTCTTGGCAAGCCGATGGGGCAGGCCGTATTTGCGGGCGAAGAACACCGTCTCATATGGCTGGTCTTCCAGATCGTCCACGGGTTTATCGAGGCTCATAACAGCTCCAGTTCAGTGCGCGAAACATCAGCGCGCTGGCAATGCGAAGCTGTCGTTTTGGTTGCTGCACACGGGCTTCTTTTCTGCCGTTTGCGACTTCAGTCGGACCAGGCTTTCAGACCCTCGCCTGACCGGCGGAACGAAGGCTTTCGGCGCTCGTTTGCCGACGTGGGGTTCCAGCACGGCAACAGGAGCATCGACATGAATGACGACAGAAACAGTGTTCTGGAGGCGCGCTGGCTGCTTGCCGTGCCGGCCTCGATGCTGCTCACCGTGCTCATAGCCGGCTTCCTGCTTGGGTAGGCGGCTGATGAACTGGCTGCTTTTTCTTGCCGCCGACTTCCTGTCACCTCCGTCCAACTTCTATGCCATGCTTGCCGCGATGGCTGCGTGCACCCCGCGCGAGACGCGCAACGACGTGGCCGGCTGAGCATGCCGAGCCGTAGGAAATCACGTCACAACCACCGCAGCTGGAAACAGAGGCCGAGCGCCGGGTGGCAGCGTTGCGAGGCACGATGAGTGAGGCCGGTGCCGCAGTGGGGGGTTCGTTGGGGTAGCTGAGGCACCGGCCGAAGGCGGAATGGGCACCGCCGGCTGTCGAGAATAGGGCTCTCACATCGAGGCGAAATTGCGTGATCGCGGAAGCGCCTGATCTCCCGCTCGTGCGAGACTATACGCTGCGCCGTCTCCGCCAATCACCAGCCACCGCAATCACCGTTGCGACCAGCATCAGTCCCGCGGCGATGACGAAGGTGAACTCCATACCATGCGCGACGGCGGCCGGCGCCGCCGCCGCGACATTCCCTGTCCCCATGGCGAAGGCGAACAGGGCGCCCATCACCGCCGTGCCGGTGACGAGGCCGAGATTGCGCGAGAGGCTCAGCATGCCTGACACCACGCCGCGCTCGCTCCTGTCGACATCGGCCATGACGGCGGTGTTGTTGGCCGCTTGGAAGAGCTGGTAGCCGGGCGTGAGCAGGATGATCGCCGCCGCATAGCCGGCAACGCCGAAGAGGCCTGGCAACGCGGCGAGCGCGACGCAGCCGGCGACCATGAGGATCAGGCCGGCAACGACCATCGCCGCCGCGCCGAGGCGGTCGACGATGCGCCCGGCAATGACGCCGCACAGTGCCGAGACGACGGGGCCGATCGATAAAACAGCGCCCGTCGTCGCGTCGCCGAGGCCCAGCGCGCGCGACAGGAAGAACGGACCGACGACCAGCGTGGCCATGATCACCGTCGAGACCAGAGCGTTCATGGCGAGGCTTGGCGCCAGCACCGGATCGCGCAACAGCGCGAGCTTGACCAGCGGCGACGCCACCCTGGCCTCGGCGACAACGAACAGCACCGCGCCAACAATTGTCCCGCTGAGCAGAGCCACGTTCAGGCCGCCGAAATGGCCGCGCCCCATGGTCATGGACAAGGCGTAAGCGGCAAGCGTGGCGGCGAGCAGCAGCATGCCAAGCGTATCGAAGCGGCCCCTCGCCTCTCCATGAAAGGCTCGCATCGCTGTTGCTCCGCCCGCGGGCAGGAAGCGCCAGGCGGCAAGCAGCGCGACGGCGCCGAGCCCGGCATTGACCAGGAAGATCGAGCGCCAGCCGAGCGCGGCGATCAGCACGCCACCGAGCGAAGGCCCGAGCGCCGTGCCGATCGCCGACATGGTGCCGAGCAGGCCCATGGCGCTGCCGGTGCGCTCCTTCGGCACCGTCTCGCCGACGAAAGCGATCGTCAACGCCATCATCACGGCAGCGCCCAGGCCTTGCGCGGCGCGCGCGGCGATCAGCAGCGCCAGCGACGGCGCGAATGCTGCGGCGAACGAGGCGGCGCTGAACAGTGCGAGGCCGGCGATGAGCAGCGGCCGGCGGCCGACCAGATCGCCGAGGCGCCCGACGCTGACGATGAGCATCGTGATGGCGAGCAGATAGGCGAGCACCACCCATTGCACCGCCGCAAAAGACGCGGCGAATGCCACGCTCAGCGTAGGCAGCGCGACATTGGCGATGCTTGTGCCGAGCGAGGAGACGAGCATGGCAAGCGACAGGCTGGCCAACGCGCCCGCCGTCGAATGGCGCAGCGGCGCGGCGCGGGTTTGGGCAATGTCGGCCATGATTTCTTCTCCGTTGGTTGAACTCGCCGGGAAGATAAGCGTGGTTGTGACATGGCGGAACGCGCAGCATTTGCACTTGAACAGTGCATCAGGCGCCATGTCGCTTTGACGTATCCGTGCTATGGTCGCGCCATGTCGCGACCCGATCTCAACCTGCTCGTTACGCTGGATGTGCTGCTTGCCGAAGGCAGCGTCGCCCAAGCTGCGCGACGCTTGAAGCTCAGCCCTTCGGCGATGAGCCGGGCGCTGGCGAGGCTGCGCACGGCGACCGGCGATCCGCTTCTGGTGCGCGCCGGGCGCGGCCTGGTGCCGACGCCGCGCGCCGTCGAGCTCGGCGCTGAGGTCGGGCGGCTGGTGAAGGAGGCGGAAGCGGTGCTGCGCCCCGCCGAGCGGCTCGACCTTGCGCGGCTTGACCGCAGCTTCACGCTCCGCAACAGCGATGGTTTCGTTGAGAATTTCGGCCCGGCGCTGCTGGCCCGTGTGGCTGAGGAAGCGCCGGGCGTGCAATTGCGCTTTGTGCCCAAGCCCGACAAGGACAGCGGCCCGATGCGCAAGGGCGCGGTCGATCTGGAGACCGGCGTGGTCGGCGGTTCGACCGGCCCGGAGGTGCGCGCGCAGGCGCTGTTCCGCGACCGCTTCGTCGGCGTCGTGCGCGCCGGCCATCCCTTAAGCGAAGGCCGTATCACCGCCGCCCGCTTCGCCGCCGGCCGGCACATACTGATCTCTCGCCGTGGCCTCGACCGCGGCCCGGTGGACGACGCCTTGGAGCTAGCCGGGCTGACGCGGAAGGTTGCGACCGTGGTCGGCGGCTTTGCCGAAGCGCTGGCATTGGCGCGCGGCTCCGACCTCATCGCCACCGTGCCGGAGCGCTATACCGGCACCCTGCGCGACGGGCTGTTCACCTTCACGCTGCCGGTAAAGCTCGCCGCGCTGACCATCTCGCTCTTGTGGCATCCGAGGCTCGAGGCCGATCCGGCGCATCGCTGGCTGCGCGGGCTGGTGAAAGAGGTGTGTCGCCTTCCCTCTCCTCCACTTCACCGGGACGAGAAAACCATGGCCTGAGAAGCCGGCGCCGGCAACGTGTTCGAATGTGAGAAGCAGGTCGCGTCGAACGGCACGTGCTGTCTCGCTGGCGCATTGCGCGACAATTGCCCTGGACAACGGGTTTCCTGCCAGGCCTGCAACGGAACCGGCCCCGCGCGGCTACGGCGCACCCTCTGCCAGAGAGTGCTGAACCAGAGCCGGTTCGCCGAGACGACAATCCGACCTTGCGCCGTATGCGCGATTTCTAATATAAAAATGCCGCGCGAGAGGCGAACGGCGGGCACCCTGGATACGCGCATGAAAACCTATCGCGTCGAGGAGATAGACGGCGAAACCGTCGTCGCGGTCCATTCGACAGAAGCCAAGACACCTTTCGAGGCGGCTGAGAAGGCGCTTGGCCAGAAAGTCACCTTGCGCGCCGGCGCCGACAGGTGGGTGCGTGTGGTCGACCTCACCGAGCGGCCGCGGCCGATGAGGCTCAGGCCCGCTATCTTCGAATTCAAGGCGATCGGAAAAAGGAAATAGCGCGACCGCTTTTGCTCCATGGCGCTTAGGCGCCGGCGCCGCCCATCAGCGCTGCAACCAAGGTCGCAAGGAAGACAAGCAGCCCCAATGGGACCCGATCCAGCCATGACCGCCGTCTGGCAAGAACCTCGAACAACCGATTGGTCATCGCAACTTCCCCCATTCGCTGGCGACATTCTATCACATCTTTCATGAGCGGATCATGAAACGGCTCACCGATGCGCCGGATGCCGCTTTCGAGGGAACCCGTCGTCGCCGGCGCCGATGCTGCGCTGCCGAATTGCGCCCAAAAAAAGTCGGGGTCGAAGGGGAAAGCCGGCCGGCGAAAAATCAGCTTATTCAGGCGGATAAGCGTATAGATGCGGCGGCATGGGGCCATCGCAAAAGCCCGCAATTCCGCCGTTTCAGAGCTTCTTGACGGGGCCCCGGCATGGCTGCAAGGCATGCTTCGGGCACCAAAAGGCGGCCAAAAAGTCCCGCCCGAGCCGGTCGCCGGCAGCGTTGACAGGACACCGCCCGAATGGCAATGCGCAACCACTGGTCACGCCATGACCGTTGCTGTTGGGGACGGACGGGGTTTCAGCAGCTTGGCGGCGGCGCCGGACGGGCGGGCACCTTCGAAGTGTACCGCCCGCTCCTGGCCGGGCAACGCTTCCAGCTTAAGAACAGCTCGCTTAAACGAATCGAGCCTGCTTGTGCGTTCTGAAAAATCTCAGAATGTGAAGCCGGAGGACGGCAAGGCCGCAGTCGCCGCCGAAAGCCTGTCGCGTCTGGCTAGCGTTGGTTTGCAATATGGCTTCTTCATCGGCTGTCTCGACCCGGTCGACGATAAGATCAGGACAGCAATTATGCTTCGCGTCCTCCGCGTCAAGCGACGAGAGTCAGGCGACGAGAGGGGAAAAAATTTGGCCGGCGAGCCGATCGGCGCGTCAGCCAATTGGGGGGCGAAGCGTCAGATCGGGCCCGAGCCCTGGATTGCCACGACGCTCGACAGCTTCTCACGCTTCGACAGCACCGGATTCTCGCAGGCTGCCTTCGTGAGTGACTCCTTTGCCCAGGTTTCAGGCCCGCAGCACGCGGCGCGAACGGGTTCTCGTCAAAGAACGACGGTCCCGGGTTAGCCGGCGTGCCGCAGCCAGTGGCGGTCGAACACGTCAAGAATAGCGCGGAACTCGGCCGGCGGGATCTGGCCGACGTCGCCTTCGTCGGCTCCGAGGAAGCGGCCGACCAGCCGGTCGACAGCCTCCGGATGCTCGAAAGCAATGCCGAGCGCCGCCAGGTCGGCTGCGATCGATCCCTGCGGAAGCAGATATCCTCCCCATGCGGGGGCGCCGGGCACCGGATCGCGCAGGCGCACCATGAGGATTCTGGTGAACGAGGGCTGCGCCTCCGGGCCGATGATGGCTGTGCCGCACATATAGCCGCCGAGCACGCTGCCCGGCTGTGACTGGGGGAACAGGCTGAAGAAGAACTGGGCGTCGCCGCCGACCTCCCTTACATGGACGTACAGGCCGCGCTTCGCGGGCGTCACGGGGCCGCCCAGAACGAGCTGGCCGGTCGGCAAGGCCTCGCGGTAACGGGCGGTGAGGCCGTGCACGCCCGGTCCCACTTCGATCGACAGGCTGCCCTTGATAAGCTGACCGCGATAGTAGGGCGACCAGGCGCGCGAATAGCAGGCATAGCTTCCGATCAGCGCAATGCTCTGGGCGCGGTCGTCATGCGCGGAGGCTGCCTCGAACTGCTGCGCGGCGAGCCGTTCGAGCGCGCCCCGGTCCATACCGTGACGGGCGCAGACGGCGGCGGTGAAGCTCGGCAGATCGCTTTCAGCGATCCACACGCCGGGCTGCTCCAGCTGCAGCAGCTTTGCCCAGTCCTCGTAGACGCTGAGCTCGCGCGGATGAGCCCGACCCTGCAGCCACTTGTCGGCGCGGCCGATATCGAATGCCGTTCTGGGATTGACGGCGCGGAACGCCGCCGCGAGATCCTTGCGGGTCACCGTACCCAGCAAGGCCGAAGTCAGCCTTAATTTTTGCGCGATGTGCTGCGCCATGCCACAAGCCCCTCGACGCCTTCAGCCGCCAGAGCATCTCGGCGTTTGGCGGGAATAGACGAATTGCCCACGATTTCATTCAGCACGCCGGCAAACATCTCCATTGCCGCTACGCTTATTTTCCTTTTCTAATATCACAGGAAATCCAAAGAATTCCACAGCCTTCCACGCGCGCCGTCTTTGCGACCTGGCGACCGGCGCTAGGGTTCGCTTCGGGATGAATGCATTCGGGATAAATACAGGGGAGCTCATGAAACTCGTTCTATCCGCTCTCGTCGTGGCGCTTGCGCTGTCGCAAGCCGCCGAGGCCAAAACAAAGAAACCGCTGACCGAGACAAAGACCTGCCACGAGAAAAGTCGGCCGCTGCTCGATGAGTCGGCCACCGGCGGCATCGTGCCCTCGGCGGGCCTGACGTCGAAGAACGCCGATCCAGGCCAAGCCTATCCGCAGCCGCTGGACCTTCACTTCTAGAGCAATTCCGGAAACCGCGCTCGACGGTTTTGGTCCACAACCGCGTAAGACAAAGGTAGCCATTCCGGTGGCCTCATAGCCGGCTCACCTCCGGGATTGTCGGGAAACGGCCGGAGGGCCGAACCAACAGCCGCGCGGCCAGCCTGAGGGCTGGGCTTGGCCGGCGCGGCGCCGGTCATCTGCCCCCTCGTCCTCCCCTTATGTTGCACTGCGTTAAATTTGTTGCATTGCGATATGGGCCGGCAGGCGCAAGTCTTCCCCAAGGCGGGATACGAACGAACGTTGCGAGGTTCGTGTTCGTGTCAGCATCGGCGCAGGATTTCCGACCCGACATAGAAGGGTTACGGGCGCTGGCCGTGGCGGGCGTGGTCGCCTTCCATTTCGGCCTGACCGTGCTGCCCGGCGGCTTTGCCGGGGTCGACATCTTCTTCGTCATCTCGGGCTATCTGATCACCCGCCATCTCGTCGCCGAGATCTCCGACACCGGCCGGCTTGATCTGTTGCGTTTTTATGCGCGGCGCGCGCGGCGGCTGCTGCCGGCGGCGCTTTTCGTCATCGCCGCAACGCTTGCCGCGGGCGCGATCATCCTGTCGCCGGAGGAGCAGGCGCTCTACTCCAAGGGCGCGATGTTCGCCTCGGCGTATATGATCAATCTGTGGCTGATCCGCTGGTCGTTCGACTACTTCGCCAATGACGCCACGAGCAATCCATTCATCCACTACTGGTCGCTGTCGGTCGAGGAGCAATTCTATCTGGCCTGGCCGGCGCTGCTGATGCTGGCCGCCTGGATGAAGCCCGGCAAGCGCGCCATCGTGGTCGCGATCGCCGCTGTCGGCCTCGCTTCCTTTGTTCTCTGCGCCTGGCTGACGAGCGGGTCGCAGCCTTGGGCCTTCTACTTTTCGCCGCTGCGCGCATGGGAATTTGCCGCCGGCGGCCTCGCATCGATGGTGCCGGCGCGGCTATTACAGGAGCGCCCGCGGCTGGGGCGGGCGTTGAGCCTGGCCGGACTGGCGATGATCGGGGTCGCTTATCTCACCTTCAGCGAGGACGCTCCCTTCCCCGGCTTTCTGGCGCTTCTGCCTGTGGTCGGTACGGTCCTTCTGCTCAAGGCGGGAGCGGCCGGCGCCAGGGACGGCACTCCTCGTTTGCGCAATTCAAAACGGAACTGCGTGAACGCCGCCCTGGCGCTGCCGCCTTTGCAATGGATCGGCAGGCTCTCCTATTCGCTTTATCTGTGGCATTGGCCGGTCATTGTCTATGCCGGCATGCTGGCCCCGGAGCTGACATCCGCCGAGCGGCTCTACTGCCTTGCGCGGACGCTCGCGCTGTCCATCCTCAGCTACCACCTCATCGAGAACCCGATCCGTCGCAGCGGCTGGCTGATGGCCAATGCGGCGCGGGCGCTGGTGCCGGCCCTCCTCCTGACCGGCACCGGCGTCGCAGCCGCCTACGGCAATGCGAGGTTCGCCGTGCACGACCTCGATCCGGAGCAGCGCATCATCGCGGCGAGTGCCGCGGAACCTTCCACGGCCCGCGCCAGGGCGGGCTGCGTACAGGACTATGAGACGGTGACGCCGACCCCTTGTGTGTTTGGCGACGGCAGACGCACCATCGCTCTGTTCGGTGATTCCCACGCCGACCACTGGTCGACGCCGCTGATCGAGGCGGGCCGAAAAAACGGTTACCGGGTGGTGACCTGGCTGAAGAATTCCTGCCGCGCCTCGCGCATCAGCGTCTGGTCGTCCGAGCTCAAGCGCGCCTACTCGGAGTGCGACCGCTGGCGCGAGCAGGCGATCAAGGAGATCATCGGGGCAAGGCCGGCGCTGGTGGTCATCTCGGAGCTGGCGCTGACCAGCGGACGCAAGATGGCGGGCGGCGGAGGCGACACGGACAGCCAGGACGCCGATTGGCGGACCGGCCTGCGCTCCACTCTCACCAGCCTGAGCCAAGCAGGCCTCAAGGTCGCCTTCATCCGCGACGTGCCGTTCAACAACGCGAATGTCGACACCTGCGTGGCGCGGGCGCTTTGGCGGAGCGAAACGCCCTCGCGCTGCGACCAGACGCGGGCCTATGCCGCCAACGACAAGATGGCCAGGGTGGAACGCGAGATCGTGACCAGCATCCCCAACGCTTCCTACATCGACCTCACCGATCGCTTCTGCGACGCCACCACCTGCCACGTCTTCATCGACGGCAAGCTCGCCTTCCGCGACCAGCACCATATGGCGACGCCCTTCGCGGAATCGCTGGAGCCGGAGGTGGAGAAAAGGGTGATTTCGAAAGTGGGGCGGTAGCGGCGCCGCCCACTCCTTCGTCATGCTCGGGGCTTGGCCCGGACGACCGCGCTGGCGCTTCACGCGCAGCGACCCCCCTCTGTCGCCTTCGGCGACATCTCCCCTCGAGGTGGGGACTACCAGCCCTCAATCCACCACAACGACAAAATGCTTCGTCACCGGCTCGAGGATCTTCCACGTCCCTTTGAAATCGGCCTCGACCACGAAAGCATCGCCGGGGCCGACCTCTACCGGATCGCCCCCGTCGGGCGTGATGATGATGCGGCCGGCGATCATGTGGACGAATTCATAGTCGGTGTAGGTTGCATGATAGGTGCCGGGCGACGCGCGCCAGGTGCCGGACATCACCTTGCCGTCCTCGGTGGTGTGCTGGACCGCCGTCTGCATGGTGGGGGAACCCTCGACCGCGATCCAGCCCGGCAGGTCGCCGCCATCGGCATGCTCGACGGGGCCAAATTTGAGAATGGTTTTCTTGGTCATGGAGGGCTCCTGTGGTTGAGATTACGTCAGATGTGGCATAGCCGATGGCGCCAAGGGCGCGCGAGCGATGCTGCGACATTGCGCGACGCGCTATTCTCCCTAGTCCGCACGCCCCCTTGTGGGCATATGCGCTAAGATAGCTTTGGCATGGCTTGAAACTTGCGCTTTCGTGGTGGCTCGCGCCAACGATGTCGCAAGGCATGGAGATTCTGGCGCAGGGTTGCCAAGGGCGGCTGAG
>NZ_JAPYKO010000042.1:0-26118 GCF_037179585.1 Mesorhizobium argentiipisi (SeqCode)
CGAGAAGCTTAACTGTCTCGGCCCAGCCATCATCAACAAGCGATTCGTGTGTCATCCCCAGCGTAGAATCACAACCGATTCCGCGCCGCAATACCCTATCTTAGCGCCTATGCCCTTGTGGGGGAGAGAGCGTTTTCCTGGCATTTGCGAACGGCTCTTCCCCAGCACGTGGACGTTAGGTTCGCGCATTTTCCATGGAACACCGGCCACTTCGAAACCGTTTATCCCTCGAAGGGGCGTCCTCGAAACTCAAGGAGGCAGCGATGAAAAAGCTTCTGCTTGCTTCGATGATCGCCATCGCCTCGGCGTTCGCGATCGCGCCGGCCAGCGCCGGCAGCGTGCAGCTCGGTATCGGCGTCGGTCCGAGCTATGACGACGACTATTATGGCGGATACTACCCTCACCGCTATTACCGGCATGTCTACGACGACGACTACTATGTCCCGGATCGTGAGCGTTATGTGGTCCGCTATCATAGCCGGTATTATGGCGATAATTGCCGGGTCAAGATCGTGAAGCACTGGCGCCATCACCACCGCGTCATCGAAAAAATCCGCATTTGCGAGCGCTGACCGAGCAGCGCCCGTGATTGGCTGATCTCCTGCCCGTGAGGGAGATCGTCGCCCGCCCATCCCAGCGATGGGCGGGCGAATGTTAGCGATTTGGAACGTAAGCTGCCTCCAGCGCGTTTATGGGGTAACCAGCTCCAGGAGGAGGTAGTCATGAAAAAGCTCCTGCTCGCCTCCGTTATAGCCATTGCAACCGCGTTCGCTATGATCGGCCCGGCCAATGCCGGACGCCTAGAATTCGGGATCGGCATCGGGGACGGTTACTACGACGACTATTACAACGATTACGGGCCATACTACGGTGACGACTATTACAGTGACCCCTACATGTATCGGCCGTATTACCACCAGTATTATAGCTATAGGCCGCATTACTACCGGAATTACTATTTCCGGCATCACAGGCGCTGCCAAGTCGAATATGTGAGACACTGGCGTCATCACCACCGAGTCTACGAGGCGATCCGCGTCTGCAGGTATTGAGCCTCGCTGCAACGGCGGCTGGCCTTTTAGTTACCCGCTTTTGCGACCCATCCCTCGAGGGCGAGCACGCGCGGCGAATATTAGCGATCGGGAACATACGCTTGCTGCGGCGCGTTTATTTGGTAATCGGCCTTCAGGAGGAGGTTGCCATGAGAAAACTGTTATTTGCTTCGGCGATTGCCATCGCCTCCGCCGCAGCCACAGTCGCGCCTGCGGATGCACAGTTCTTCGGTCCGTTCGGCGGCTTCAGCCCGTTCTTCGGTGGTCCCTTTTACGGCGGCGGCCCGTTCTTCGATTACGGCGGCCGCTATTATGGCCCGCGCTACTATGATGACTATTATCCCGGCTACGTCGTCCGCTATCCGCATCGCTACTACCGGCACCGTCACTACCACCGTTGCCACGTGAGGTGGGTGAGGCACTGGCACCATCACCGCCGGGTGTTGGAACGCGTTCGGGTTTGCCGTTATTGACCAGGCCGGATATTGACCGCGGTTGCGTCGCCTTGCAAATTCCCGCCAAACTACCATCTAGGGGCCGGCATTCGTAAGGGGAAAGCAAAAGTGACGCAGCGAAGCGGCAGCGCCGACCTGCCGCTGCATGGCGGGCGGGTCCCGAAATGGCTGGGCGATCGGATGACGAAGCTCGGCGCGGTGCTGTGCGAAGCGATCATCCACCATTACGGCCGCGACGAGCTTTTGCGGCGTCTGGCGCATCCCTTCTGGTTCCAGTCCTTCGGCGCGGTGATGGGCATGGACTGGCATTCGTCCGGCATCACCACCTCGGTCATCGGCGCGCTGAAGCGGGGGCTCAACCCACTCAGCAATGAGCTCGGCATCCATGTCTGCGGCGGACGCGGCGCGCATTCGCGCAAGACGCCGGGCGAGCTACTGGCGATCGGCGACCGTGTCGGCCTGGACGGCGATGCCTTGGCCACCGCCAGCCGCCTCGTCGCCAAAGTCGATAGCGCCGCCGTGCAGGACGGCTACGATCTTTACCTGCACGGCTTCATCGTCGCCGATGACGGGCGCTGGGTGGTGGTGCAGCAAGGCATGAACGGCGACGCGCGCCAGGCCCGCCGCTACCACTGGCTGTCGGAGGGGCTCAAAAGCTTCGTCGACCAGCCGCATGCGGCGATCGAGGGCGAGGCGCAAGGGCAGATCGTCAATCTCACCGACCGGCGCGCGGAAAAAGCCCGTGGCGGCCAGGTCGAGCTTCTGAAGACCATGAGCCCGGAGAAGATCCTGGCCGAGCTGGCGGTGCTGGAGCCGCAACCCGAACCCGAGCCCGCCGCGCAGCCGCTCTTGCCCAACCTCATCATGCCCGCGCATCACGATGTGCGCGAAAGCGACGTCGTCATGCGCCGCCTGCACGGCAACATCGCCTCGGCCATCGAAAGTGGCCCGAAGGATTTTCCCGAACTGCTGCTGGTCCCCGGCGTCGGCCCGCGCACGGTGCGGGCTCTGGCCATGGTGTCGGAAGTGGTGCACGGCGCGCCCTACCGCTTCTCCGACCCGGCCCGCTTCTCGCTCGCCCATGGCGGCAAGGACCGCCACCCCTTCCCCGTGCCGCTGAAAGTCTATGACGAGACGATCTCGGTGCTGAAATCGGCGGTGGGAAAGGCAAAGCTCGGACGGGGCGAGGAGTTGGAAGCGCTGAGGCGGCTCGACGGCGAGTCACGGCGGATGGAACGCTATGTGACGGGGCCGAGCTTGAAGGAAATCGTGGCCGGCGAGATGGACCAGTCGCATTTGCTGGGCGGGCGGAGCGTGTTCGGGTGGGAGGGGCCGCCGGAGGGTGGCGAGGAGCCAACCTCCAAAACTCACACCGTACTTCGCAAATAAGGTCGAAGGTCAGCGCCGCCCCTCATTGCCCTGCCGGGCATTTCTCCCCGTGAACGGGGAGAAGGTGCCCGAAGGGCGGATGAGGGGCAGCGCCGAGCGTTTGTGGTCTTGGATGCAAAGTGGCTGTGCCTGAATTGCTTGGGCGGACGTTATTTCTTCCGCTCGACCAGCCGCATTCTCTCCTCGGGCTTCACGTAGTGGATCAGCCCCGCTTTTTCGGACAGGACCATGATCCCTCGTTCCAGATAGCCGAAGGCTTCCCTAGGATATTCCTCTGAATATTCGTCGGTATCCATGGAGCAGACCACGACGCCTTCGTTCCCTTCCCAGACGAGGATTTTGTCGCCAAGCCTGGCTTGGGTTCCATCAGGGTATTTCATTGGTCAATCCAAGCGTCTCGTGATGCTTGCGCACGATATGTATAGCTGTCCCGCATCAATTCAGCAGCAGCAATGTAGCTCTATCGTTATTCCTCAGTAATGATGCTGCTCAACATTCACCCAACCTTCCGCCCCATCATCCCATAGTGCACCGCCAACAAATCCAGCCCGACCTTCAGCAGCTTCACCACCACGTCGCGGCCGTCGCCGGTGCGTTCGGCGACGGCCTTCACCGACTGGCCTTCGAGGCAGATTTTTCGGGCCACTTCCGCCACGTCCCAATGGGCCAGCGCGGCGGCAGCGTGGGCATACGCCCGCCCGGCTGACAGCACCCGGTCAGGGACGCCGCCGCCGATCCGGCCGCTATCGACTCGTTCGCTCCAGGATTGCGGCTGCAGGCCTTCGCGCTGGCTGCGCTCGAAATCGTCGCGAAAACGCCCTCCTGCCTCGCGCTGCTGGCGGCTGAGCGAGGTGATGCCGGTGAGCGGATCGACATTGCGCAGGCGCACGACGCCGCCGGTGGAGGTGTAGCCGCCGTTCGACACCTCGTAGACGCGGCGTGCCTCCGCAGTGCCCGGGGTGAGCCGCTGGCGGCCGAAGGCGTCCGTTTTAAGCGCGAAGTCGTGACCGACCTCGCGGCGGATGCGCACCTGCTCTGCCTCGCCCTTGGGAAGTTTTGGCGGCTGGGGTTTTTTGACGGCTTTGCGGGGCATGGGCGGGTCCTTGGGTTGGGTGGGACGTGTCAGAACCTGGGTTCCTTGCCCCCGCCAAAGGCGGGGGAGAGGTGTCCGCGAAGCGGACGGAGAGGGGGCCTTCGTAGGGCGCTCCCCTCTCCGTCTCGGCTTCGCCGAGCCACCTCTCCCCACTTCGTGGGGCGAGGTACCTTGATCTTGCCGGGACGCCTCTCACACCCCTCCCCCGCGACGACCGTGGAACCTTGCATGGTGATGGGCGCAGTAGGAGCGCGTGGCCGACGTCGGCAGGCCGCAGCAGAGCATGTCCAGTCCCGGGCGCGTGCCGACGGGATCGGCTTCGGCATCCTCGCCCAGCGCAAGATCGAGCGGCGCGCGGCAGCGGCCGAACAGGCAGTCGAGGAAGCGCATGGCCGCTACATGCGGCTGGCGGCCAGGGTTCACCGGAGGCGGCGGCGCCGGGAGCTTGTATAGATGCGCTTCGGATTTTTCGCGGGTGCCAGGAGCGAGCCAGGCAGGCGGAAGCGTGCGCGCGGGTTTGCGCAGCTTAGTCTTTTTGGGGGCGCGGTTGATGCGGGCGCTAATGGCGTCCGGTTTCACGGAAACCGCATAGACCGACACGTCGGCGGGACAGCGCCCCCCTCTGGCCTGCCCGTCCTCCGCAGCAGCTGTGCTGCAGCTGCGGAGGGTGGACCGGCCATCTCCCTCGCTTGGGGGGAGATTGGCAGCTTCCGCGCCGGCGGCCTCTACCCATTCGGCATGCCTTGAAAGCGCGGCAGGTTCGGAGAGCATCACGCCTCCGGTCACCACCCTGCCCCGCCCGCCAGGACGATCGGGCCGGGCGTGCTTTCTCGGTCTGCCGCCGGCGCGGCCGCCTTTGGGATTGGCGAAACCGATGGCGCTCAAGCCTGCGTTGCGGTGGACGATGCCGATGATGGCGTTGCGCGAGACCGGACTGCCGCGCAGTGCGCTGAAATGGCCGGCGATGCGCGAGGCCGACAGCCCCTCCTTCAGCAACGCGGCGATCTCGTCGATTTCCTTTTCGGTGTAGGCGGCTGCCATGTCTCATTCCATTGATTGCGAAGCGCCAGGCTTCAGGCCAAGCGCCAGGGTTTCGGCCGAAAGGCCGTTTGGGGGATCAGGTCAGCGAAAGCGTTGAAGGTCAGGCGACGCTTGGAGCGTTCAAGCGAAGGAGCGCGGCCTCGGCGGCGGTCCGCGTCAGGCCCGACACCGCCCGGCCCGTCACCCTGTCGAACAGGATAACGGTGCCGTCCTCGGTGCGGATGCAGCTTGTGCCCGAATTGGGGGCCGGAGCCGGGGGAGGAGCGGCTCCGGCCGTTCCGGTGAACCGGGGTGCGGGCGGTTCGACCGGATCCGGGGCAAGCGCCCCGGAATGCGTCCGGACCGGGGACAGTCCGGACGGTTGGAATTCGACAGGCGATTCGAACGGGCAAGACGGTTCGAACTGGAAAGACGGGGGCAACGCGTTCATGCCGCCTCCCCTTGCTCGGCGGCGAAAATGTCGATGCGCTGCGAGGAACCAACAAGCCCTGAGATGCTCGTGGGCGGCGCCGGAATCACCGGCAGTGTGGAAATGCTTGCGGGATGTTCATTCATGCGCTAAGCGTACGTTATGTACGAATGCCGCGCAAGCAAAATCGTACATATTGGACGATTATTTTCAGGCATTTTGTACGATGATGGATTCCCGGCACAGATTGCAGCAGGCGCGCGCCCAGGCCGGCTATGCCTCGCCCAGCGATGCGGCCCGCGCCTTGCGCGACATCAACAAGAACACGCTGATCAGCCATGAGAACGGTAACCGGCCATTGTCTCGGAAAGCTGCGGAGAAATACGGCCGGCTGTTCGGCGTCGATCCCGGTTGGCTTCTGTTCAACGCGGATGGCGCGGAAGCGGCGCCGGTCAGCCTCGCCTCTTCGCCCGTCACCGTCGACGTGCCGATCGTGTCCTGGATCAGCGCCGGCGAGCTCGGCAGCCAGGACAGCGTGGTCAACCTCTCCGATTATCCGACCATCCCCACCGCCGATCTCGAGGAAGGCGAATGGATCGCGCTGCGCGTCGACGGTCCGTCGATGAACAAGATTTCGCCGCCAGATTCGATCATCTTCGTCAATTTGCGCGACAAGCGGCTGGTGACCAATGGCTGCTACGTGATCGCCGACGAGACGGGACGCGCCACCTACAAGCGCTACCGGCCGAACGACAATCCGCCGTTCCAGCCGGCGTCCTATCTGGACATCCCGCCGCCGGAGCTGGAGGGGGCGATCACCATCATCGGGCGGGTGAAGCGGTCGATGATCGATATGTGAGCCCTTGGGAGCGATGCCGCAGCCTGAGGCGCTGCTTTGCTTCATGCCCCCGTTGCAAAGTCCTCGCCAAGCTCCATTTGGCCCACCCCAACGGCATAAATGCAGCCACCGCAATTTCTGCTTGCATTAGGGAACAAAAACAGAACTATATAGGTATCCGCGAGAACTGTCGCGATTACTCCGGGGGGATCAATCATGTCACGCCGCACCGGCGCGCTGATGCGCGCGTTTGTTGCCTGGGTCCCGCGCGGGCTGCTCCTAGCGCTGGCAGGGGTGGTAGTGCCTGGTGCTTTCGGCAGCAAAACATTCGCGGCTGGCAAAGACTACAACACTTGCTTCAGCGAGAGCAAAGTCTCCACCGACCGGCAGGTTGCCGCCTGCACCGCAATCGCCGAGGACAGAGGCGAGGTGCCTGATCTTCGCGTAAGCGCCTATTTTGTGCGCGGCCTGGCCTATGCACAGAGGAACGATATTACCCACCTCATCGCCGATATGAACGAGGTGATCGCGCTCGATCCGACTTACGTCCGCGCATTTACCAATCGCGCCATCGCCTGGGAGAGCAAAGGGGATTTCGACCGGGCCATCGCGGACTACACGAAAGCGATCATGCTTACGCCGGATGACGCAAGCCGATATGCCGATCGTGCGCGGGCGCTCAATAAGAAAGGCGAGCATGATCGGGCTATCGCCGATTGCGACAAGGCGATCGACATCGATCCCGCCAATGAAATGGCCTATGGCGTGCGCGGCGTTGTGTGGGACGACATGGGCAACGCAGCGCGAGCCCAAGCCGACTACGACAAAGCGGAGAGCGTCCGTAATGACCCTATCGCTCCTTACCTAGACCGCGTTCGCTCATCGATCGCCGAGCGTGATCGCAAGCGAGCCAAAGCCGATTGCAAGCACATCGCCAATATCGATGCGGACAAGGGGCGCGATTGCACACGACTGATTGTCGAGGCTTTCGGTGAGCCAAGCGGCGGCGCGACCGACCCAAACCCCGCTTCTGCTCAAAATGCGATTGGAGTAGAGTGGCAGGAAAAGGGCGACCATACCCGCGCCATTGCCGCATTCGACGAGGCGATCCGGCTCAATCCAGCAAGTTCCGCTTTCCACTTCAACCGCGCCAAGAGCTGGGCTTTAAAGAAGGATTTTGCCCGCGCTATCGCCGATCTGGATGAAGCCGTCCGCCGCGATCCGGCCAATGCCCAAGCTTACCGCGTGCGCGGGATGACCATGGCCCAGATCGGCAATTCACGAGAGGCGTTTGCCGACCTCGACAAAGCGATTGCCATCAGTTCCGACGATCCAGAATCGTATTTCGAGCGGGCACTCGTCTGGGAGGCGAAGGATCCCGACAAGGCAATTGCGGACCTCGACAAAGCGATCGCGCTCGATCCGGCCAACGCCGGCTACCGGGAAAAAAGGCTCAGCGTCCAAATCAGCAAGAGCAGGGCGAACGGGCAACCCGTGCTGCAGTCGCCGAGCGCCGCGCCCAATCAGGCTGATGTCCCAGTCCCCGCTGAGCCGCAGCCGGCCAAGCCTACCCCGCCCCCCACATATGAGCCGCCGCAACTATATGCCAAGCAGGATAACTCCGACGCCATTGCTTGGAACCTCCAATCGGGGTTGCAGGCGATGCAGGTCGACCCCAATGGTGCGATAGATACATTCAGCTTTGTCATCGGCCTCGATCCCTACAATGCGGATGCCTATTACGATCGCTCGATCGCCGAGGCACTCGTCGGTAATTTCGACCTCGCCATGGGCGATTGCCGGCGAGCGGTCGAGCTCGATCGGAAACGCGCAGGCACGTGTTGGGAAAATTTGCCTGGCGAACAAAGTAAGCCGACCGCTAAGCAACCAAGCAGGGATCCGGCGACCGCCAAGACACTGCTCGAGCGCGCCCAGATGCGGTTGTCGAAATATGGCGTCGACGGCGCGCTGCTCGATTTCGACAAGGCGATCAGCCTCGATCCTGAGAACGCCGACGCCTATCTGGGTCGCAGCCGAGCAAGGACGCTCAAGGGCGACCATGCCGGCGCAGCGGCGGATTGCCAGCGCGCCGTCGAACTTGATCGGAAGCGGACAGGAAGCTGTGGCAAACAGATTGCCGGCGACGAAAGCGGACCGGCTTCCCCACCGGATGTGCAGCAGCTGCAGCCCTCCGTCGCGGCTGCCGTTGCAACCCTAGCCAAGCAACTCGGCCGAGGCAAAGCAAAGCCAACAGGAAAGCTACCCGCCTCACAGACGACGGAACCGGCCCAGGCGACTGACCCGCGCGTGCTGAGTGCTGTGCGAAGCGGCGAGACCTTCTGGGATGCGGGCAAATACGACCAAGCCATTGAGGAATATGAGAAGGCGATCGAGCTAGATCCGAGAACGGCCTCGGCCTATGTCGGGCGCGGCACGTCGCTTATCCAGAAAGGCATGTATGACGCAGCCATCGATGACTTCGACAAGGTGATCGAACTCTATCCTACCTATTCGGACGCTTACATCGGCCGCGCTGTCGCGTGGACCAACAAGAACGAACTGGATCGCGCCATCGCCGATTACAGCCGCGTGATCGAACTCCACCCGCAATATGCGCCAGCCTACTTTGCGCGTGGCACCGTCTGGTTCACAAAGGGCGGCTGCGAGCCTGCCATTGCCGATTTCGACCAGGCGCTGAAGCTCGACCCAAAGCTGGCCATCGTCCGCAAGGGCCGCAAGCTGGCGATAATGGCAAGAGACGAGGCGAAGGCCTCGAAGACGTCGGGCAAGGCTACTGGCGGGGCCGGCGAAACGGCGACTAGGCCGAGTTGGACTTCGCTGGCCGCGCAGACGTTCAACAAAGGTCAAGCGCTGTATGGAAAGGATGATTATGACGGAGCGATAGTCCTTTATGGCAAAGCGATTTCGTTCTTCCCGTCATTCCATGACGCCTATCTGGCCCGCGCTATGGCCTGGGAATCCAAACACGATTACGCACATGCCATCGCCGATTACAGCCAGGCGATCGCGCTCGACCCGAACAATGCCGAGACCTACCACAGCCGCGGCCAAAATCGCAGTTTCCAGGGAGACGACGATGGAGCCCTCGCGGACTACGAGAAAGCCATCAGTCTCAATCCCGCCCATGCGAGGGTCTATGCCGATCGGGGGCTTATCTGGATGGGCAGACATGAGGATGCCGCCGCCATGCGCGATTTCGAAAAAGCACTCAGCCTCGATCGCAACAGTTCCTTAGCCTATCTCGGCCGGGGTGTGATCCGGACCAGCAGGGCGGACTATGACGGAGCCATCAGCGATCTCAATCAGGCCGTTAAGCTCTAGCCGAATTTGGCCATAGCCTATCAAGCGCGAAGCCGAGCCTGGGAGGCCAAGGGCAACCATAAGCGTGCCGAGGCCGATCGCAAGAAGGCGCTGGGTCTCAAGTCCAATTGAGCATCGGCTATAGGGGGCCAGCCGATGTCACCTTGGAAATGGTTGCAAGTGGCGGCGATCGTCCCCGTAAGCATCGTTGGGACTGAAGTGATGCCAACGATGTTCGGCGGCGGCAGACATCACCACTATCAGTCAGTGGAGATGCCGCCCCAGCCGGTGACCACCGCCGACATCGATGCCGAGATCCGGAAGCAGGATCTCCAGATCTTCGAGGCTATCGCCCGCGAATTTCCGGACGACTACGATGCGATGCTGCGCAAGATCAATGCCGCGGCCCAGACCGGAAACCAAACAGAAGTGCGCAATGCCAGCAGGCAGGCGGTCGCCGATCTGAGGCACAGATATGTACCGCTCCTACCTTCGGCGCCGGACAGCAACGTCTCGGAAGCGCTTTCGGCGCAACTCGACATGCTCAATCATGTCATGGCGCGCGAAACGCCGGCCACCTGCAACAATTACCTGCGCAACGGGCCGGACGCGATCAGTGCGCCCGGCCACGATTTCCGGGCTGACCTGGACAGGATCGGCGCCACGCTGTTCCGCGCCTTCGCCGCCGCCAAAAGAAGCGGCCTGCCAGCGGCCGTGCCTAGCGATCAGGACTGGTCGCTGGTCGCCGATGTTTTCACAAAGATCGGCGGCACGCCGGCCGAGATGGAGGCTATCTCGAACGCCAACCAAGACTTCCCAGGCCTGTGCCCGGCCATGGCGAGATTCTATGAGGCCGCCCTGGTAATGCATGGCGAACCCGGGTGGCACATCAAAAGCGCCCTGCTCTACGCCATCGTGAAGAATTAGGTGCCGGTGACAAGGCGCTGCACTGGTCATGTGATGGAAGGTCTGGCGCGCGGTGTATCGCGAAAACCGTCGGGGGCTCTGGCGCTCACGGGCAGATATCCGAGTGAAAGCCGGGCT
This sequence comes from Mesorhizobium argentiipisi (SeqCode), assembly GCF_037179585.1. Lineage (NCBI taxonomy): Bacteria > Pseudomonadati > Pseudomonadota > Alphaproteobacteria > Hyphomicrobiales > Phyllobacteriaceae > Mesorhizobium > Mesorhizobium argentiipisi (SeqCode). The sequence continues at coordinate 10,643 of NZ_JAPYKO010000042.1, forward strand.
TGCAGGTCAGATAAGAATTGGCAGAAGAATTACGGAATATTCTCGGGCATCAAGAACAAAAAAAGAACTCTCCTGTCTTGTGCCTGTCGTTGAAATCCCGTTAGATCGTGGCTGCGTGAGGTTGGGGTCTCATTAGTGGGAGGGGTTGTGCGCAAATCTGTCAGGGAAGATCTGATTTCCATTCTGCTGGCGTTTGTCTGCTCTGTCGGTCAGCCGGTCATCGCCCATGCCGAGGACGCGAACTATCATCCGCAGGATTTTGCCCAGCCTTTGAGCGTAGCAAGAGGCACGATCAGTCCGGCTGGCGGCGGGGCCTTCTACCTGAAGCCGGAGGACCGCTGCAATCTGGTGGTGAAGGAGTTTGGCTGGGACCACGACCAGTGCGGCACGATCGATCAACTGATCTTCGGCTTGACCCCGGAGATCGACAATCTGACCGTCGAGAAGCCGGTATCGGACGGCTATGTGAGCCTGGCGGACTGGGATTCCAGTGACCGCAACCAGGAAATCAGCTCGATCGAAGACAGCTTCAAGGAATCGGTGAAAGCGCAATCGGAGCGGTCCGGACAGGAAATCCACTTCGACGGCTGGCTCGTCTATCCGCAAATCGACAAGGGCAAGAACATTCTCTACTACGCCAACATCCTGAACTGGAGCGGCGAGAGGACGATCAACATCTCGGTCTCGATCTTCGACCGTCAGGGCTACGTCCCGATCAAGATCGTGCCGGTGAACGGCAACGTCGCCAGCGATGACGTGCACAAGATCGTCGCGGCATCGGCCGCCGCCTACAAGCCGCAGGCCGGCTCGTCCTATTTTGAATTCTCCAGCGGCGACAGGATGGCCGGCTACGGTGCGCTGGGCGTGCTGGCGGCAACGCTCGGCGTCAAATATGGCGGGGCCGCCAGCGCCGGCCTGATCGCGCTCGCCCTCGTGGTGCTGAAGAAGGGCGCCTTCATCTTGCTGGTGCCACTGGTGTGGCTGAGAAAGCTGTTCAGCAGGAAAAAGGCAGATAGTTGAATGTGGTTGGTGTTGACCGTCCAGTCGAACGCCACCTGGTTAAGATTTTCGCCGATTTCTTAGAGCCACTTTATCGTTCAAACTGTACGAATCCCGCTTGATCGCTTTTCGTACATAAAGTACGATATTTCCCTTCCTTTGAGGGAATTTGCTTGGATACCGCGAACCATGCCGCTTTCGCCGACCTCTCCCGCCCCTTGCTGTCGCCACTGCCGCTCGCCGAGCGCGAACGCCTTGCCGGCGCCTGGCGCATGGCCAGCCAGGACATCGTCGACGACATCCGCTTCATCCGGCAATATCTGAAAGTGATCGCCGAGAGGGACGAGCGGCTTTCGACCGGCACGCTGCTGCATGGCCGCGCCTATGTCGAAGCCTGCGCGGCTTGGTTGCCGGAGACGGTGGCGCGGTATCTGCGGAACCTCAGGCTGATCAGCGAATGCGAAAGCGCGATGATCGCGGCGGGGGTAAGGTTCGCCCGATCGAGCGATGCGTGGTGAGGAGCGTTCTCACCTCTTCCGTTGTGGAGAAGGAAAAGAACTCTAAGGCCGCCCGAGAAGCGAACAATCATGTCGCTGCAACCTTGGCTCTGCGGCTCGAAAAATGCATCGTTTCACACAATTGCCAATTGGTGGACGCGCGTGAGCGGCCGGTGGTTAATTCCTCTCAGGCGAAGGAGGGTAAGCCTGCATATCAGGGAGGAATTCGTTTTGATGGACCAGCGCATCGACATCAGCATACAACCCGACGATCAGCCTTACGAAGTCACCTCATTCGCCCGGAAGCACGGCCTGACGATCCCCGTTGCGGACGCGGTCCTTTTCGCCAAGGGTCCGTCGCCGTCGCGGGCCGCTTGCGATACGGCCGCGCTTGCCTTCCTCTGCGCGGTCGCGCGATACGCCGGAAATCAAGGGAGGCGGTAGCCTCCCCTACCAGTTGAACTGCAGCCGCGCGTTGCCCCCCAACAAAAGCAATGCCGAGCGTGCCGGTCAGCGGCCGCCATGTTCGAAGCCTTTGCTCAGCACTGCGGCGCCGGTGATGCCGAAGGCATTGGCGTCGCCGGCATTGCCCCGTGGAGGCGCAGGCCGAAATGCTTGCCCTGAACGAGGTTGGGCGCGGCAAGCGCGGCCGAGATCGAGGTGTTCTCAAGGGCGTGGGTGATGCGGTTGTCGATGTCGTCGACGTGGCCGGCCAACGCCGTCTTGCCGGGAACGAAGGGGCAACCCACACTCGGTCGGAGATTTGCTTCCAGGGTCTTGCGGTTGCAGCGCTGATACGGGGTCAATCTGCCATGGCTTTAAGAGAAGTCGGCACCGAACTTCGCTCGCATCTTGAACAAGGTTGCCAACGCCGCGCCGGAGAAGGACGACAAGCCGAAGAAGGCAACCACCACTGCAGAGTTCGTGCTGGTTCAGCGGGGGGCGTAGATGCGAAGCATGGTGCCGTTATCGTAAGCCGCCGTGACGAGGACGTTTAGCTTGAGCGCGTCCGCCAAACCGCTGAATAGGGGTTTGCCGCCGCCATAGGCGATCGGCCGAGTCAGGATGACGTACTCATCAATCAGCCCTGCCTTCGACAACGACTGGGCGAATCCCGCGCCGCCCCAAGCAATGATTTCGCCGCCGGCTTGTTTTTTCAATTTAGCGATTTCCTCGTGTAGATCACCTTTCGCTATAGAGGACTCTGGCCAAGTCGCCTCCTTCAACGTTTTCGAAAACACGACCTTAGGGATGTCGTTCATCGGCGCGGCCTAGGCATCCTCGGATTTTTGCTAGTACGGCCCCATTTCCTCGTAGCTCACGCGGCCCATGATGTGTGTGCCAGCGCGACTAATGCGATCGAGCTTCCAACGCTTGAGCTCTGCCGGTTCAGGAAAACCGCCCGTCGACATTCCTGCCGGCCCTACGACATATCCGTCGATCGACATGGTCATGATCAAGACGACTTTTCGCATGCGCATAGCCTTCGGCACAGGTCTCATACGGAGCGTCGAGCGCACCGTCACATGACCGGTGGAAAGGGGTGCAGGCCTTGGCTGGCGGTCAGCCCTTGGTCTTCTTGGCGGGAGACTTCGCCTTGGCAGGGCCCTTGGCCGGCTTCTCCGCCTTGGCGGCTTTCGACTTGTCGGCCTTGGCGGCAGCCTTCTTCGGGCTTTTTGCCGCAGACTTGCTGGCCCCGTCCACCTCGGCAACCGCCTGGTCCCAGTGCTCCATGTGAGCGCCTTCGGGTCGGCCGGCCTGCTCCCAGATCTCATGTGCCCGCTGGCGAATGCGTTCGTGCTTGTCGTCCGTCACTGTCGCCTCCTGATGTTGGGACGGTTCCCCAGCGCGAACATTAGCCGAATTTTCGCGTGGCGTCTTCGGTATCACGAATAAGCGACCGACCTGAGCGGCAATTTCGCTCAGTGCCCGTCGGTGACGACCGCGATGCCCAGATGCGCTGCCTTCTTTGTAATCAATCCGGCCAAATCCGCATCAGAGCGGTCGGTTCCCGTGCGTTTCCGCAACAGGGTAATTGCTTCGTGCATCGACAGCAGGCCAGTCCTATGCTCGGCCAAAAGCTTGTCGACTTGGCGTGCGATGTCAGGTGATTCGACGTGTGGGTGGTGCATGGCAACGACTCCTTCCGCGCTTCGTTGCCTCCCAAACCGCTGCCTATCTTAGGCCTTATGCCCGGATGCGAAAAGAGCCCGATCCTTCCCCGATGCTTCGCTGAGGGGATCGGGCTCTTTCAGGGTTGGATCTACTCGATCACCTGAACAACGCGGCGCGTGCCGGGATCGATCAGCACCGTATGGTCATTGACGACCGCATAGCGGTACTGGACGTCCGGAACCTGCTGCAGCTCGACAGTGTCAGGTACCGTGGAACCCACACCAAGCTCGAGGCCAAGCACGTTGACCGAGGCGATCGGATGCTTGTGGACATATTCCTTGACCACGGTCTGCTGTTCGGGGGTGACGATCACCTCGTCCGCGGCGGCGATGCCGATGCCGGCCATCAGAGCCAGACCGGCGACAGCGGGAATGAAGGTGGTTTTCATCGTTTCTCTCCTGTTGCGTTGGCGAGCTCCGCCTGCCTCCGCGGGAGCGGACACCGGCAGATCGAACGTTGGAGCTCCCGGGGCCAACGCCCTCGGCAAGGTGTTGTTCCGTCAGCGACGACTGATTGATTTGGCGGAACCTTCGCATCGGCCCCGCATTGGAAGGTATTGAAACTCCCCAAGACTTTGAAATTCATAGGGCGGAGGTATGCGAGAAGGTTCCATCAGAAGCGACATCGAACTTCGGGCCCCGGTGGCGATCGCCGTCGGCGCGGGTTTCAAGCGCGAGATCACCTCACTGACCGCGATGCAGAATTTCCTCAAGGAGTGGCCGCCGGCTGCGCGGGACGCGAGCTACGTCACGGCGCTGCGCTCCTGCGAGGCGGCGCGTGGCGGAGAGATCGATCTCGACAAGGCGCGGCAGGCATTCCTGATCTTTGCGAAGAAGGCGAGGATCGAGTGGACCGGCGCCGATCCGGTCGCGGTGCTGCGCGAAGCAAAGATCAGGCGCAGCCGGGCGCGCGAAAGCCGGGCGCAGAACCACGTGCCTGGGTAGGCCCGGGTGCCGAGGTGGCGCAAGGCCACTTCGACACCGGCTCGGCGTAGGCCGTGCCCAGTTGGATTGCACGCGCGGGATAGCCATGCGGATTTGGGCAGCACCCCGAACCGCACGCTGCGCAGTTGCTCGCTTCCAAACCAGCGCCTCGCCGGCTGACGCTCGACTGCATCTGATTTTCGGGCTGGGTAGCCGCTGTCAGGTCGGCGTCGATTCGCCCAGCGCCTCGGTGACGAAGGACGCGGCGATCAGATCGTCCGCCTCAATACGTAGGGAGCCCTCGCCGCCGCCCATGATGGCCGCGACCTTCTGGAAGGCCTTCATCTCATGCTCGGTGATCCGGGCGTCCCGTATCCTGGCCTTGAGATCGGCGACACGCAGCCCGAGCGAACGGGACGTTCCGATTTCTCGTTTCGACATGTTGGTAAACTCCTCCTCGCCCCGCCCGTATCTGTTGCCACCGCCCGAATCTTCACCCTGCCATCGGTTTGTGTTGTCTATGAGACAGCGTGAACCAGAGCCGCTAACTCAAGCGCAGGAGGAAGGTTCCGTTAGCATATGGTAACAAAATAATAATCGGTTAACGGCCCGCCGCCGTAACCGGGGGCGGGCCGTCCGATTCGGCGCGTTGTCGATCAATCGATGACTTTGACGATCTTGCGGGTACCGGGGTCGACGATCACCGTCCGGTTGTCGATGACGACGTAGCGGTATTTGACGTTCGGCACTTCGTGTAATTCGACCGTCTCGGGAACCGTGCTGCCGATATTCAACTCGACGCCCGGAATCTTGACCGAGGCCAGCGGCTGCTTATGCACGTATTCCTTGATGACGGTTTCCTGCTCCGGCGCGATCACGACATCCTGCGCGGCAGCCGCGCCAATGCCAGCAAGCAGCAGGAAGCCAGCGGCGGCGGAGGTGAGGTGCATTTTCATTGTTCGTCTCTCCTATGTGGACTTGAACGCCTTGATGCTGCGCCTGCGATTTTCCACAGCGGGTCGGCATTGTCGTAACGCCGTTTGCCTACCCTTGTTCCTGCAAAAATTGGACCGGCGCCTGCAAAAACAACTGCCGCCGTGTTCCGCGAACCATAGCCTCCGACCGGTCGCAACAATTTCGGAACAATGCGTTTCGGGTGGGGTTACCCATACGAAGGGACCGACTTTCCGAGGAGAAAATCCAATGAAACATCTGCTGATCACAAGCATGATCGCGCTCGGCGTCGGTTGCGGCGCCGCGATGGCGCAGACCGAATCCGCACAGCCGAGCGGCGGTGACAATTGCGCGGCCGGCACGGCCGATTGCCAGAAGGGCGGTAAGGCCGGCGGCCAGGCCCAGGGCGAGATGAAGTCGAAGACACAACAGAATGCCCAGGGCAAGGCCGGCGCCAACACCGAAGAGCAGGCTCAAGGCAAGACCAAGATGAAGACCGACGAGCAGGCCCAGGGTCAGTCAGGCGCCAATACCGAGCAGAACGCCCAGGACAACACACAGCTGAAGAAGAAGCAGCAGGCACAGGGCAAGACCGGTACCAGCACCGAGCAGAACGCTCAGGGCACGACCAAGATGCAGACTGAGCAGAATGCCCAGGGCAAGACCGGTACGACCACCCAGCAGAATGCCCAGGACAAGACGAAGATCCAGACCGATCAGCAGGCTCAGGGTAAGACTGGCACAACCACCGAGCAGAACGCTCAGGGCACCACCAAGATGCAGACTGAGCAGAATGCCCAGGGCAAGACCGGCACCACCACCGAGCAGAACGCCCAGGGCAACACCAACGTCGAGACCGACCAGAACAAGACAGCATCGATCAACAACGTGACGGTGGAACAGAAGACGCAGATCACGCAGGTCATTCATGAGAGCCATGTCGAACCGGTTCGCGACGTCAGCTTCGACATCTCGGTCGGCGTCGAGGTGCCGCGCCATAAGGTGCGTCTGCACCGTCTGCCGGCCCGGATCGTCAAGATCGTTCCGGCTTATGAGAGCTATGAATATTTCGTGTTGGCCGATGGACGCATCGTCATCGTCGACCCGGACACCTACAAGATCGTAGTGATCCTGAGCTGATCCGGTCAGCATAGCGGATAAGGGCCCGCCCAGATGGCGGGCCCTTTCTGCGTGGAGAGGCATCTAAACCCGGCAGGCGGTCGCCCCGCATGCGCTGCGGCCCATTAGGCATGACTTGAATGTTGCCGCCTCGGGAACGATCCGGCGCAATTGCCAGTTGTCAGGACGGAAGTCCTGCGTCCGTCGTCCCTGTCAGGGCAGGACGAAAGGGCAATGGGATCGCCGGCAAGTCGTTCAAGCTTGCGGTCGACCCGGAAAAGGTGCATGGGTCACGATGGGTAGAGATATGGGCGAGATCGTCGATGGTCGAATGTGGTCGCGGCGCTCGGTTGGGCAAATGTATTTTCCGCAGTTTCTTGTGGGAATGGTGGGCACGCTTCTGGTCATCCTCGGCTGGACCTTCATGTCCACGGGATCTGTCTGGATGGCGATCGGCTGGACATTCCTGGCGGCCGTGGCTCTGCAGGCCGGCTATTTCGTGGCCGTGCTCTGGCTCGTGCATGGTGAGACCCGCGTAACCGACGAAGGCAAAGCGGACACAAGCGCGGCACCCGCCAAGATCCCGGGCCCGTTCGAGCGCGACGGCATCATCCACGCTCTCATCTTGCGGCTGTTCCCGAAACTGCTTCCCTAATCCGATTTGCGTTCGCTCGGGCCGCGGACCGATTATCTATCCCTTGTCGACAGGCATCCACGCCGCAATAGCACGGCACGTTGCTTCCTCAGTTCGAACGCAGGGGCCAGGCTACACCTCGGCGTCAGGGCCGGGCGCCATTGCATCGGAGCCGGCAGACCGCCATTGCCTTTGCATCGGCGCCAAATGCGCCGCCATCAAAGTCGATGCGGCGCAACCAAACGCCGGCTGCAACCCTCGTTGATCGGAGCCGCAGCCCGCGCCCGCCTGAAATCCCTGCTCGGTTCGCCCAGCTAGCGCGCGGTGGCCGGTGAGGCCGAGCGCACCATTTCCGTCGACGAGAAGACGACGAAGCCAAAGACCAGGACCGCGGCGGCGACGATCAGCGAACCGATCGCCACGACGGGCTCGATCTCAGGATGGCCTGCCGCCAGCATCCAGTAGAGCGCCGGCAGCATGATCACGATGCCGACCGTATAGAGGCCGTAATGGATCATGGCGATGCGGCGCTCGGCCTTGGCCGGGTTGAGCGCATAATAGCCGCCGAAGATCGCGCTGGTGACCCAGCCGAGAAGGTTGATGTGGGCATGCGCCGGGAAGGCGCCGTGATCGCCCGAAATCGCCATCTGCAGTCCCGCAGCGATGCCTAGGATGAGAAAGATGCTGGCCGTCTTGAAGAAAAGCTCCGAAACCCGTGGCATTTTGTTGTCCTCCCAATGCCTCTGTGAACCCGAGCCCAGTCTACATCGCTCAAACCATATTAGCCACCACACACTTAGGTCGGTGTCGCATCGGGCGAAAGCAGCGAGGTTGGTTCGATCATCCGGCAGAGGGCCTCGCAAAAAATGGCTCGCCTCGCACGAGGCGAGCCAAAAAAGGAGCCGGGCTCGAGGTCGACTCCATCCAGGTTGCCACCTGAATTTCAAAGATGGCTAACGTAGCAGAATGCGGGATTTATTCCACCGCGATAGCGGGTTGATCAGGTAAGCTTTCGAGTGGCGGAGCAAACCTTTCGTCGACCGGGGGCGTCCCTTCCCTTCTAGCCGGCCGTCGAAAGCATGCGCTTCAACGTCCCGTCCTTCAACCAGAACTGATGGTAGAGCGCCGCCACGGCGTGGATTGCGATCAGCGCGATGAACGCCGGCTTGGCAAGCGAATGGACGTCACCCCAAGGGTCGCCCAGATAGAACGCAAGAAGGCCTATTGCGGGCGCCGCCAGCAATAGCACATAGAACAGGCCGTGGGATGCATGCGCGGCAACCTGCATCCATTTCGGTCCCCGGCCGGCGGGAGCCGGCACGCCGGATGCCAGTCTGACGATCAATCGAACAAGCACAAGCGCAAGGATGGCCAGGCCGACCCAGTAGTGAGCGGAGCCGAGCGCCTTATCCGTCACCGATACCGGCTGTCCGCCTTCAGCAGCATCCACGACAGCCGTCATGCTTTCACCGAAGAAGAGCTGAAATAGCACCAGCGCTGCGATCAACCAATGCAGGCCGATGTGAAAAATTGAATATCCACGTCTGGTTTCCATTGCATTCCCCGGAGTACAAGGCGCCCTGCGCCTTCACGTTGCTTAATAGTCGACAGGAGGTTGTCCGAATTCGGCTCGAAAGTTCTCGCAATTGTGGCCGCGATCTTACATTTTCGTATGGCGGGCATTTGCGCCGGCCAAAGCGGTTCGAGACCAGCCTGGGCGCCTTGCAAGCGCGCGGTATTTGGGCAATGCTTCGGGTCGGGGGAGTGGTTTCCGTAATTTCGGAAGCACGATTACATGTTCATCGATTACTACGAACTTCTGGAAATAAGCCCGAACGCCAATTCGGAGACCATCGAGCGGATCTTCCGCTACTTTGCCATGCGCTACCATCCCGACAATCGGGAAACCGGCAATGAATCGCGTTTCAGCGAGATCGTGGAAGCCCACAATACGCTTCGCGATCCGGTCAAACGAGCACAGTACGATATCCTTTATCGCCAACATCTTGGCCTTCGTCACGAGCTCACGGAAGGAGCGCGCGATGGCGGCGGCATGGAGAGGGATAGCGTCATCCAGGCCAATCTGCTGTCGCTTCTCTATGTGAGGCGCCGGCGCGACGTCAACAATCCAGGCATTGGCGACGAAGAGCTCGAGCGCCTGTCAGGCTGCCCTCGCGAGCACCTGGAATTCCATCTTTGGTACCTCAAGGCGAAGGGCTTCATCGGCAGAACCGAAAACGGAACATTCGCCATCACGGTCGAGGGCATCGATCACGCCGGGACGAGGCACGGCCGGGATCGCCCCGACGCCACCCGCCTTCTCGATCACGCCGATTAGGCCGACCATCGAAAGCCCCGCCTACCGGCCCCTGAACCAGTGGCCGATTCGATGAAGGGCCAGCTACATCCCTGAGGAATCGATGCCGTCTTCTTAACTCCTCAGATCCGGTTCGCCGGGGCGGCGGAGTGTAAGCCATGCACCATGGCGGGCATGAATAGGGGGCACGATTACATTGGCGTTGTGTTTCGCTGATACAAGTGACTGAGGTCCGACGGCTGCCGCATTTGGCCCGCCTCCCAAACCCGAGCCGATAAGACGAAAACACCGACGCGAACCATTTTTGTTCCGAGATCGCGAATGAGTTGCCAATCGCTCCCAAACGAAAAGCCGCCGGGCGAGGCCCGGCGGCGTCTTCGTTCGCCCTCTGGTCGGTTCGGCCGGCCTTATGGGGTCGTTGTCGTCGATGTGGTCGTCGTCGCCGTGGCGGCGGCAGCGGCGTCTATCTTGCCCGCCAGCGTATCCTTGGCCCAGGCGGTAACGTCGGCGTCGACCGGCTTGTTGGCCATGTCGCCAAGGGCTGCATCCAACGAGGCATCAGTGGGAGCGGGCGCGTTGTCAGCCGCAGTCTGGGCATCGGTGACCGCCTGGTTGTCGGCCGTGATTGCCGCGTTCTGGGCGTCGATCTGCCCCTGAACGTCAGCGATCTGCGCATCGAGAGCCGTCTGCTGTTCGGGCGTGAAGCCCGTTGTGTCGGTCGCATTCAGATCAGCGAGTTGCTGAGTGAGGTCGGTGAGCTTGCTCTGGTCGGCGGCCAGTTGGGCGTTTGCCGCGTCGAGCGCGGCCTGGGCGTTCTGGGCCGCCGCGGCTTGCGTTACGTAAGCCTGGATGCCGGCGAACTTCTTGCTCTTCGAATTCATATAAGCGTTGATGTTGCGTTGCAGCGAGTTCAGCCGGCCGAGCTTGGCGTGAATGTTCTTTTCCTTGGGCGTGGCGGCCGTGGTCGTATCGTCAGTCGTCGCGTCATCGGTCGAGCTGTCATCCGACGCGTTGGCATCGGCGCTCTTGTTGTGGCCCGAAGCCGACTTGCCGTGCGAGGCGCCGCTCTTGCCGTTGCCCCCGCCATTTCCATTGCCGCCGCCGTTGCCGCTATTGCTATTGCCGTCGCCATGGCTGCCGCCATTGCCGTGGCCGCCACCATTGCCGTGGCCGCCGCCATTGCCGCCGGCGCCCGCAAGCGCCGGCGCGGCCGCGAGCGCAAGAATGGCAAGGGATGCCAGCAGTGTCTTTCGCAATGTCATTGTGCTTCTCCGCAGATGAATCGTCGCTTGGCCCAACCGCTAGACAGCCTCTTATGAGAATTTCCTAATGGCGTCGGATAAACTTTAAGCAGTTGCGGTCGCGAAATGAGAGCATGGCAGCCGCCGCCCGGCTATTCTCGCGAAAATTCTCGTTAACTTATTGAAATTTAACGGGAAAACAAAGGGCCGAACCTGCTTGGGCCGTTTGGAACAATGAGGGCCCTTCTCGCGCCAGACCATGGTCCCAAGAGGTAATTGCAGCCGCGAAAATCGCCCGCAATCGGGAATATGCGGGCCACCGGAACCCTGTCGGGAGGTCAAGGTTAAACAAGCGAAGGGACATGCCTAAAAGGACAGTCATCATGAACCGAATTCTTTTCACTGCCGCCTTTGTTGCTTTGTCCTGTGGTCTGGCCACGGCCCAATCGGGCACGTCGTCGGGCACCTCGTCATCGTCGTCCACCACGACGATGCCCAGCAGCCAGGGCACGGACCAGACCACGACGAATTCGACCAACTCGAATTCGGCGAAGGATTGCGCCCCTGGGCAGCAAGCCGGCAGCGCAAAGCAGGCAGCGCCCGGCCAGCAGGACACCAGCGCCAAGTCGAACGCTCCCGGCCAGATGAAAACGACAACCCAAGGCTGCTAGACTAACCTGAGCTGGCACAGCTAGGCCTGCCTAGCTGTGCCCCGACGTTCATTCATCGGAAGTCGTGTTTCATCAACATCCGCGGCTGCGTCGTGGCGCATGAGACGCTGCCCCTTACCCCTGTCGCAATCGCGTACAATCTCCGAGAGCTTTCACGATGTTAACCGCCGACCAGCGGCACGGTCACCGAGGTGGTGTAGCTGATCGGGAAATTGCTGAAATAGGGGAAGCTGATGACGAAAGCATAGCTGGCGTTGACGTGCGCCATGCGAAAGCCACCGCTCGCCGGGTCGGTGGTGATTGTGACATTCACATTCTGCAGGCCCAGCGCCTGCAGCTTCTGCGTGGCGATCGCCTGGATGTCGGCCTGCGTCAGCGTGTTGTTGAGTTGCAAGGAGCGCGCGGAGGCTTCGAGCGCGTAGCGCACGCTGGATATGCTGTTCATCGACCAGCCAAAGGCGAAGATGCCGAACAGGAGCATGATGAGAAAGGGCGCGACCAGCGCGAATTCGAGACCGGCGCCGCCCGAGACATTGGTCCCAAATGCCCTAAGCTCAAATGCTCCGGATCTTCCTTTAGCGAACACGGATCACCTGCAGCAGACCGAGAGCGGTGTTGTCCGGATAGGGGCCGAAGGTGAAGGGCGGAATCCAGGTGCCAGATGCCTGGATCTGGACATAGACGGATGGCGCTTTCGGCCCGCTGCATAAAGTCGAAGCGTCGACTATCGTGGTCCCACATTGGTAGATGCGGCTAATCGCGACTTGCGCGTCGGAAGGCTTGTTTTCCCAGCTCGCCAAGGCGGCAGCCTGGATCGCGCTGTCGTCAGCGGAGCCAGCCATCACGAGGTTGGCCGCCGTTTTCACGCCGGCGCGCATCGACAGCGAACCGGTGACATAGGACCAACCGTCCATGATTCCGAGCAACGCCGCGCATAGGACAGGCAAGACAAACGCGAGTTCCACCGCGGCGACGCCCGCTTCATCGCGAATGGCCGGCATCAATCGGCGGGCAGCGGATTTCACTCGACCACCGCGACTGACTGGGCGGCCGGGATGTCCTTCATCCCAAGGCTCGAGCAGTCCTGGTTGATGGTCGAATTGCCCGACCACTGGATGGTATCCGCCACGACCTGCGTGCAGCCGTTCTTACCCGAAAAATTGCCGAGATAATTGACCTGCTGCCTGGGAAAATAGATTGCGCCGGTCAAAAGCGAGGTCGCGGTGCCGTTGAAAGTGCTTTGCGCCGCCGTCCCGGTCCGGTCGCCGTAGAACAGGACGCCGGAATAGGTGCCCGTGGTGGGGGCGGCCAGCGTCACGGTGGCGTTGCCATTCATACTGACAGTGTTGCTGCCGGCCATGTAGATCGTAACGTCGCTGCCTTGGATGACGGCACCCGCATTGATCTTCAGATCGCCCTGGACGACATAGACACCGGGAGAAAGCGTGATATTGCCGTTGAGGTTCATGCCGCTGCAGTAGGTCCCGGGCTGGATCGTCTGCGTCGTCTTGTTGCCGTTGATCTTCTGGCATGGGTTCGAGGTCGCGGGGGCCGGCAAGCTGGCGAACGGGTCGGCCGCCGGCAGCGCGTGGGTGATCGGGGCCTTGCAGACCATCGGCACCGGATTGTTCAGCACGACGCCTCCCCCCGAGATTAGGCAATCAGCCTGAAGAGCCGCCGATCCCTGAACCTTGATGGCGTCGTTGGCGATCGAATTCGCCATGATGACGCAGCCGGTCAGTTTGACGCTGGTGCTGCCCGAGAAAAGTGCTGCCTGGGAGGCCGAGGGATTAAGCGCTTCGATGCAAGCTTTGGAGGCATCGGTGATCAGCGCCACCGCCCTCGCCCGCTCTGGCACCTTTGTCTGCGTGAAGATGGAGGTGAAGATCCGGTCGAGATCCTGGTTGAGGAGGACCTCCACCGCCTTCTTGGCCGTGTTCGGTCCGGACGCCGGCGGGGTGTTGACGACGATGGTGCCCGCACCAAGGCCATTCGAAGCGGCCGATGACGTGGCGGCCGCCGTAATCGCCGCAGTGTCGGACCCGGCTATCTTCTCCAACGCGCCGGCATAGGCGGCAGCGTCGGCGATCGCCTGCAGCTTCAGGCTCGAATAGTACCAGTAGGAGGTCTCGACGCCGAGCCCCGCGCCACCGACGACGACCGGCAGGGTGAGCGCGAAGATGGTCGCGACATTGCCGCCTTTGCCTTCGCAAAAGCGTCGAAAAAAAAGTCGAGAAAAAAACTGTCTGAAGAAACGAGCCGAAAAGGCCATGGCCGAGTGCGCCCAAGCTATCCCAGCCGTCACGTCATCATTGCGATATGAAGGAATGGCTAATTATTTCGCTCGATTTGCGCCGGTGGGACCCCAGCGCGCCGCTGTCCCCACCTTGCGCCGCATCGACTAAGACCTAAGGCCTATCACCCGTAGGACTTAAGGCATAAGTATCAGAAAATTATGCTATTTTAGCATTTCTCGCATTTTACCGTTTTTGCAAATAGCTCGTTGAGACGGCGCGCATATCACATCTCGCAGGTCTGCGAGGATGGACTCTATGTTGGGATGTTTTTTGGCATCGAGGCGCGGCAACTTTGCGATTGCGGCCGCAGTCGCCATGGTGCCGCTTATGCTTGGCGTGGCGGCATCCGTCGATCTGATAGGCACGAGCGACGACGCCGCGCAGTTGCAGAACTCGCTGGACGCGGCTGGCTTGGCGATCGGCACGAAATACCTGCCGAGCATGTCGGCAAGCGACGTGCAGCAACTCGGCCAGACCTTCTTCGCCGCCAATATGAGCGCGGCCGACGCGCGGGAATTATCGGGCAGCCTCGCCGCCTTCCAGGCCAGTGCAAGCCGCGATCCGGGCGCCTATTTCATTTCGCTGTCGTCGAGCATCAGCCGGCCGGCCTTCATCAGCGGCATGCCAGCCTGGCAGGCGACGCGCACCGCCTCGGTCAAGCTCAAACCCGGCGCGCAAGCCTGCGTGCTCGCGCTCGATCAGCATGCCGACGGCGCAGTCAACCTGCAGGGCTCGACCAATGTGACGATGACCGGCTGCGTGATCGCGGCCAATTCGGACGCGCCCGACGCCGTCAATCGGGGCGGTTCGGCGATCGTCAGCGCCGGCTGCGTCTCGACGGTCGGCGGCACGCAAGGGCTGACTCCGCCGAACGCCACGCTTTCCTGCGGCGCGCCGCAGGAGAACCAGTATGCTTCGTTCGATCCGCTGGCCGATGTCGTTCCGCCTGCCTACACGCTCTGCCTGCCGATGCCCAATGGCAAAGCGGTGACGCTCTCGCCGGGCACCTATTGCGACAAGAGCTTGTCGGGAAAGATCACCCTCAATCCGGGCACCTATATCATGCGCAACGTCACCATAAAGCCGGGCGGCAACGGCAGCCTGAGCGGCCAGGGCGTGACGATCTTCCTGATGGAGAACTCGCAGCTTATCATCAACGCCAACGAGCAGGTGAACCTCTCGCCGCCGACGAGCGGCCCTTATGCCGGCATCACCATCTTCCAGGCTCATGGCAACACCCAGCCGCTGACGCTCAACGGCGGATCCGGATCGGTGGTCAGCGGTTTCATCTACGCCCCCGACGCCGCCATCACCTATACCGGAAATTCGGACATGAACGCCCAGGGCAGTTGCCTGCGGCTGGTCGGCGATACTGTCGCGATGATAGGGAACTCGGCCGTAAAGTCGGATTGCACGGCCGAACTCGGGGGCCGGGCGGCGTATGCGGGCCGGATGATCACCCTGGCGAAATGAGTACCAGTCTCCTCCAGGGAGGGCTTTGCACAGAATCGGATCGGTGATCCCATGCGGATATCCGGCGAGGAGGGATTCGCGATGGTCGATCGAGTGCTTGGCCAATTGAGCCTAGCGGACGGTTTTGCGGCGTCGGATGAGACGATCTTCGACCTGATAGCGAAGGAACTGGACTG
>NZ_JAPYKO010000043.1:0-25895 GCF_037179585.1 Mesorhizobium argentiipisi (SeqCode)
TTCGCTATACTCTCCCATGGCTCGCCCTCCGTGCGTGAGGATCGGCTCGGCCCATCCGAGCAACCCTCGTCTTTTAATCGCACGAAAGGGCGGGCCACCAATCTCCGCCTCGGAACATGACGTCTAGTCGCATAATGCTGGACGATCGCTCCCCCTCAGTTGGTGAGTTGCAGCCTGGAGAATTTGTTGGCGATCGTCTGGAACACGTTGGGGAGCTTGGCCGGATCCTCGACGGCATAATAGTCGCTCGGGTCGGAAGCGCAGGCGCTGTAGAGCGAGCGGTTGGCCACAGTGTCTGCCTGCAGCACCATGGTGTAGATCTGGACGTCCTGGTTCTTCAGCCGGATGCAGACGTCCTTCGTCCAGCCGTCGACATTGTGCGCCGCCGTTTTCCGAAGCTGCGACACATTGGAGTCTCGCCCGGCACCTTGCCGGCCTTGTCTTCCTGGCAAATTGCTATATAGACGCGCTCAATCTGCCGGTCCTTGCTGGGGGCTGAACGGAGGGCCGTGGTCATCAAAGACCTCGACACGAAGCCACAAGCGCTTCCAGCCTCCCGTGTCTCCGCTCTCGACCGTCTCGTGATGCTCCTTTCTTCCCCGCGCCTTGGCGACCGGGTCAGACAAGTTGCAGAGGCTTAGCCGCGAGGGCCGGTGTGAGAGAAACGAAGAAAGGCAGAAAAACATAATGGCTCTTTACGAACATGTGTTTCTTGCCCGGCAGGACCTGTCGCAGCAGCAGGTTGACGCGCTTGTCGAACAGTACAAGGGCGTCATCACGGCGAATGGCGGCTCGGTCGGCCGGATCGAGAACTGGGGACTGAAGTCCCTCACCTACCGGGTCAAGAAGAACCGGAAGGCTTACTACACGCTGATGGACATCACCTGCCCGCCGGCCGCGCTCAACGAAATGGAGCGCCAGATGGGCCTGTCGGAAGACGTCCTTCGCTTTCTGACCATCAAGGTCGAGGCGCATGAGGAAGGCGCTTCGGCGATGATGCAGAAGCGCGAAGAGCGCTCCGAGCGCGGCGGCTTCGGCGACCGCGATCGTGGCGATCGCGGCCCACGTTCCTTCGGCGATCGCGACCGCGGTGACCGCGGCCCGCGTTCGTTCGGCGACCGTGACGGCGGCGACCGTGGTCCGCGCCGTCCGCGCGAAGGCGTTGAAGGAGGTGCAGAATAATGGTCGACATCAACCAGATCCCGACCCGGCGTCCGTTCCATCGCCGTCGCAAGACCTGCCCGTTCTCCGGCGCCAATGCTCCGAAGATCGACTACAAGGACGTGCGTCTCCTGCAGCGCTACATCTCCGAGCGCGGCAAGATCGTGCCGTCGCGTATCACCGCCGTCAGCCAGAAGAAGCAGCGCGAGCTCGCCAAGGCGATCAAGCGCGCCCGCTTCCTCGGCCTGCTGCCCTACGTGGTTCGCTAATTTCTCGAGCGGGCGGCTCCCCGCCCGCTCTTTTCACCGGCGCGACGGGCGCGTCGGGTTGAGCATCAAATCCCGAGTTGGGGCCAGTCGGCCTCTAACTGCCCAGACAGGCAGGACAGCGACAAGAGCGGCGATGCCGCACCAAGCTTCCTGACCTGTTCCAATTCATTCAATGTCGATCAAATGATCGGCAGCACTGACGAAGGAACGAAACCATGGAAGTCATTCTCCTCGAGCGCATTTCCCGCCTCGGCCAGATGGGCGAGACCGTCAAGGTCAAGGACGGGTTCGCCCGCAATTTCCTGCTCCCCCAGGGCAAGGCGCTGCGCGCCAACGAAGCCAACAAGAAGAAGTTCGAAGGCCAGCGCGCCCAGCTCGAAGCCCGCAACCTGGAGCGCAAGTCTGAAGCCGCCAAGATCGCCGAGACGCTCGACGGCAAGAGCTTCATCGTGGTGCGTTCGGCCGGCGAAACCGGCCAGCTCTATGGCTCGGTGTCGACCCGCGACATCGCCGATCTGCTCACCGCCGAGGGCTTCACCGTCAACCGCAACCAGATCGAGCTCAACCAGCCGATCAAGACCATCGGCCTCTCCAATGTGGCGATCGCGCTGCATCCGGAAGTCGAAGTCACCGTGACGCTCAACGTCGCCCGTTCGGCCGACGAGGCGGAGCGCCAGGCCAAGGGCGAGACGCTGACCACCGCCGAAGCCATTTATGGCGAGGATATCAACGACAACGCCCGGCCGGAGAATTTCTTCGACCCGAACGCCGAGTTCGAAGGCGGCGAAGAGAACGCCTGATCTCTGGGCCTGATCTCTTGGCCTGATCTCTGGGCCTGACCGGCACGGTTTCCGAGGCATCGCTTCGGCTCGCACACGTCCAGGATTTCTGGACCAACGCCCGGGTCTCCGACCCGGGCTTTTTTGTGCCAAAAGGAACTTTTCGTCACCCTATATCTTGTGCACATTACAGCGTGGCGCGTCGATTGGACGCGGGCGATGCGCCGCGCGGTTCGATTTGGCATCCAGGTCCGGTTACCGGGTGGTCCGACTGAGGGGACATTTGGTCATGAATATCCTGTTGAAACACGTTCTCGAGCGCCTGGTGCGCGCCGGCGATCTCAAGGTGACCGGGCCGAAGGGCACGACGCATAAGTTCGGCGACGGTAGCGGCGAGCCGGTGCATATACATATCAAGACCACGCATGCCGAGCGCGCCATCACCTTCGACCCGATGCTGGCGGTGCCCGAAGCCTATATGGACGGCGAGCTGGACGTGCTCGAGGGCGGCGTTCTCGGGCTGATGCGCATCGCGTTCCAGAACATGGGCTCGAGCGGCATCGACGTCACCTGGTCGAAAGCGATCGAGGGCCTGCGCCACGCCTTCCGCCGGCTGCAGCAGATCAACACCGCCACGCGCTCGCGCCGCAATGTCGAGCGCCACTACGACCTGTCCGGCGAGCTCTACAAGCTCTTCCTGGACGAGGACATGCAGTATTCCTGCGCCTATTTCGAACAGCCGGACATGACGCTGGACGAAGCGCAGTTGGCCAAGAAGCGCCACATCGCCGCCAAGCTCAGGCTCAAGGCCGGCCAGACGGTCCTCGACATCGGCTCCGGCTGGGGTGGACTCGGCCTCTATCTCGCCAAAGCCTTCGACGTCGACGTGCAGGGCGTGACGCTGTCGACCGAGCAGCAGGGCGTCTCCACCGACCGCGCGCATGCGCAAGGCTTGCAGGACCGCGTGCATTTCGATCTCAAGGACTATCGCCACATCAACGAGCGCTTCGACCGCATTGTCTCGGTCGGCATGTTCGAGCATGTCGGGGTCAACCACTACCGCACCTTCTTCGACAAGGCTGCGACGCTTCTGAAGCCCGACGGCGTGATGCTGCTCCACACCATCGGCCGCTCCGGCGTGCCGTGGGCGACCAGCGCCTTCATCCGCAAATACATCTTCCCGGGCGGCTACGTCCCGGCGATGTCGGAAGTGCTGCCGGCGATCGAGAAGTCCGGCCTGGTCGTCACCGACATCGAGATCCTGCGTCTGCACTACGCCGACACGCTCAAGCATTGGGGCGCCCGCTTCGCCGCCAATCGCGACAAGGCGAAGGCGATCTATGACGAACGCTTCTGCCGCATGTGGGAATTCTATCTCGCCGCCTCTGAGGCCGCCTTCCGCTGGCAGGACCTGGTGATCTTCCAGTTCCAGATCGCCAAGAAGAACGACACGCTGCCGATGACGCGCGACTACATGGCCAAATGCGAGAAGGCGCTGGAGCTGCGCGATATCGGGCACAAGGAGCCGGCGGCGCCTGCGCCCGCCAAGCCGACTCGCCGCCGCAAGGCGGTGGAATAGACGCGCAATGCCGCTTGCCATTGCGGCGTGACGCCACGAAAAGGGTCTCGTTCGCGAGACCTTTTTTCATGACCTACCTCATCTACAGCGCAGCCGCCCTTGCCGAGATCGCCGGCTGCTTTTCCTTCTGGGCGTGGTGGCGGCTGGAAAAGTCGCCGCTCTGGCTTTTTCCCGGCCTCGCCTCGCTGGCGGTGTTCGCTTTGCTGCTGTCGCTGGTCGAGACGGACGCGGCGGGCCGCGCTTACGCCGCCTATGGCGGCATCTACATCGTGGCCTCACTCGGCTGGTTGTGGCTAGTAGAGGGCGCGCGCCCCGACCGCAGGGACTTGGCGGGCGCGGCGCTCTGCATCGTCGGTGCCTCCGTCATCCTGCTTGCACCAAGGGGAGCCTGAGGTGGAATTGCCCGCCCCGCTCCGGCACGGCGTCGATAGCCTCCTGGAGAAGATACCGCTGCCGGCGCTGAAACAAGCGGCGCGGACGCTCTCGGAGCGCTACCGCGCCGAGCTGCGCGACGGCCGCCTGCATATGGGCGAGGAGATGGCCGTCAAGGCCTATCTGGCGACGCGGCTGCCCGCCACCTATGCCGCTGTCCGCGCCAGCCTCGATGCGCTGGCCTATGCGCGACCGGATTTCCACCCGAAGACCCTGCTCGACATCGGCGCCGGGCCTGGCACCATGCTGTGGGCCACGTCAGACACCTGGCCGGAGTTGGAACAGGCGGTTCTGGTCGAAGCAAGCGCCGCGGTACGCAAGGTGGGGCAGTCGCTTGCGGCCGGCACGATCGCCGCCCGCGCCGAATGGGTCGCCGGCGACGCCACCATCGATCTCGACGACATCAAGCCCGCCGACCTCGTCAGCATCGCCTATGTGCTCGATGAGGTCGCGCCGGCTTCGCTGCCGAAGCTCGTCGGTCGCCTCTGGCAGCTCACCGCCGACACGCTGCTTATCGTCGAACCCGGCACGCCCGCCGGCTGGCAGCGCATCCTTGCCGCCCGGCAACAATTGATCGAAGCCGGCGCGCATATGCTGGCGCCTTGCCCGCACGCGGCGCCCTGCCCGCTCAAGCCGCAAGACTGGTGCCATTTCTCGCGCCGCGTCGCCCGCTCACGCGTGCACCGCCTGGTCAAGGAAGCCGACGTGCCGTGGGAGGACGAGAAGTTTAACTACCTCACCGCTTCCCGGCGACCGGCGCCGGCGCGTCCGGCACGGGTGCTCGCGCCGCCGAAAGGCGGCTCCGGCAAGGTGGTGCTGAAACTCTGCCGGCCGGACGGCAGCGCCGGTGAGCAACTGTTCAGCAAGCGCGATGGGGACGTTTTCAGGGCCGCGCGGCGGGCGGACTGGGGCGATACGCTGGGATAGGAATTTTCTTGTTTTGTTCTCGTTCGAAGCGCTATCTTCAGCCTCTTCGATTCGAGTCAATGACGATTCTTTCCACGAGATAATTTTGCTGTGAATCGCGAGTATCAAAGTCAGTCGGAATCTTACTGTTGCAGAAAGGTCAGCACCTATTCTTCCCGTTCTGATATCGAGGAGGCGGGATCGAAATCGGGGAAATCATGGCAGAGGCGGCACTGAAATTCGGCGCGGCGGAAACGCCGCTTTATCGCGAAGCACCGAACAACATCGAGGCCGAGCAGGCGCTGCTTGGCGCCATCCTCGTCAACAACGACGCCTTCTACCGCGTTTCCGATTTCCTCAAGCCGGGACATTTCTACGAGCCGCTGCACCGCCGGATCTTCGAGGTCGCCGCCGAGCTCATCCGCATGGGCAAGATCGCGACGCCGATCACGCTCAAGACCTTCCTTCCGGCCGACGAGAAGGTCGGCGACATGACGGTGGCGCAGTACGTCGTGCGCCTCGCGGTCGAGGCGGTCACCGTCGTCAACGCCACCGATTATGGCCGAGCCATCTACGATCTCGCGACGCGCCGCGCGCTGATCACCGTCGGCGAGGACATGGTCAACATCGCCTATGACGCGCCGGTCGACATGTCGCCCTCCGACCAGATCGAGGATGCCGAGCGGCGGCTGTTCGAGCTTGCCGAAACCGGCCGCTACGATGGCGGCTTCGAAAGCTTCAACGATGCGGTCAAGACCGCGGTCGACATGGCCAACGCCGCCTATATGCGTGACGGCCACCTGTCGGGCATCGCCACCGGGCTGCGCGACCTCGATCGCCGCATGGGCGGCCTGCAGCCCTCCGACCTGATCGTGCTCGCCGGGCGCCCGGGCATGGGCAAGACCTCCTTGGCCACCAACATCGCCTTCAACATCGCTGAGGCCTATGTTCCGGCGCAGCAGGCCGATGGCAGCTTCAAGGCCGCCAATGGCGGCGTCGTCGGCTTCTTCTCGCTGGAAATGTCGTCGGAGCAGCTCGCCACCCGCATCATCTCCGAGCAGACGGAGATCTCGTCCTCGAAGATCCGCCGCGGCGAGATCACCGAGATGGATTTCGAAAAACTCGTCGCCTGCTCGCAGACGATGCAGAAGATCCCGCTGTTCATCGACCAGACCGGCGGCATCTCGATCGCGCAGCTTTCGGCCCGCGCGCGCCGGCTGAAGCGCCAGCGCGGCCTCGACCTCATCGTCATCGACTATATCCAGCTGATGCAGGGATCCTCCGCCCGCGCCTCGCAGAACCGCGTGCAGGAAATCACCGAGATCACCACGGGCTTGAAGGCTTTGGCCAAGGAGCTCGGCGTGCCGATCATCGCGCTGTCGCAGCTGTCGCGTCAGGTCGAAAGCCGCGACGACAAGCGCCCGCAGCTCTCGGACCTGCGCGAATCCGGCTCCATCGAGCAGGACGCCGACGTGGTGCTGTTCGTCTATCGCGAGGAGTATTACCTCAAGAACCGCGAGCCGAAGCTCGGCACCGAGGAATACGTCAAGTGGGAAAACGAGATGAATGAGGCGCGCGGCAAGGCCGAGGTGATCGTCGCCAAGCAGCGCCACGGACCGACCGGCTCCGTCAGCCTCGCCTTCCACGGCGAGTTCACACGGTTCTCGGATTTGGCCGAAGAGCATCATTTGCCAGAGAGGTTTGAGTAGCTCTTGGCAAAGGCCTCATTCCTTCACCCCCCTGGGGGCGCTGTCCCGCCGGCCTATCCAATGTCGGGCCGTGCCTAATGGCCAAATCACGCGTTCAGTTCATCTGCCAGAATTGCGGCTCGGTGCATCAGCGCTGGGCCGGCAAATGCGATGCCTGCGGCGAGTGGAACACGCTGGTCGAGGAAGGCACAGCCGGCGGCATCGGCTCGGGGCCGGCGAACACCCGCAACGCCCGCAAGGGGCGCGCTGTGGTGCTGACCAGCCTCGCCGGCGACATTGAGGACGCGCCGCGCATCGTGTCGGGCATCGGCGAGCTCGACCGCGCCACCGGCGGCGGGTTCGTGCGCGGCTCCGCACTTCTCGTCGGCGGCGATCCCGGCATCGGCAAGTCGACGCTTTTGACGCAAGCCGCCGCCGCGCTCGCCTCGAAAGGCCACCGCATCGTCTATGTCTCAGGCGAGGAAGCCGTGGCGCAGATCAGGCTGAGAGCGCAGCGCCTCGGCGTCGCCTCGACGCCGGTCGAGCTCGCCGCCGAGACCAATGTCGAGGACATTCTTGCCACTCTCGCCGACGGCAGGCGGCCGGACCTCGTCATCCTCGATTCCATCCAGACACTGTGGACGGACCTTGCCGATTCGGCGCCTGGAACCGTCACCCAGGTGCGCGCCGCCGCCCAGGCGATGATCCGCTACGCGAAATCCACAGGCGCTGCGATCGTGCTCGTCGGCCATGTCACCAAGGAAGGGCAGATCGCCGGCCCTCGCGTCGTCGAGCATATGGTCGACGGCGTGCTCTATTTCGAAGGCGAAGGCAACCACCACTTCCGCATCCTGCGCACGGTGAAGAACCGTTTCGGGCCGACCGACGAGATCGGCGTGTTCGAAATGTCGGACAAGGGCCTGCGTGAGGTCTCCAATCCGTCCGAGCTTTTCCTCGGCGAACGCCATGCAAAATCGCCGGGCGCCGCGGTTTTCGCTGGCATGGAAGGCACAAGGCCGGTGCTGGTCGAGATCCAGGCGCTGGTCGCGCCCTCCTCGCTCGGCACGCCGCGCCGGGCCGTCGTCGGCTGGGACGGGGCGCGGCTGTCGATGGTGCTCGCCGTGCTGGAGGCGCATTGCGGCGTGCGCTTCGGCCAGCACGACGTCTATCTCAACGTCGCCGGCGGCTACCGGATCTCGGAACCGGCGGCCGATCTCGCGGTCGCCGCCGCACTGGTTTCGTCGCTCACCGGTCTTGCCCTTCCCGCCGATTGCGTCTATTTCGGCGAAATCAGCCTATCGGGCGCCGTGAGGCCGGTTGCGCATGCGCAGCAGCGTCTTAAAGAAGCCGAAAAGCTGGGTTTTGGAAGCGCGGTGCTGCCGCTCGGCAGCGAGGAAGTTGCCGGGGGGATCGGGGCCGGCGCGTTCCAGCCCACCGAGCTGGCCGACCTTGTGGCGCGCATAGCCGGCTCACAGCGCGGCCGTGCCGACGACGGGGAGTGATGCGGCTCATCGCGCCGCAAGACAGGAAGTGGGGCGAGAACCATGCCGATTACGCTGCTTGACGGAATCCTCGTCGCCTTCACCCTGGTCTCAGCAATGCTCGCCATGGTGCGCGGCTTCTCCCGCGAAGTGCTGTCTGTGATTTCCTGGGTAGCGGCCGCGGCGGCGGCGTTCTTCTTCTACAAGCCGGTCCTGCCCTATGTTCAGCCTTATGTCGACAACGACAAGATCGCGATGGCGGCCTCTGCCGGCATCGTCTTCCTCATCGCGCTGATCGTTGTCTCCGTCATCACCATGAAGCTCGCCGACTGGATCATCGATTCACGCATCGGCGCGCTCGACCGGACGCTCGGCTTCCTCTATGGCGCGGCGCGCGGCATCCTGGTGGTCGCGGTGGCGCTGCTGTTCTTCAACTGGCTGGCCGGCGCCAAGGCGCCTGCCTGGGTCGCCAACGCCAAGTCGCGCCCGTTGCTCGAGACGATCGGCGCCAAGCTCGAAAGCGTGCTGCCCGAGAACACCGAGGAACTCGTCAACAAATACACGCATAAGGGCACGCCGCAGGCCGGCGCACCGGCGACGACCGACCAGCCAGCGGCTGAGCCTCCGGCCGCCGGTGACGACAACGCGCCGGCACCCGACGACAGCGAGGGCGAGGCACCGGCCGACAACGAGCCGGCTCCAGCGCCTGCCCCGGCTCCCGCTCCAGCGCCGGCAAACTGAAATCCAGGCCAGCCATGGCGCTGGCCTGGGGCATTTTGTGAATGCCTGACGACGCGCGTTGCGTTCGGCGAGCGATCGCCTTATATGGCGGCTTTAGCGGAGCTTGAGCACCAAATGGCAGACTCAACGGCAGATAGAGGCAAAGTCCTTTCCGCCGAGGCCGACGATCATTTCCACGACGAATGCGGCGTATTCGGCATCTTCGGCCGGCAGGATGCGGCGGCCATCGTCACTCTCGGCCTTCATGCCCTGCAGCATCGCGGCCAGGAAGCGGCCGGCATCGTCTCCTATGACGGCACCCAGTTTCATGTCGAACGCCATGTCGGCCTGATCGGCGATACCTTCACCAAGCAGCGCGTCATCGACAGCCTACAAGGCAATCGCGCCATCGGACATACGCGCTATGCCACCACCGGCGGCGCCGGCATTCGCAACATCCAGCCCTTCTTCGCCGAGCTTGCGGAGGGCGGCCTGGCGGTCGCCCATAACGGCAACCTCACCAACGCCCTCACCGTGCAGCGCGTGCTGCAGAAGCAGGGCTCGATCTTTTCCTCGACCTCCGACACCGAGACGCTGCTGCACCTGGTCGCGACCAGCAAGGAGCGCGATTTGAACTCGCGTTTCATCGACGCGGTACGCCAGGTCGAGGGCGCCTTCTCGCTGGTGGCCTTGACGGCCAAGAAGATGATCGGCTGCCGCGATCCGCTCGGTATCCGCCCGCTGGTGCTGGGCGATCTCGACGGCGCCTGGATTCTCGCTTCCGAAACCTGCGCGCTCGACATCATCGGCGCCCGCTTCGTGCGCGACATCAAGCCCGGCGAGATGGTGGTGATCACCTCGAAGGGAATCGAGAGCATCTTCCCGTTCGAGCCGCAGAAGACGCGCTTCTGCATCTTCGAATATGTCTATTTCGCGCGGCCGGATTCCTCAGTCGAGGGCCGCAATGTCTACGAGGTGCGCAAGCGCATCGGAGCCGAGCTTGCGCAGGAAAGCCCGGTGGACGCCGACATCGTAGTGCCGGTTCCGGATTCCGGCACGCCGGCCGCGATCGGTTTTTCACAGGCTGCCGGCATTCCCTTCGAGCTCGGCATCATCCGCAACCACTATGTCGGGCGCACCTTCATCCAGCCCGGCGATTCGATCCGCCATATGGGCGTTAAGCTGAAGCACAACGCCAACCGCCGCATGATCGAGGGCAAGCGCGTGGTGCTGGTCGACGATTCGATCGTGCGCGGCACCACCAGCCAGAAAATCGTGCAGATGGTGCGCGACGCCGGCGCCAAGGAAGTGCATATGCGCATCGCCTCGCCGCCGACCAGCGCATCCTGCTTCTACGGCGTCGACACGCCGGAGAAGTCGAAGCTCTTGGCATCGCGCATGTCGGTCGAGGAGATGGCGGAATTCATCCGCGTCGATTCGCTCGGTTTTCTCTCCATCGACGGGCTCTACCGTGCCGTCGGTGAAGCGCGCCGCGACAACGACCAGCCGCAATTCTGCGACGCCTGCTTCACCGGCCAGTACCCCACCCGCCTGCTCGACTTCGAAGGCCACGACAATGTGCGCACGCTGTCGCTGCTGGCGAGTGGCGGGTCGTAATCGCACTTTACGGAAATTCCTGAATGACCCTCGACCTTTCCGGCCGCGTGGCGGTCGTAACCGGCGCCTCGCGCGGCATCGGCTATTTCATCGCCAGGGAGCTGGCGGCGGCCGGCGCGCATGTGATCGCGGTGGCGCGTACCGTGGGTGGGCTGGAAGAGCTCGACGACCAGATCAAGGCCGACGGCCGCGGACAGGCGACGCTGGTGCCGCTCGACCTTGCCGACATGGCCGGCATCGACCGGCTGGGCGGCGCCATCCATGAGCGCTGGGGCAAGCTCGACATACTGGTTGCCAATGCCGGCGTGCTCGGCGTCATCTCGCCGATCGGCCATGTCGAGGCCAAGACCTTCGAGAAGGTGATGACCATCAACGTGACGGCGACCTGGCGGCTGATCCGCTCGGTCGACCCGCTGCTGAGGCTCTCCGACGCCGGCCGCGCCATCATTCTCACCTCCAACGCGGCGCATTCGGCGCGCGCCTTCTGGGCGCCCTATGCGGCTTCCAAGGCCGCGGTCGAAACGATGATGCGGTCCTGGGCGCATGAGACCGAGAGCCTGCCGCTGAGGGTGAACGCCGCCGATCCGGGCACGACCCGCACGGCCATGCGCGCCCAGGCCATGCCCGGCGAGGATCCGGAGACGCTGCCGCATCCGTCCGAGATCGCCAGGCGCATCGTGCCCCTGGCAAGCCCGGAGCTGAAGGAGACGGGCCTGATCTTCCAGGCCAAGCACAACCGCTTCGTGGCCTACCGGCAGCCGGAATAAGCCTGGGTGCCTGACGTATGGCGACCCTTCTATTCACGGGTCTGTGAACGGAGCGGCGAAAGCGTGTGCCGCCTCGCTGCTTTCGCTGTCCCATTGGAGTTGCTAGGATCGGCCCGGCTTCGACATTTCAGCAAAGCGAGGAATTCCCATGGCTGCCACTCCCAGCGTAGCGTTGGTCTGGTATCTGGTGATCGCCGGCCCGCAAGGCGGCATGGTGGTGCTGCCCAGCACCTTCGACACCCGCGAACAATGCACCAATGCCGTCACCGAATATCAGAAGCAGCCGACGCCGCAGGGCTGGGCCGTGCAATGCGTGCCGAGCGCCTCGCCCTTCACCGATGAAGGGGACGCGGAAACGCCCTCGGCGCAGTAGCCGAGGCGTCGCGTCAGCGCCCCGCGCTCACGCTCAACGCCGGCTTGTTGTTGATCGTCTGGAACACCACGCAATAGCGCTCGGTGAGCTTGATAAGCGAATCGATGCGCTCCTGCGGCTCGTCGGTGTCGAGATCGAATTTCAGCCTTATCTCGCGGAAGCCTACCGGCGTGTCGCGGGCGACGCCGAGCGTGCCGCGAAAATCGAGGTCGCCCTCGGCCTCGACCGTGGCCCTGCCGAGCTTGAACTCCAAGGCGGTCGCCACCGCTTTCAGCGTCACGCCGGCGCAAGCGACCAGCGCTTCCAGCAGCATGTCTCCCGAGCACAGCTCGAGGCCCGAGCCGCCGGTGGCCGGATGAAGTCCGGCGACAGCAAGCGCCCTGCCCGTCTCCACCTTGCAGGCGATCGACTGGTCGTCAAGCGTCCCGCGCGCCTTGAGCGTGATCAGCGCCTTGGCGGCGTCCTCGCGATAGGCATCCTTCAGCGGGGCCTGCATGGCTTTGAGCGCGGTGGAGTCCATTGAGTTGTCCCCTTCGATACGTCTTTGATGGTTGATAGCACATAATTCCAGCCTGGGTTCCTCGCCCCCATGAAATGGGGGAGAGGTGGCTCGGCGAAGCCGAGACGGAGAGGGGGAGCGCCCTACGAAGGCCCCCTCTCCGTCCGCTTCGCGGCCACCTCTCCCCCACCTTTGGTGGGGGAGAGGAAGGTACTCAAACGCCCCGTTTGACTTCGCCCGCTCCGGCCATACCTTTGCGGTTGTCATTCGCGCGGAGCCCTCATGCGATCCAAGCTCGTCCCCCTCATCCTCCTGGCGCTCGCCGCCTTCGCTCAGCCCACCTTCGCCGAAGCACCCGAGCGTCCAGCCCCGACCGGCGGCGTGCTGTCGCTGCTGCCGCCTCCGCAGGTGACCGAGCATTCGATCACACTCGGCGGGCGCAAGCTGGACTATCAGGCCAAGGCCGGCACGCTGTCGCTCCTATCCGGCAAGGGCGAGGTCACGGCCGAGATCTTCTATGTCGCCTACTCGCAGCAATCGCCCGCCCCGGCGAAGGATCGGCCGATCACCTTCGTCTTCAACGGCGGACCGGGTGCCGCTTCGGCTTACCTGCATCTCGGCGCGATCGGGCCGCGAATCGTCGAGACCGCCGCAGACGGCGAGTTCCTGCGGCCGCCGCAGAAGCTCATCGACAATCCCGACAGCTGGCTCGACATGAGCGATCTCGTCTTCGTCGATCCGGTCGGCACCGGCTACAGCCGCGAGGCGCCGGGCCACGAGCCGAAGGAATTCTGGAGCGTCGATGCCGACGCCAGCTCGGTCGGCGCCTTCATCCGCCTCTACCTGGCGCAGAACGGCCGCACGGGATCGCCGCTGTTCCTCGCCGGCGAAAGCTATGGCGGCTTCCGTGCCGCACTCCTTGCCCGTACGCTGCAGGAGGATGTCGGCCTCAGTCCCAGCGGCATCGTGCTGATCTCGCCGGCGCTGGAGTTCATGCTGGTGCGGCCCGACCAGTTCGACCAGCTGCACTGGGCGCTGGAACTTCCTTCGCTGGCGGCAACGCGGCTGAAGGGCGACGGCCTCAGTGGTGACGCGTTGCGCGACAGGCTGGCCGAGGTCGAGCATTACGCGCTCGGCGATTACCTGACGGCGCTGAACAGCGGGCTGGAGCAAGGCGGCAAGCTCGCCAGCGGGCGCGTTTCGGAGATCACCGGCCTGCCGCTGGAGCTCGTCCAGCGCAATTTCGCCCGCATCCCCATCGGGCTTTTCGCCAAGGAATTCCAGCGCGCCACCCGCAAAGTGCTCAGCCCCTACGACGCCACCATCGGGACCGCCGACATCGCGCCGCAAAGCGCGCGTGAGGCCGGGCCCGACCCAGTGCTCGACCGCAGCGTTCCGGTGCTGACCTCCGCCTTCGTCGCTTACGCCCGCGATGAGCTGAACTACCGCACCGATGTCAGCTACCGGGTGCTCAATGGCGAGGTCAGCCGCAGTTGGGATTACGGCACATCAGGCCAAGGCTATGCCGGTGTGATGAACGACCTGCAACGGGCGCGTTCGCTTAACCCTGCCCTCGGTGTCGTCATCGTCAACGGCTATACCGACCTCGTCACGCCCTATCTCGCCTCGCGCTATCTGGTGAACCAGCTTCCTTCGCTGTCAGACGCCAAGCCGATCCGCCTCGACGTCGTCGAGGGCGGCCACATGATGTATCTGCGGCCGGACGGGCGGCGCGCGCTGAAGGATGCGGCATCGGAGCTCTACCAGGCCACGCAGTAGTCCCCGACTAGCCCACCCGGCAAAAGACCTGCGCCAACGCAAGCGCCGCGCTGGAGCAGCGCCGTGCACGCTTTCGCCCTCTATAGCTGGAGCAACGACCGGGGTGGAACTGCCTCACGCAAACACGCTGAACCCTTATGGCCGATGTCGTCATCCTGGAAAGCCGCGAAAGGGTGCTGGCCGGCATCCTGTTCACGGCTGCCGCCTATTTCCTGTTTTCGGCGGAGGATGCCTCGATCAAGCTTCTGGTCGTCGGCATGACGGTCTGGCAGATCATGTTCGTCCGCTCGATCACCGTGCTCCTCGCCTGCGGCGCGATCGGCGGCAGGCGGCTGTTCGCCGACACGATCGATTCGCCGATCGTCAAGCCGATGCTGGTGCGCAGCGCCTTCACGCTCGCCGCCTGGCTTTGCTACTACAACGCCGCCCGCTCGCTGCAGCTTGCAGAGCTTACCACCATCTATTACGCCGCGCCGATCATTGTTACCGTGCTGTCCGTGCTGAGCCCTGGGCGAGACCGTGCCGCTGCTGCGCTGGATCGCGGTGTTCATCGGCTTCGTCGGCGTCTTCATCGCCTGCGATCCGACGCGACTCGGCTTCTCCGTGCCGGTGCTTCTGGTGCTGGCCGCCGCGGTTTTGTGGGGCATCGCCGTGGTGCTGCTGCGCAAGACGGCGCTGCAGGAACGCACAACGATCCAGCTCGTGCTCAACAATTTCTATTTCCTGCTCTTCTCGGCCGTGCCGGCGCTGCTCTGGTGGCGCATGCCCGATTGGCGGCAGCTTCTTTTGCTTGTCAGCGTCGGGGCACTCGGCGGGGTGGCGCAATATGCGCTGTTCGAAGGCATGAAGCGCGCGCCGGTGTCGATTATTGCGCCGTTCGAATACACCTCGCTGGTCTGGGCCTTCGCGCTGGGTTACGCCATCTGGGGCGACGTGCCCCGCATGGAAGTGTTCATGGGCGCGGCGCTCATCATCGGCGCGGGCCTGCTCATCGTCGGCAACGAGCATTTCCGCAGACGGGAGCAGGCCTCATGACGGAAGGCTGTCAGGAGTCATGACGGACACGCTCGACATGCCGGAAAAGCTTGCGCCTGCCGCCGCCGACGTGGCGGCCGAGCGCACGCTCGGCATCATCCTGGTGTCGGCCTCGGCGATCGCCTTCGCACTCACCGGCGTGCTGACCAAGTCGATCCATGCCGATCCGCTGACGATCACCTGCTGGCGCGGTTTTTTCGGCGCAATCCTGATCAGCTTCTACGTGCTGTGGCGCCGGCGCCGCTCGGGCGGGCGCGAAAGCCTGAAACTCGGCTGGCGCGGCTGGCTGCTGGCAGTCGAGGGCGCCGCCGCCAGCATCGCTTTCATCTCAGCCTTCAAATTCACCTATGTCGCCAATGTCGCGGTGATTTACGCGACCTCGCCCTTCATCGCCGCACTTCTTGCCTTCCTTCTGGTGCGGGAAAAAATCCGGCTGCAGACGATGGTTGCGGCCGCCATATCCCTGTGCGGCGTCGCCATCATGGTGGGCGCCGGCCTCGGCAACGGGCATCTGTTTGGCGACGCCCTGGCGCTGCTGATGACTGCCGGCAGCGCGCTCTACATGATCATGGTGCGCGCTTTTCGCGACTCGCCGGTCGTCTGGGCGGGCGCTGTCTCGGCCTTCCTGCTTTTCGTGCTCGGCTGGTTCGTGACCGACCCGCTGGCCGTGTCCCCCCGCGACGTGGCGCTGCTTGCCACCTTCGGCTGCTCCTTCGCGCTGGCCTCGATCCTGTGGACGGAAGGCTCGCGGCTGATCCCGTCGGCGGAAGCCGGGCTGCTGGGCTCGGCCGAGGTGCCATTCGCCATCCTGTTTGCCCTGCTGTTTCTCGGCGAAGTCCCACCGATGGCCAGCATCATCGGCGGCGCCATCGTGCTTTGCGCGGTCTTTGCCCATGCCGGCCGCGACTGGCTGAAGGCGAAATCGGCGCGTTCGTAAATTATTTTCGCAGTCACGGAACCATCATCCGTCTCAGGCATTGTTAGATCGACGGGTCACCCCCCAAGTCCCCCCAAACCCCTCGACCCGTCCGACTAGAAGCCGACCCGCAAAAAGGTCGGCTTTTTCTTTAGGCGATGGGCCTCAGGACGGAAGGGCCAGCCCGCCAGCAAGCAGCTCCGCCAGGTCCCGCGCCGGACGCGCGGCTTCGCGGCTGATCCGGATGGCGAAATCGGCCATCGGCAGTGGCGGGAGGTCGAAATCGGCGGATGCCTCGACGATGCCGGAATGAGCGAAACGCCGGGTCCGCGGCGTCAATGCGATGCCGGCATTGACCGCGCTGCGCAGGCCGGCAAGGCTGGCGCTACCGGCGGCGATGCGGTAACGGCGGCCGGCCGCGTCGAGTGCATTGAGCGCGGCCTCCCTGAAGCCGCAATAGGAGTCGAGCAGCGCCAGCGGCACCACCTCCTGTCGCGCCGCCAGTCCTTTTTCCGAGCAGAGCCACAGCATCGGCTCGCTGATCATAGCCGCTTCATCCGGCGATGGTGCATGGCGCATGGTGATCGCGAGGTCGAGCTGGGCTGCCTGCAGCGCCGACCCGAGCTCCAGAGAGCGGCCGACGCGCAGTTCGATCCTGACGCGCGGATGGCTGGCAGCAAAGGCCCGGAGCAGGTCCGGCAGCCCTTGATCGGCGAAATCCTGCGTCGTGCCGATGGCGATACGGCCGCCGGCGCGCGCGCCTTTCAGCGCCAGCCACGCCTCGGTGTGGACGGCAAGGATGCGCCGCGCATGGCCGACAAGGTCCTCGCCGGCCGGGGTCAGCCCGCGTCCCCTGCCCTGCGGGATGAGCAGCGGCTCGCCGACGATCTCCTCCAGTCGCTGCATCTGCGCGGTCACTGCCGATGGCGTGCGGCCGACGGTGGATGCGGCCTTGGCGAGGGAGCCGCCGTCGACAAAGGCAAGGAACGTTTTCAGAAGATCGGGATCGAGCGTTTCCATAGTTCGATGATATCGAAGCTTCTGTCAAAAACAATTCGATTTTTTTGATGTTATGCCGATGGCAGGATCCTCCCTCACCAGCGCGAGCGCCTAACCAAAGGAGAGAAAAATGCCGATTATCAATATCAGCGTCACCGGCAAGCCGGACGCCAAGCTGTCCGCAGCAATCGCCAGGGAGGCGACCGAAATCACGGCGACGCTGCTGCGCAAGGATCCGACGATCACCGCGGTCGCGGTCAACTACATCGATCCGCAGCACTGGTTCGCCGGCGGCAAGTCGCTGGCCGAGCACGGTACCAACACGTTCTGGCTGGACATCAAGGTCGTCGACGGCGCCAACACCAAGCTGGAGCTCGAAGCCTATCTCAAGGCTATCTTCGAGGCTTTCGGCCAGCTTCTCGGCGGCGTGCACGAGGAAAGCTATGCCTTCGTGCATGAGGTGCCGGCCGCGGCCTATGGCTATGGCGGCAAGAGCCAGGAGTTCCGGTTCATCAGCGGGAGGCTGAAGGCGGCATAGCGCCGCCTTTCCCTTCTCCCCGTGCAGGCGAGCGTGCGCACACGGGGAGAAGGGAAAGCTCTCCGCCACCGCATTGACCTTGCCCGCACTTCCGCTACCCTCTGCCACGGAAGCGGTCGCTCAAGAGCCGCGCTGGAGGAGACTGGGAGAGAGCGGCATGATCCTGACCCTGGCGCTGCTGGCGGGCCTTGTCTTTGCCTGGCTGCTGATCGCAGTGATCGAGCGGTTCCGGCTCGACCTGCGCTTCACCCAGGCGCTGCTCTATGTGCCGTTCAAGCTCGCCTTCCGCATTGCCGACAATCGCATGCGCATCGCCCGAAGCGCGAAGACGCCGGTCATCTATGTGGTCTGGCACCAGTCGCGCATCGAGCCGGCGCTGATGCTGTCGCTGCTTCCCGACGACACGCTGCATATCCTGGACGAGGCTTCGGCACGCTCGCTCTGGCTGGAGCCATGGCGCGAGCTTGCGCGTACCATCGCCTTCAACGCCGAGCATATCTTCGTCAGCCGGCGGCTGGTGCGCGTACTCAAGGGCAAGGGACGGCTCGCCGTCTACCTGCCGGACAATGTCGAGCCGGACGTCAAGTCCTTCAGGCTATTTCGCGCCATCACGCGCATCGCCATGCAGGCCGACGCGCGCATCGTGCCGATCTTCGTTGCAGGCACGCGCGACCTGCCGGTGTCGCTGACGCCGAAGGAGAAAGCGCCGCGCCACTGGTTCCCGCGGCTTTCGGTGAGCGTGCTGGAGCCGATGACCATCGCCGAGCTGGTGGCGCGCAACCCCGACATGGCCTCCAACACCAACGCGCTGTTCGACCGTTTCGCCGAGGCGCGGCTCTACGGCACCAATCTCGATCGCGGGCTCTTCCTCGCCATGCGCGACGCCGCCGACCGCATCGGCCCTTCGCGCCCGATCATCGAGGACGTGATTTCCGGTTCGCTCAGCTACCGCAAGCTGTTCATCGGGGCGCGCGTGCTCGGCCGCCATTTCGAAGCGGTGACGGCGCCGGGCGAAGCGGTCGGCGTCCTGTTGCCCAACGCCAATGGCGTGGTGCTTACCTTCGTCGGCCTGATCTCCGCGGGCCGCGTGGCGGCGATGATCAACTACACCGCCGGCCCGGCCAGCGTAACCGCGGCGGTCCGCACCGCTGTGATCCGCACCGTGATCTCGTCCCGCGCCTTCATCGAAAAGGCCGCCATCGACGACATCGTCGCCGCGGTCGAGGCGGGTGGCGCCAAGATGCTGTGGCTGGAGGATGTGCGCGCCAATGTGACGACCCTGGACAAGGTCGCCGCCGCGCTTCTGTGGCGTTTGCCGCTGCATCGGCAGCAAGCCTCGAAGCCCGCTGTCATCCTGTTCACCTCCGGCTCGGAAGGCACGCCAAAGGCGGTGGTGCTGTCGAACCGCAACCTGCTTGCCAATGTCATGCAGGCCGAGGCGCGCGTCTCCGTCTCGCCGGCCGACATCCTGCTCAACGTGCTGCCGGTATTCCATTCCTTCGGATTGACCGGCGGCACCATCCTGCCGCTGGTGCTGGGCATAAAGCTGTTCCTCTACCCCTCGCCGCTGCACTACAAGATCATCCCCGAGATCGCCCGCAAGGTGAAGCCGACCGTGATGTTCGGCACCGACACCTTCCTGGCCAACTATGCACGCACCGCCAAGGACGGCGATTTCTCCAGCCTGCGCTTTGTCGTGGCCGGCGCGGAAGCGGTGAAGCCGGAAACGCGGCGCACCTACCGCGACCGTTTCCAGGCCTCGATCGTCGAAGGTTTCGGGCTGACCGAGGCCGCGCCAGTGGTGGCGGTGAACACCGCCATCCATAGCCGCGACGGCACGGTCGGGCGGCCGCTGCCGGCCATCCGCGTTAAGCTGGAGCCGGTCGAGGGCATCGCCGAGGGCGGCCGGCTGTGGCTCGACGGACCGAACATGATGATGGGATACATGACCGCCGACCGTCCAGGCGAATTGCAGCGGCTGGAAGGCTGGCACGACACAGGCGACATCGTCTCGATCGACCGCGAGGGCTTCATCACCATACGCGGGCGGGCAAAACGCTTCGCCAAGATCGCCGGCGAGATGGTGTCGCTGGGCGCCGTCGAGATGCTGGTGCAGTCGCTGTGGCCGGAAGAGCGTCACGCGGCGGTGGCGGTGCCGGACAAGAGGCGTGGCGAGCGCATCGTGCTGGTCACCACCGCCGACGACGCCAATGCCGAGGAACTGCGCCAGTTCGGCAAGAAAGCCGGCGCGGCCGAATTGATGGTGCCCAACGACATCATCAAGGTCGACGAGATCCCGGTGCTGGGTTCGGGCAAGACGGATTACATCTCGGCGCGCAAGCTGGCGATCGACCGGCTGGGGCTGAGCGCGGCCGCCTGATCTCCCCCCTTGAGGGGGAGATGGCCGCGAAGCGGCCAGAGGGGGTCCCAGCGCGTAGAACGCCAACGCCATTGCGCGTCGCGGGTGGTGTTGGCGCTCCACGCGCAGCGACCCCTTCTGTCGCCTTCGGCGACATCTCCCCCTCAAGGGGGGAGATTACCAGCTACCCGATATCCGACGGCGGCACCTTCTCGCCTTCGCGCATCGCCCGCTTCGAATAGGCGCGCACCGAGAACGGCAGGAAAAGCAGATAGCCGGCGACCGAAGCCGTCAGCGTGTACCAGGGATAGGCCATCAACAAGAGGATGTAGAGCACGACGCCGAGGATGACCGGCAGCACCCGGTCGCCGGGTATCTTGACGCTCTTGCCCGAATAGACCGGCAGGCGGCTGACCAGCAGGAACGCCACCAATACGGTGAAGCCCGAGGCGATGAAGGCAGCCGGCCGCGTGGGCTCCAGCCCGAGCCGCAGAAAATAGAGATAGAGCGGCAGCATGACCAGCACAGCGCCCGCCGGGGCCGGCACGCCGACGAAATATTCGGTCTGCCATGCCGGCTGATCGGTATCGTCGGCCAGCACGTTGAAACGGGCAAGCCGCATGCCACAGGCGATGGTGAAGAGAAGTGCCGCGATCCAACCCGGCGAGCCGGCGCGATCCAGCAGGAAGGCATAGAGCACCAGGGCCGGCGCCACGCCGAAATTGACGATGTCGGCCAGCGAATCCATCTGCGCGCCGAATTTCGAAGTCGCCTTCAGCATGCGCGCCAGCCGCCCGTCGATGCCGTCGAGGAAGGCGGCGAGCAGCACCATGACCACCGCGATCTCGAAGCGGTTCTCGAAGGCAAAGCGGATGCCGGAAAGACCGGCGCAGATGGCAAGCACGGTGACCAAGTTGGGCAACACCATGCGCATCGGGATCTCGCGGATGCGCGGACCGCCGCTGGCATGGGCCTCGAATTTTTTGAACGGCGCGCCCAATGCTCAGGAAATCCTGACCAGGGGCGTGACCGCGGCGCCGCCGAATTCGGCAAGCACTGTCTCGCCGCCGACCGCCGTCTGGCCGACCGCGACGCGCGGCACGGCGCCCGACGGCAGGAAGACGTCGACGCGCGAGCCGAAGCGGATCAGGCCGAAACGCTCGCCGATCGCAATCGAGCCGCCTGCCTCGGCCCAGCACACGATGCGGCGCGCCACAAGGCCGGCGATCTGCACGGCGGCGATCGTGCCGTTCGGGCTGTCGATGACCAGCCCGTTGCGCTCGTTCTCGGCGCTTGCCTTGTCGAGCTCGGCATTGAGGAATTTGCCGGGCTTGTGCTCGATGCGCGTGATCCGACCGCGCACCGGAGCGCGGTTGATGTGACAGGAAAACACGTTCATGAACACCGAGATCCGGGTCATCTCGCCCGAGCCCAGGCCAAGCTCGCTCGGTGGCACGGCGGGACCGACCGCCGAGATCACGCCATCGGCCGGGCTCACCACCAGACGGTCGTCGACCGGTGTGACCCGCTCGGGATCGCGATAGAAATAGATGCACCACGCGGTGAGGATCAGCCCGATCCAGAACAGGATCGAGGAGAAATAGCCGAGAAACAGCGTTGCCGCGGCGAAGGCGGCGATGAAGGGGTAGCCTTCGCGATGGATCGGAACGAACGTATTCTTGACCGAGTCGAGAAGCGTCATAGGGCTTGGGGCGGTTCCCAGTTTCAGGTTGCGCCTCAATAGCGGAAAGCCCCCCTCCCCGCAACGCAACAATGGGGGATAGGATGGGCCTGGACGGCAGCGCCGGCGCGCAAGCCTAATTTTGCTCCTGTTGTCGGAACTCGGCTCCATCACGCGTCCTTGCGAGAGGACACCCAAGGAGCCCGCCAATGCCTTCGCAGAAATCGTCTGCAATGAACGCCAATATCATCACAACAGGCCTCGCCTTCGGCGAGTCGCCGCGCTGGCATGACAGCCGGCTCTGGCTGTGCAACTGGGGCACCGGTGAGATCGTCGCGGTGGACGAAAATGGCCGGAGCGAGGTGATGCTTACCGTCCCGGCTGTCCTGCCCTATTCCATCGACTGGCTGCCGGATGGGAGGCTTCTGGTAGTCTCGGGCTGGGAAGGCCT
Organism: Mesorhizobium argentiipisi (SeqCode); assembly: GCF_037179585.1. Classification (NCBI taxonomy): domain Bacteria; kingdom Pseudomonadati; phylum Pseudomonadota; class Alphaproteobacteria; order Hyphomicrobiales; family Phyllobacteriaceae; genus Mesorhizobium; species Mesorhizobium argentiipisi (SeqCode). Next base: position 22,030 of record NZ_JAPYKO010000043.1, read on the forward strand.
GCTGCTCAGGCAGGAAGCAGGCGGGACGCTCGTCACCCATGCCGATCTGAGACATCTGTCGAAGAACCCGTGGAACGAGATCGTCGTCGATGGGCGGGGCAACATCTATGTCAATGGCGGCGGGCCGGCACCGGCGCCGGGCGAGCATTTCGGGCCGGGCACGATCGTGCTGGTTGCAGCGGACGGCGGCGTGCGGCAGGTCGCCGAGGATATCGCCTTCGCCAACGGCATGGCGGTGACGCCGGACAACAAGACACTGATCGTCGCCGAATCCCACGCCAGGCGGCTAACCGCCTTCGATATTGGCGAAGATGGCAGCCTTTCCAAGCGGCGCGTCTGGGCCGATCTCGGCAACGACTATCCCGACGGGATCTGCATCGATGCCGAAGGCTGCGTCTGGTACGCCGACGTGCCCAACCGGCACTGTGTCAGGGTGCGCGAGGGCGGTGAGAAAATCGACAGGGTCGAGGTCGATCGCGGCTGCTTTGCCTGCATGCTGGGCGGAGCCGACGGCAGGACATTGTTCATCGCCGCCGCCGAATGGCGTGGGTTCGAAAATATGGTGAGCGACGCCCGCACCGGCCAGGTGCTGAGCGCCGCTGTCTCCGCGCCGGGAGCAGGATGGCCCTCCTACACCTCCGGCACACGCTGGTAATTGGCGATATCGGCCTTGACGCCGAGGCGCGCGATGGTTTCCTGCGCGCTGAAGGCGATGCGCTCATGTGCGGCCTTGACGATCGGCACCACCTTGTCGACGGCAGCCTGACTTTCCCATTCGACCACGGTGACGAAGTTGAACTCGCCGGGGCCGGAGAACTGTTCGAGTAGGAAATCCTGCACGAAACCTTCCTGCCGGCGCAGCAGTTCATGCGTCATCCTGGCCTTGCTGAGGATTTCGTCGCGCGCGTGCGCCGGCACGACGAACTTGTCGACGCGGAACACGCTGCCGGTGCGGTGATTATTGATGCTCATTTTCATCCATCTCCGTTGGTGGGGTTGCCTGGCTGGTGGCTCGGAGATGGGTCTGCAAGCTCAAGATAGGTTGAGGTCAAGGGGAATTTTGGCGCAAATAATTTCCCCCCTTGAGGGGGAGATGGCCGCAAAGCGGCCAGACGGGGTCGTCTCACATGGAGAACCGTCGTCTTTCGCCACGGAAGGCGTCGGCGCTCCACGCGCAGCGACCCCTCTGTCGCCTTCGGCGACATCTCCCCCTCAAGGAGGAGATTTGGTGCTACGAAACCTCCACCGTCCTCCTGCGCACGACCACCCCAAGCTCGTCGCTCTCGCGCGCGATGCGCAGGCGCTCTTCGGCTTCGGTCGCTTCGCGCTGGCGGTCCCACATCGAGGCGTAGAGGCCGTGCTTGGCAAGCAGCGCCGCGTGAGTGCCGCGCTCGGCGATCTGCCCGTCCTTCAGCACGATGATCTCGTCGGCCGAGATCACCGTCGACAGCCGGTGGGCAATCACGATGGTGGTGCGGCCTTTGCTGACGAGGTCGAGCGCGGCCTGGATCTCCTGTTCGGTCTGGGTGTCCAGCGCCGAGGTCGCCTCGTCCAGCATCAGGATCGGCGGCGCCTTGAGGATGGTGCGGGCGATCGCCACGCGCTGCTTCTCGCCGCCCGACAATTTCAGCCCGCGCTCGCCGACCATCGACTTGTAGCCCTCGGGCAGCTTCTGGATGAACGGGCCGATCTGGGCGAGCTCGGCCGCCTTGCGCACCTCCTCCTCGCTGGCGCCGACGCGGCCGTAGCGGATGTTGTAGGCGATGGTGTCGTTGAAGAGCACGGTGTCCTGCGGCACCATGCCGAGCACGGCGCGCAGGCTCTCCTGCGTGACGTCGCGGATGTCCTGGCCGTCGATCAGCACCTGGCCGCCCTGCACATCGTAGAAGCGGAACAGAAGCCTGGAAATGGTCGATTTGCCGGCGCCGGACGGGCCGACGATCGCCACCGTCTTGCCGGCCGGCACCTCGAAGGAGACGCCCTTCAGGATCTTGCGGTTCGGATCGTAGGAGAAATGCACATCGCGGAACTCGACCTTGCCGGGGCCGACCTTCAAAGGCTTCGCATCGGGCTTGTCGACGATCTCCTGGGGCACGTCGAGCAGGTCGAACATGTGCTCGATATCGGTCAGCCCTTGCCGGATTTCGCGATAGATGAAGCCGATGAAATTGAGCGGCACCGAAAGCTGGATCAGCATGGCGTTGATGAAGACGAAGTCGCCGACGCTCTGCGTGCCGGCCTGCACTTCCAGCGCCGACATGCACATGACGATGACCGTGCCCAGGCCGAAGATGAGGCCCTGGCCGAAGTTCAGCCAGCCGAGCGAGGTCCAGGTTTTGGTCGCGGCGATCTCATAGCGCGCCATCGAGCGGTCGAAGCGCTCAGCCTCCATGCGTTCGTTGGTGAAATATTTGACCGTCTCGAAATTCAAGAGCGAGTCTATCGCCTTGGTGTTGGCGTCGGTGTCGCTGTCGTTCATGTCGCGGCGGATCGAGATGCGCCAGTCGCTGGCTCTGACCGTGAACCAGACATAGAGCCAGACGGTGACGGCGACCACGGCGACGTATTTCCAGCCATAGGTGAAAGCAAATATGCCGGCGGTCAGCGCGAATTCCAGAATGGTCGGCGCCGTGTTCAGCATGATGAAGCGCACGATCGTCTCGATGCCCTTGGTGCCGCGCTCGATGATGCGCGACAGGCCGCCGGTGCGCCGCTCGAGGTGGAAGCGCAGCGACAGCTGATGCATGTGGACGAAGGTGCGGAAGGCGAGCTGGCGCACCGCATACTGGCCGACCCGAGCAAACAGCGCGTCGCGCAGTTGGTTGAAGCCGAGCTGGACCAGGCGCAGCACATTGTAGGCGATGACCAACATAACCGGCGCCAGCAGGAAGGCCGGCAGCGGCGGCGGTGACTTCGCGGCGTGGGCCAGCGCATCGGTCGCCCATTTGAAGAAATACGGGCCGGCGACCAAGGTGACCTTGGCGACGACCAGAAGCAGCGTCGCCCAGGTGACGCGGGCTCTGAGGTCGGCGCGCTCGGCCGGCCACATATAGGGCCACAGGTTGCGCAATGTGGTGAGGGTGCCGGCTTCGGCGGATACGGTCTTTTCGGCCACTAGTCTTGCCTTTTGGGTGAGAGGCTGGGGCAGCAGGAGTTGACGAGTTCACTGAGCGAGGCGGAGACGCCCGCCAGCGCGGCATGGTCGACTGCATAGCGCGAGCGCTGGCGGTCGGCCTCGAAGCGGACGAGCCCCGCCTCGACCAGCACCTTCAGATGTTGCGAGACGGTCGACTGGGCGAGATCGAGATGATCGACCACCTCACGGCACGAGCAGCAGCGGCTGGCCGAGAGGCGTTTCAGGATCTCGATGCGTGCCGGGTGCGAGAGCGCCGCCAGGCGGAGCGCCATGACGTGACTATCGCTGCAGCGGATTTCGGGGGATTCGGCCATCGTCCATCGGCGATAGACGATGAAGGATGGAAGGGCAAGCTAGGCGGATGGGCAGATTTGAGGTGCTGGCGGGACAGCACCCCTCTGCCCTGCCGGGCATCTCCCCGCAAGGGGGGAAATTAGACGTCACATAAGCTTTCGCCAATTTTCAGCGTCGCAGAACTGGCGAGGCGGGAGAACTGCCAATCTCCCCTCTTGCGGTCGCCACACATAGGTCGCCGACGCCAACTGCGGCGGAAGAGGGCGTCGGCGCCATACGCGCGAGGACCCCCTCTGGCCGCTTCGCGGCCATCTCCCCCTCGAGGGCATATGCGCTAAGATAGCTTTGGCATGGCTTGAAACTTGCGCTTTCGTGGTGGCTCGCGCCAACGATGTCGCAAGGCATGGAGATTCTGGCGCAGGGTTGCCAAGGGCGG
>NZ_JAPYKO010000044.1:0-24683 GCF_037179585.1 Mesorhizobium argentiipisi (SeqCode)
GTTGATCAGGACGATCTCGTGGCTCCAGTCGAACTGGTAGGCCTCGCCCGGCGCGAAGAACAGCGGCACATAAGCTTCCGCCGTCGCCGACCCCTGCGCCTTCGCCCAGCTCTTCGCGTAGCGGCGGACGGCGTCATAGCCTCCCTCGTAGCCGAGGCTGCAAAGCTCTTCGTAAATCCGGATCAGTGTCAGTTGCTCGCGCGCCGCCTTGCCACGGTTGCCATTCAAAAATCCGTCAAGCTGATCCTGCCACGGACCGATCTTCGGCTTGGGCTGCCGCTCGCGTTCGTAGGAGAACGATGTCTCATTGGATCTGAGAATCTTGCGGACGGTGTTCCGCGATACATGCAGTTCGCGGCAAATCCGCTTGAGCGACCATCCCTGCACATGGAAGGCGCGCCGAACCCGGGCAATCGTATCCACCGACTTCATCCCCCACACCATCCGCTCGCTACGACGAGCCGATGGTCGCAAATCAAAGCATCAGGGGGGTCAAAATTGGACGCCGATTCCCCGGCTTATGGGGTCAATTTTGCACGCCGATTCACAAACTGCGTGCACGATGGCGAAGCCAATGCCGATTGCCAGCCCGGTGGCGAGGCCAGGCGCAGCGCCAAGGCGCCGTAGCGAGCCCGCAAACGCGCTGGCGGGGCTCTGAGGGCAGCAGCGATGTCACCGAAAAGTGCGTTCCATGCCTGAATCATAGATCGAACCGGAATCGCTATGAATCCCCCTTTTGTTCTCATGTCGCCTTGTCGATGAGCGGCGCCTTCCGCTTCGGCGGCACGTAGCGTGTGACAAGCCTGAGAGTGTCAGCTTTCACGGCCACTGGAATACCCAGATTTACCGTCACCTTGCCGGCTTCCTCATCGACACGGGTAAGATCGCCGATCAGCTCGATTTCCTGGCCGTGCTTCACCTTCGAGGTTCGGTCCACAATCGAATGCGGCTGGCCGTAGGAGGGAATAGACACGCTCACCCGGTCCTCTGTGACCCGTCTGCGTACCTTGGCCGTGATGGCGACCTCATCGCCAATGTTGAAAGAGCCCTTCGCCATAAGCATGAGTTTGGGGCGGGCAGCGCATTATTCAAGTGATTGCTAATGGAACATCGGTCGCAGGGTGAAGTTGACCAAACAGGCGGTGCGCGGCTGGGCTGCTTTCAACCGCGTGCCGCGTCGGGTGGGGTTCATCGCAACCAGGCCCACACTGGAAATGCGAATCCGCAGGGAGGCCCGATAAAGAGCCCGTCTGGCACCACCCATGGCAGGCGGGCTCTTTCAATCTTCATTGTGGGTTTTCTTTGCCTGCGCCGGCGCCTCGGGAGTGACTTGCTTTCGCTTTGGGAAATCCGAGTCTCACGCGAACAGCGCATTCATCCGCTGGTTGGGCTGGGCGCTAGTCGAGAACGCGGACTTCGAAAGTGATGACGGCTTGCACGAGGTTCCGCCCATCTTCGTCACGGACGGTAATGGTCAATTCGCGGTGAACGTAGCCGCGCGGAAGCTCCGCTGTCATCTCCAAGAGGGCGACCACGGCCTCGCGTTTGGCTTCTTCAAGGTCTTTACACTCAGTCCCCTCAGGGTCCGAGGCGCTCACGCCCGTGTCTTGGAAATCGAAGAAATACCGGGGCATTTACAATCGTCTCATCCTCAGCCCCTGGTGCCATCCACAAATGATAGACCGGAACTATCGAGATTTTCCCGGCCCTTCCGGGCGTTCGGCGGTCCATTCGATCCGGACTTGCATTAGCTCCTTGCCGTTGATGTCGCGTACTGTGCAGACGACATCTCGGCTCTTTGCACCAATCACCAGTCTGCGAACGATCTCAAACGCTCTGTCGCTGACCTCGTGAATGCTCGCCAAATCGGTGCCATGCGCGTCGTGGTAGACATCGCCACTGTGGGCGAGGTCGAAAAAGAATCTGGACATAACGACTCCATAAACGCGCGGAGCCGCCGGAAACGTCCAGTCACTTATTATTCGGTCTGGTAAAGGCGGACTGTCAGCCGTGTTAAAAGGGCGGGTTTGTCAAATATTTAATCGCCCGCTAATATCGTGAACGAACGGTGAATTTAAGCGCCAGATAGCCCGCCGCTGGTGTGCCCCCACACCTGGCGACGGGCTAAGGGTGGCCGGCGCCTCTCGTTGGGGGAGATTGCCTGAAGCGTGCGCCGGCATGGCGAACCGTGGTCCGCCGCATATTCAGCTTAGCTAAAACATCCTCGTTCAGACATGGTGTGATCGCGGAAGCTTTCTGCTGAATAGAGACCATCGCAGGTGTCGCAATGGGACCTCAGTCCTCATTGCAGCACGGGAGGTTATCGGAGACGGTGCTTCACCGCCGATTTGAAACCACTTCCCCCGGAATAAAGGTATCGGCGGCTTAGGCCCGGCTCGCATAATCCTGTGTCACCCTCGATCTGCGAGCCGGGCTTCGCGCCGAAGCAGTTCATCACTTGGCGAAATCCTTTGGCGGCTCCTCTGCAATGCTGAATTCGTGGACGGTGCCTTCCCGTTCGTCGACAACCCGAAACCAGTGCTCTTGCAAGACCTTGGTAGAGAGCGCCTTTCCAGTCAGGGTCTCTGCGGCGCTGAGCGCATCAGGTGCCTCCGCAGATGTCGTGGCAACGATGCGTTCGCCATAGATCTCTTCGATTTGAAAGCGCGCCATCAGAAACCTCCCGAATTCAATGGGCAACGCTCCCCGAAAGCGAAGGTTCAAGGTCGCAACTAAGATCAGCGGAACCTAATATGCAGCTCATGCTTATGGAAATGATGAGCACACGGGGCGCCAATTTCCTCGAGCGTTGGATGGCAGAGCATCTGCCCGAAGTGGTGACGGATGACCCTGCCACAATAAGCGATCTGACGGATCAAGCGATGGAAGCTGCGGACCGGGAGGGTATCGAGGTTAGCGAGGTATACGAGGAAGTCGGCAGCGTGTTCGAGGTTATCGCCCAGGCGATGCAGCACCGCGATGGCAGTTTGCCCGAGACCGATCTCACCGAACTCGACCTACTGGCCGGCAGGCTTTCGCGAGAAGCGAAGCTCACGGAAGCACAGGCTCGCGATTTGATCGAGCGCTTCGGCACGCATTGGGAAAAGCTCCTCAATGAAGCTTATTTCCTGAAAGAGCCTGAAGGCCGGCTGGGGCAGGAATAAATGCCTCATCGGTGCGGCGACCCACTCACGAGGATCGCCATGTCGAACAAGTACCTTTCGTTGAAGATGCGCTTGGCAAGAAGCTGGCGGCCGGCACGGGCCTGTCGGTCTATTGCCTCACATGCAAGCGAACTGCGCTGCTCGACGTCGCCGAACTGGTGAAGCGGCTCGGGCCCCACCGTGGCTGCTTATGGGAGCGGGCAGCAACGCAACACTCTGGCAGTGGCTCAATCTACCGGCGCCGACCTTCTGATGCCGGTTCTTTCGCAAGGGGTGCACCTAATTGTGCGCCCCGGACAACCTTGCTGGTGAGTGCCGGCCGGGCAGCAGGTACCGCCCGTAGTCTTCCACCGGCTGCATGCAAATACCTTCCCGCCGCCATGGCAAACCGGGCATTAAGTTTTCTGAATCTACCAATTTCCGCCCCACCCGACGACGGTTTTAGCGTATTAAGAAGGAAGCGCGCGATGCTGGCTTCCTAAAGGCCGGTGAAGTAGATGGAGACGCTGGCGGCTATCGCGGCGAGGCCGACCATGAAAACCATGAACGCCTCAAAACCATTGCCGCCGTTCCCGATCCTGTCCATCGCACTCCTCCGTTAGCGCTCAGCCGCGTTCAAACGTGCTTTGTGACAGAAGGTTGCAAGCCGAACATCGGTAGGTCGCTCTGGAATGCATGGCAATGGCCAGTGAAGCCCGCCAGAGCGCGATCGAGGCAAGGGCGGCTTAGGACAGCGGCGCAGAAGAACTCGCGCTGGTGAGGCTGGCAAAGGAACGGCGTCGTGGCTACAGCCCGTCGAGTTTCGCCTTGATCGTGCCGACGGCCTTCAGGATGGCATCGGCGGCTTGCTGATCCAGAGCAATCTCTAGGAGTCCTTGAGTCGTCAGCATTGAGAGGATACCTAGCGCGCCTTCGTCATTCTCCACCGTGCCGACCTGTATTTCCGTCGGCACGAAAGGCGAGGCCTTGTCCTTACTCGTCATAGTGCTGCACCTGTCACCCCTCGACGCCGACATTCGCGCAAGCCGGTGTCACATTCAAGCTGGCTAAGCTTTCCTCAGCCTCACCCCGGCGCCGCCACTGTTTTCCGAAATGAACTCGACGCCGGCCGCTTCGAGGGCGCGACACACGGCATCAAAGCCTGCGCCGCAGAACAATCCAAGTTGCAGCCAGCCCATCGGGGAGGAAACACGCCCCGCGCTGGGCTGGCTCCCGGACGGTGGATGCCCATGGCAACTGATTCCCGAGCGGTACAGTCTTGCTTAGCTCCACTTATCCCGCTTAGGGGACACCCATGATGATCTATGGGTGCGTCCCAAGAGCGCTCGGGAGGTGAAGCGAATGTCAGTGGGCATTGGCAGACGGCGCCGTCTTGCCTGTGGTGGCCGACGGCATTGTCCTGAGCGAGGCACCTGTCTGCGTGTCGGTGGCCGGCACGGTATGCTCGGCACCGGACAGCGGACTACCCTGGCCGGGCACCGTATCGGCGGTCGGAGCGCTGTTGTTTGTGCCGTTTTGGAAGGGTTGGCTTGAGGTCGTCAAGCCGCCTGCCGATGTGGCGGTGAAGAGATGGTCGGCTGCCGATGCGGGGCCGGCAAGCAGCGAAAACGCTGCCAAAATGATAAGGGTTCGCATCATGGGTTCTCCAGTTGCAAGGAATTCAATGTCCCGTCCGATGCGCGACCTTTAAGATGCTCGGAAGGCCAACAGCGGCGGGGGCGGCTGTCCCTTCAATGTCTTCAACGCTGCGCTTCGTCGCCGTGTTCCCGAAAATCGCGAGGGAGCGGCGGAGCTTTTGCAACTGGCAGCGCTGCTCGATCCAGCCTGGGCACTCGAATGAAGCAGAGATCGCGGCTTCATCGGCCGCCAGGATCTTCGGCAAAGGCTCGGGCTGAGGCTACGAGCCGGCACGGCCGTCCTGTTCAGCTCACGTGGCCTTCCGTCCCGTGACCCGCTCCCCACAAGTCGCGCATATTGTGGATGACCTCATGCGAGCCGCAAAGGAGCCGATGGTGCACTTCGTATCGGGAAATCACCAAGGAGGTCACCTTAGCGGACTGGGTCGGGGCGGCAGCTCTGCGCCCAATCCCGGCCGTTCACGGTGGAAGCTGGGCACCCTGTGAGCGGACCGGCCGCTTCGCTGGGCTCGCGGCAGGTCGCACCGGGGTCTGGTGCCCAAATAGGGCAGACCGGGCGGAGAGCTGCCATTCGCTGCGGTCAGCACCAAGGTCCGCTATGGGCTGATACCGTTGAAGACGTCGGTCGGCGTGGCGGAGCCCTGGCGGTTTGGATCGGCGACGAGCGGAGGCGTTCGCCTTCACGCCTGTCTTGGCGCGGGCATTGGGATCAGTTTCGCGAGTTTGCGGAGGTTTTGGGCGGCTGCTGCGAGATGGAACTCGTCACGCGCGCCATTCGGACCTCGCAGTCGCCGGCGATTGAGCTTCAAGATGCGCTTGAGGTGCGCGAACAGCATCTCGAACTTCTTCCGCTCGCGTCGTGAAGTCACCTAGGCATCGGTAGCGGCAATATCGCGCGCCATGTCGCGAGCGCCCTCGTGGATCGACTGCAGGATCTGCGGGCCTGCGCGTTTGGGCAGCAGCGCTGCTTGAGCTCACAGGCGCCGCAGTCGAACTTGTGGCATGGTATCGCGTCAGCCCGTTCTCATCGAACGAGGGGGAAGGCATCCAATAGGTCTTTTGGCGCAGCGGCAACTCCTACCGCCCCTTCAGCGCGCCGGTCCGCCGGGCGGCCGGATCGGAACGCGACACGACTTCGGCTTCACCTCGCTCGCCGCGTCCCAGGGCGGCATCGTCGAGCGTGTCGAGGTATTCCTTAACCGATCGACGCATGTCGGCCATCGCCTTCCAGTAACCGGCCCCGATCCTTCCGCCGAGCGCTGCTTGTTGGCATCCGCCCGGATCAGGCTCGCATCGACGGCAAATCCTTCGCCGCCGACCAGCCCTTCCTCAATGCGGCGGCGCACCGTCACGAGCATTCTCGCGGAGTGGTCAGAAGATCGAGACCAGTCATGCTGAAGCCATATTGCGCTAATAAACGCCTGCCACACGGGCAATATTCGGAGAATAACGTTTGAACCTCGTTCTCAGGCGTCCATCCGCCCAGGCTTCAATTCACGGGCATGGACAAGCGAGGCTTACTTATCGTGCGGATATTGACGGGCTGCGTGCCTTCGCAATCGTTCCGGTGGTGCTGTACCATTCCGGCGTTCCAGGCTTCGGTGGCGGCTTCGCTGGCGTTGACGTGTTCTTCGTCATCTCTGGCTTTCTCATGGCATCCCTGATTTCGGGGGAAATCACTCGCGGCGATTTCAGCTTGCTGCGTTTTTACGAGCGTCGCATCCGGCGGATCTTTCCGGCGCTCTTTGCAGTTCTGGCGGCCTCGTCCATTGCCGCATCGTTCCTGTTGATGCCCGCCGAACTGGAATACTTCGCCCGCAGCCTGAAGGCCGCAGCATTGTTCACATCGAATATCCAGTTCGAGAAGGAAAGCGGCTATTTCGACATTGGTGCGCAGATGAAGCCGCTGGTGCACACATGGTCGCTTGCGGTCGAGGAACAGTTCTACATTCTGTTTCCGCTGCTGCTGGTCGCAATCAACCGGTTCGCACGGCGACAGACGGTGCCCATCCTGATCGGATTGCTGATCGTCTCGTTTGCGGCGAGCGCATGGATGGTCTTCCGTTCGCCGGTCGCGGCGTTCTACCTGCTGCAGTTTCGCGCCTGGGAACTGCTGGTTGGCGCGCTGATTGCCTTCGACGCGGTACCGATGCCGAAGCGGTCGACCACGCGGGGAGGCTTGGCGGCCGGCGGCATCTTGCTGATCCTTCTAGCCGTTTTCGGGTTTGATGATTGCACCTTCTTTCCCGGCCCGACGGCGCTGCTGCCGTGCCTTGGCGCCGCGCTGGTGATCCATGCACGCGACGAGCAAGGGCCGGTCAGCCAAGTCCTGCGATCGAAGCCAGTTGTATCCATAGGCTTGATCTCCTACTCGCTTTATCTGTGGCATTGGCCTGCGATCGTGTTCAGCCGAGAGATAGCCGGTCGTGAACTATCCTTGCTTAACGGCGGCCTGATCGCCTTAATGTCGCTCGCCATCGCCGCTTTTTCGTGGTGGTTTATCGAACAGCCCTTCCGCGGTCGCAACGGCCGGATCGGCCGGCGTTCGCTGTTTGCCGGAGCGGTCCTTATGATTGCGGTGGCCGTCGGCTTTGGAAGTTATATAATCCATAACAAGGGCATTCCATCCCGTCTTCCTGTTGATGCTCGGAACGTCTACGCCGCGACCTACGACGAAAGCCGGTTCAGCGTTCCGCCCTGTTTCGCCGATTCCGATACAACGGGGCCGACTCCGGCCGACATACGCATGGGCAAGCTGTGCCCGCTCGGCGTCGAAGGTTCGAACAAACCCGCTTTCCTCGTGTGGGGAGACTCCCACGCCGGTGCAATGGCTCCGGCTATTGATGCGGCCGCCACGCAAACCGGCGTTACCGGTCTCTTTGCCGGTCATTCTTCATGTCCGCCTTTGCCAGGCGTTCAGCTCACGCCGCGTGGCTACACCAAACGGTGCGGCGACTTCAATGGAGCAGTGCGCGATCTGATCGCGTCCAGGCACATCCCCCTCGTCTTCCTGCTCGCCTACTGGCCCAAATACGTGCACGATGCCGAACTGCCGAACCAGGGTGTTTATTTCGACCCCTCGGTGCCGCCACCTCTTGAAGACAGATCCGCCTCGGTCGTCGAAACGCTCGACCGCCTGATGGGAGAGTTGACGCAACAAGGCACCAAGATTGTTTTGGTGATGGATGTCCCAGAGATGGGACACTATGTGCCGGAGGCGGTCGCCAAAGCGATGATAGCAGGACGTTCCACCGATGTGGCCGCTCCATGGGATTATGTCGAGAAGCGGCAGGCGCTTTCGCGTGCGATATTAGCGCGGCTGGCTGCAAAATATGGTGCAGCCGTCGTCGATCCGCTTCAAACGATTTGCAGCAATGGCCATTGCGACGCAGTTCGAAACGGCTTGCCGATCTATAGGGATGCTGATCACATTACAGCAACCATGGCGAGGAGCCTGAGCTCTCTGTACGTGCCCTTGTTGTCAACGGCTCGTCAGTCGATGGCGACGCCCAACCCCTGAATACCCAGTTGTCAGCTGCGTCTGCCGACTTTCTTCCACACGATGAAGAAAACAGTGGGATCATTGCCGCAGAGGCGCGCCGATCCGCTGCGCTCGGTGACTGATCCGCCTTCACCACCAGCTGTTCGGGCTTGAATCCGGCATGCTGGGGGGTCCACAAATCATCCTCGCGGTTGAACCAATGGCACAGATACGCGTCGGAAGCGGCACCATCGCTCATCGTCATCTTCGGGCCTCCCGACTTTAGCCTGACGACGTCTCCGGTGTTGAGACTATTGGGCATTTTTGGAGCTCCCATCCTGACGCCGGGAGTTCACCCCAAACCGAGGCCTCGACAATGGCGGATGCGGTCGGCCAGTATCGCGCTCCACAGTGCCAGGCAACGCTTTGGAATCCGGCGCCATGGTAGGAACGGAAGGGAAGTGGTGCCGCTTGCGGGCATTCAAACACAATAAGCTTCTTGGCACATATCCCCAAGGCTACCCCCTGCTCAGGGCCAATCGGCAGTAGGATCCTCCCGCCAGTTAAAGCCGGGGCTCGGTCGCAGTTGCAGCAATGTGTCTTGCTATTGGTTGTCGAAACTGGATGTTGAAATTCATATTCGGCTGGCGATGTGAGATTGGCCGTCAGCTGAATATTGAGTGTGGCTATCGCTTCTGCGATGCTGCCGATCTGGCACTTTGAGTTCCGAAGGTCCAGGGAATCGCTTGGAGATTGCAGAGCATAGGGCAACATGAATCCCGATGCACCGAAGCTGCTGCGTAAGCGCTTGTTCGATTACCCGCTTCTCGTGATCAAGCGGAAACTGTTATATCGCCTGCTGCACCCTCGTCCGCCACGGCACCCTGCGCCGCTTACAAAACCGGTCTTCATCGTGGGCTCCGCGCCGGTCTCAAACCCGCCGGTGGGTTTTCGGCGCGATGCTTTCACGATCTTTACCGTGAATGGCTCGCAGACGGTCACGGCACGTTGGGGGATGGGTACTCCTGATGCAACATTTCTCTACGTCAACCAGCTTGACGGGGCCAAGCCCAACGCTTTAGCCGTGCGCGCCGTCTTGACCGGCCAGGAGACCGATCTGCTCTGGATTGTGCGCGCACACCGCACGATCGAGGAATTGCGCCGCAACATCGCGGCCTTCAACTACCGCTGCCGCGACCTGCGCAAGATCACCCGTCACCAGCGCATGGCGCTCTACGAGGCAGTGACAGGTGTGGCCAATTTCGAGATGCATCTGGAGGAGAAGTTCTCGACCGGGATCACAGCGGTCCTTTACGCCTTGCACAACTGCGCGCCGGCCGTGATCATCACCGGAATTGACCCAGGTTCGCACGGCCATGTCTACAACGAACTGAACATCGACCGGATGCACATCAGTTCCGACCGTGCCACGCTGCTGGCGCTGTCGGCGCTCGGTTTTCCCCTTTATACGAGCGATCCACATGTGGCCGACTCACTCGGTCTGCCACTCTGGACAGGCCAGATCGGGAGATCTGAAGTCCAATAACCGGGCTCGCCGCCATCATGATCGAGCTGCGCGTCTCAAATCTTGGTCACATCTGTCGCCTCTAGCGAAACTTCGGGCGATAATGCCGGTCGCTCGGGAGACGTATGGTTGAAACGCTCCTGCATCGGCAGAGGTACTTCGGGTCTTCCGCTTGCAGTTCTGCCATGCTTAATTCGAGTAAATTAACGTCAAACAGTAGAGTTGCCACATGATACCAATCTACATTGGGTATGATCCACGAGAAGCCCGAGTTCTGGACGTAGCGCGATGGAGCGCCTATCGGCGGACAAGCACGCCGTTGCAGATACAGCCACTCGTGCTCAAAGAGCTTGAAGCCCAAGGAATCATGAAGCGACCGATGGTGGTTCGTGATGGGAAGCTCTGGTGCCCGATTTCCGAGGCACCGATGGCGACCGAGTTTGCCATATCTCGCTTTGCCGTACCGTTTATGAGGCAAGGCGGGTGGGCCATGTTCTGCGATTGTGACGTCCTGTTTCTGAAGGATCCAGCCAAGCTGCTCGACCTGGTCGATCCTTCCTACGCGATTATGGCGGTTAAGCACCAGCAACGCGAATCCGAAGCGGTCAAGATGGACGGACAGACGCAGACGTTCTATCGCCGCAAAAACTGGTCGTCGGTCGTTTTGTGGAATCTAGATCATCCGTCCAACAAACGGTTGACCAACGAAATGCTCAATACGTGGCCTGGACGTGACCTCCACGCCTTCAAATGGCTTGAGGACCATGAGATCGGGGAATTACCTTTGGCATGGAACTACCTCGTAGGGGCTTCGGCTTCGGAACTCGATCCCGCCGATGTCTCGCTGGCGCACTACACGCTCGGCGGTCCTTGGTTTGCGGGCTGGTCTGGCGCCACGCAATGGGACGAATTGTGGAGCCGAGAAGAGAGCATTCTGCGCGCGTTTGAGGAACAGGCGGTTCAGATTCCCCCATGAAAACTCCGCTTTTGAATCACTTGCCAACCTTCTCAAAGCCCATTCTTCGCTTGCCCAGGGCCACGGGTCCCGCTTTGGTGATGGGGTCGGCGCCGAATTTTCGCCCCCCCGAGGGACATGATGCCGATTGGGCACTTGTGACCGTCAATGCTTCGCAGCTTTTGGCGGAAACCTTCGGTCTTTCCGTTCCCGATGTCGCCCTGATACGCCGCGGCATTTAGTCGGTCCGGGCGAGCAGGATTGTTACAAGCGTGATTTGTTAAAAGGACGACAGGCGAAGCATCTGATCATCCCGGTTTGGACGGACGTCGAGGACAAGCTGAAAGCCGGTTGTCGCACGTTCAATTATCGTTATGACACCTTGCAAGCGCTTACCAAATGGCAGCTTGCCAACATCGTCTGGCGGCTTAGCGGCAAATACATGGTGTCCCGCGGCTGGCACCGGAAAATCTCCACTGGAGCGTTCGCGATCATGCTGGCGCGTTTCGCCGGTTTCGCTCCTGTTGTAGTCAGCGGGTTTTCACTCTCCCAGGCCGGGCATGGGTATGACACCCGAAATGCCATTCGATACCATGCCGACGAAGATGCGGATTTGCTTCGACGGGTGGTGAGAAGAGGCGAGCCAATCTACGCAGAGGATAGAGACTTCGCTGCGGAAAGTGGATTGCCCTTGTGGCAGGGGCAGATGCCATGACGACGACAGCAGCAGGCCGACGACGAATGGCGCGAATACTCGAGCCAGTACGGCCATCGTTTAGCATTTTTCAAAAGCGCGTAACGATGGCGATGATGACGGCAACAGCGGCCAAGGATTTGAGGTTTCGCATTTGAGCTGCTTTTCTGTCGCAGCATCGTTTGCGCACCTTTGAGTGTTATCGGGAGAGAGCGTCCAAAGTGTTTTTTAGGAAGCTCGCATATGATGGACCATCCCGAACTTTTGCCAAGGCGACCTTGCTCCGACGTTGAAAAGAGCAATATCCATTATCCGGAACCGTGAGCCCGCCATGACCGATATCACCCGCCGTTCGTGAGGTCGATGTGCCGAATATCTTGATGACCGATCGGCTGGCTATCAAGTCCATTCTTGTTATTCAGACGAAGTACATCGGGGATGTTATTCTGACCTCGGCGCTCGTGCGAAATCTGCGCCTCGCTCACCAAAACGCTGCGATCACCATGCTTTGCGCTCCTGGCCTGCGAGACTTCGTAGTCAGCCAGAATATCGCTGACGTGGCCATCGGATTCGAGGGTCGAAGTGCTGGTAGGAGCCTCCCTGAGCGACTGAAGGAATTTTCAAGCTTGGTCGCTGACCTCCGCCGCCGAAAATTCGATCTCACCATTGATCTCGCTGACTCGAAGACCTCAAGGATAATGCACAGGTTAATCGGAGCGCCCCTGCGCGTCGGATACAATCCTCCAGAAAAGCCTCTGAAATTTTGGGAAGTTCAGCCTGCTAACATATTTGCTGAAACCTTCGGCCATGGAGGCGCGCACTACTTGTACCGATATCTGTCCCCGCTTCAAGCGCTTGGGATAGAATTACGCGAAGTGACACCGAGGCTTGAGCCTACACCAGTCGGGCGAAGCGCATCTACCCAGATGCTGGCGCAAAGCAATCTGGCTGTAAAAGCTTTCGTCGCAGTACACGCTGGAGCAAGGTTCGAAGGGAGGTGTTGGCAACCTGAACGCTTCGCTGCAGTAATCGACGAGGTTTATGCAAGGACGGGCCTGCGGTCACTGCTGATTGGTGGACCTGACGAGAGCGCAATAGCGCAGGCTATCTTGAACGTGGCAACGTCGCCGTTGGTGAGTGTTGTTGGTAAAGCCTCGCTTGAGACGCTAACAGCATTGCTTGCGGATGCATTTATGTTTCTGGGAAACGAAAGCGGGCCAATGCACTTGGCTGCGTCAGTCGGAACTCCAGTTGTGGGCCTGTATGGCCTGACGCCCCCTGACATCTGGGGGCCTTTTGGGGTGCTTCACCGCACCGTTGAGCCGCCGTTGCCTTGCCAGTGCGTTGCGCCCGATTTGTGCAAACCCAACAACCCGGGCGGCGTCTACTGCGTTCAGCGACTACCCGTTGCCAAAGTCGCCCAAGCGACACGAGACCTGATAGATGCAGTGAGACAACAGGCGGATGAGACGGCCAAGTGAACCTACTCCCTCCTGTAGGAGGCAGGCATTACCGGCCCGCTTGACACCGCGAAGAAAGGCCTGGAGGCCTATGTCGACAAGATTGCGCGATCATCGATTCGGTGATCGGCAAGCCGTACAGCTTCACAGTCCGCTCGACTACGCGTTCAGTCGCCGAACCGAGTTTGAACGCTGCTGGCTTTCAATAACACCCAATCGTCTCGCAACTGTGCACATCTAGGCTGCCTCGCGACACTCGGGCGGTACGGGTGCCTTTTGATCGTTTCATTGTGATAGCAGACGGGCAGACGGCCGGCTTCCGTGAAGAGTTTCGGGCGCCGGCAGGCGTACGAAAGTCCCCGAGGAAGGAACCCGCGGGCCACAGGCGAGGGCTATGGAGATTTCGATTTGCGGCTGATGTCGGCGATGGCTGAGACCTCGCCCAGGAGGGCGGAGTTGGATGCCGACAGGTCGCTTCGATGCGCCTCCAGGCGATGTTGTCGGCCCGGCACGCGGCTGGCCACGGCTCTGTCGGCGTTGATGATCACCATGGACAGGCGTGGGGCCGGTGCCGGAGGCTGGGCGCCTACGACATTAGACTGGATCATGCCATGCCGGGTCATGGGGCGGTCTCCCGGTTCGTCGTCCGTGCACCCGGCGGTCCGCGCGGCTGCCTCCATCGTTCGAAGGTCTCGATGATGATCATGCGGCCGCCACAGCAGGGGCATGGCGGGCGGAAGTCGTCCGTGGCCAAGCGTCATGAGTTGCTGGCGGTCGGCGCCTTCGCGACGATAGTCCTTGTAGTGGAAGGTGACGTCGCATCCGGCGCAGCCATGGGTGCACGGCAGACATCTTTTTCGAAGGAGAGTCCAGTTTGGCTGGGGTTCCTGGAAGCTTTTCGAACTTTCTGGGTCGCTCAGCGACCCGAATTGCGTGGGCTGATGGGGCAAATTAAGACGTGGATTGGGCGGAGCATCGACATTCGGCACATGCCTCCTTGTCGGAGCAACAGTGAGAAAGCACGCAATATTTCTGGGGGCTGAACGGCGGTTATGCGCCTAATCTCGGCCGTTTTCCCGCGTGTTGGACTTTGTCCAAGAGCGGACGTCTGTGGAAAGCTATGCGTCGATGCCAGAAATGTCGGGCCCCTGATATGAAGCTCCTAAAGCTGTGCTGTAATCTTTGCTCTAAATATTCTCCCGCGTGTATACCTCGAACGGCAAGATGGCGGTCAAATTGCCACCATCGTTCGGGGCGGAAACGGCGCGGACCATACCGGTCAGCGCTTCGGGCGCGATTCGGGCGAGCGGGTGCGAGATGATGAAGGTCAGCGTGCCGTCGAGCAGCGCCGGGCGGGTCGACTCCATCAACTCATAGCCGACGACGACGATGCTGCCGGCGCGGCCGGTGGAGCGCAGGGCCGCGATAGTGCCGGTGATCCCACCACCGGCGACATAAAGCCCGGACAGATCCGGATTTTCGTTCAGCAGCTTCTCGGTCATTTCCTGTGCGATGGCGCTCGATTCGAAGGTCAGCAGCGGCTCCAGCAGCGTGAAATCAGGGGCGTGCTCGCGGAAATAGGAGCGGAAGCCGCTCTCGTTCATCTCCTGGCAGCGATAGCGGTGATTGCCGACAAGGATGCCGAGCTTGCCGGGCGCCTTGCAGACATGCTCGAACACCCAGGCCGCGGTGCGGCCGACCTTCCAGCCGTCCAGCCCGATGTAATGAACCTGACCTGTCGCCGAGATCTGCGAGATCAGCGCAAAGACCGGCACGTTGCGGGCCTGCAGCGCATCGACCGCCTGGGTGACAAGCGGATGGACGGCAGCGACGACGCCGACGGCGTCGCATTCGGCGCCGAGCGCCAGCAGGCGAGCTGCGACATTCTGCGGCGACAGGTCGTCAAGAAACTCGATGCGCAGCTCAATCTCGCAGTCGGGCAGGGACGGCGCCACCGCGCGCAGCGCCTCGGCGATGTTGCGGTAGAAGGCGCGGCCGGGCTGGTGCAGCAGGAAGCCAAAGCGGTAGTGCGGCTTGGCGGCCGCTATGCGGCTGCGCAGCGCGCCCGTGCCGTAGAAGCCGATCTGCTCGGCCGCCAGCCTGACGCGCTCGCGCGTGCCTTGGCGAACGGCGCCAGCGCCGCTCAGCACCCGGTTGACGGTGGCCACCGAAACATTCGCCTCAACGGCTACATCCCTGATCGTCGGCCGCTTGTTGTGACCCATTTCGTCTCATCCGCCAGTAGCAATTGACACGAAGATGTCATTTATCGCGCGAGATTGATATGAATGACACAATCAGTTTGGAACAAACATTCTATTCTTGATTCATTTTGGATCAAGATGCTTATCTCGGGAAAAGCAAGCAAGGCGGACGCACCGCCGGCCCAAGGGTTAGCAGCAGCACAGCGCAGACGGGATTTTGCCCACCGCCCTCTTGCGGAGTGAGGCAGCGTGCGCGTGCGGCCCGTCCCAAGGCGTCGCAGATGCCGCATTGCGGGTGGAGGATTGCATGGACGACCTCAAATACGGCGTGCGCGACAAGCGCGGCGACTGGAAGCCGAACGGGCGCATCGAGGGAGCGCCGTTGTGGAACTGGCCGCCCAGGCTGCCGAAGATCCTGGCATGGCTGCCCGGCTATCTCTGGCCGTGGAATGCGTTCCACATGGCGACCGCGCTCCTCTATTGGTTCTATATCGTCCCTAGCGTCGAGACGATGAAGATGATCAGCTGGGGCTGGGCACTATGGCTCTATGCCGTCAACGCAGCCGCGATCCTGGTCTTCTACGGCATCTTCGAGCTGCGCTATTACATCAAGCGCGCCCAGGCGACGCGGTTCAAGTACAACCACAAATTCCCGGGCGACGCGCCCTCCGATGTGTTCTGGTTCCAGAGCCAGAACATCGACAACTTCCTGCGCTCGTTCTTCATCACCATCCCGCTGTGGACCGTGGTCGAAGTCATCTTCCTGTGGTGCTTTGCCAATGGCTACGTGCCGTGGGTCGGCTGGTCGGATCACCCTGTCTACCTCGCAGCGCTGGTGCTGGTCGCGCCGGCCATCCACGAGGTGCATTTCTTCTTCATCCACCGCCTGATCCACTGGGGGCCGCTCTATCGCTGGATCCATTCGGTCCACCACAATTCGATCAATCCGTCGCCGTGGTCATCGCTGTCGATGCATCCGGTGGAGGGGTTCCTCTATCACGCGGTCGCCTTGTGGCATCTGGTCATCCCGTCCAATCCCATTGTCGCGCTGTTCCAGCTGCATATCGCCGGCTTCGGTGCGGTCAACGGCCATCTCGGCTTTGATAAGCTGGAGGTGACCGAGGACACAGCGGTCGAGAGCCACGCTTACGCACACTACCTGCATCACAAATATTTCGAGGTGAACTACGGCGGCGACGGGCTGATCCCGCTCGATCGGCTGTTCGGCACCTGGCACGACGGCACCAGGGAGGGCGACGCCATGATGGACGCCCGGTTCCAGAAAAAGAGGGAACGCGTGAACGCCAAGGCCGCAGCGAACCAATAATCACGTGATGCGGCGCGCAACGGGAGAGGTGCGCGCCTGCAGTTGAATTCGCAGTTTTCTAAATCCGTCTGACGACGGCAATCGGGAGGAGATGACATGAAGCGTACAACGAAACTGTTGACGGCAATGATGACGGCGGCGGTGATGGCGACATCAGCCACAGCCGTGATGGCCCAGTCCAAGGGGGCGAAGATCTTCGTCATCGGCGGCAAGGCGGACGACCCTTTCTGGTCGAAGGTCAAGAAGGGCGCCGACGATGCCGGCAAGGTCGCCGAACTGACCGGCGGCTCGGTGACCTGGCTCGGCCCGCAGAACTACGACAATCTCGGCCCCGACGCGGCCAAGCTGATCCGCACCGCGCTCAGCCAGAAGCCGAGCGCCATTGTCGGCCCTGATTGGGTGCCGGAGGCCATGGATGACGCTTTCAAGGAAGTCGTTGCCGCTGGCGTGCCGCTCATCATCTACAATTCCGGCGGCATGGATGCGGCCAAGCGGCTCGGCGCCATGAACTATGTCGGCAATGAGGAATACGCGGCTGGTCTGGGTGGTGGCACCTATTACGGCAGCCATAGCTCCAAGAACGTACTTTGCGTCAACACCTTGCCGGGCGCCACCAACACGGAAGACCGCTGCAAGGGCATTGCCGACGCGATCGCCAAGAGCGGCGGCAAATCGAGCCAGTTGCCGCTGCCGTCGTCGAGCTTCGGCAACCCGACAGCAGTCGCAGAGGCGATCAAGGCCGCCGTGCTGAAGGACAACACCATCGACGGTGTCATCACCATCAGCGCCGGCGACGCCAACAGTGCCGCCAACGCCATCAGCCAGGCCAATGCCGGCGAAAAGGTCAAGCTCGCTTCGTTCGACATGGACGAGACCGGCCTGCAACGCATCAAGGCCGGCACGCAGATGTTCGCCGTCGACCAGCAGCCCTATCTGCAGGGCTTTCTTGCGGTGTCGCTCCTGAACGGCCTCGTCAACTATGGGCTCGACCTGCCGACCAAGCCGGTGCTGACCGGACCGGGGATCGTCGACGCAGCCAATGTCGATGCGACGATGGCTGGTGCCGCGGCCGGCGCCCGATAGCTCGCTCGGAGTGTCCGGCCCTCCGTGGACCGGACATCATCAGCCCCGCGCCGCCGCCGAAAGGTCGCGCCAGGCTCGTTATTATTCAAGCCAGGGACATTTCGATGACATCCCAAGCCCGTGACCAACCCGCTATGGCAGCCACTGCGCCGCCCTCTCAGCGCTCATCGATGCCCTCGATCGGCAGCCTCGTGCGCCGGCCCGAGGTCGGTTCGCTGATCGGCATGGTCGCAGTCCTGATCTTCTTCTCAATCTTCGGCGGCGCCAATTTCCTGTCGGCCGGCGGTGCCGCGAGTTGGCTCAACGTCGCCTCGGAACTCGGCATCATCGCGCTTCCCATCGGGTTGCTGATGATCGCCGGGTATCTCGATCTCTCCGTCGGCTCAATGGTCCCCGCCAGTTCGATGACCATTGCCATCCTGTCGGGCCACTACGACCTGCCGATCATCGTCGGCATCCTCGCCGCGCTTGGCCTTGGGCTTGCCGTCGGCTTCATCAACGGCGTGCTGGTGATCCGCACCAAAGTGCCGTCCTTCGTCGTTACGCTCGCCACGCTGTTCGCATTGGCCGGCCTGACACTCGGCCTCTCGGTCATCCTGTCCGGAAGCACCAGCGTCGCGCTGAAGAGCGGCCCTACCGCCAAGCTCCTGTTTGGCGACTATCTCGGCGGCAAGTTCGAGGTGACGCTGTTCTGGTGGATCGCCGCCATCCTGATCGTCGGCTTCATCCTGAATTTCTCGCGTTTCGGCAACTGGATCCTGGCCATGGGCGGTGACGCCGTCAGCGCCCGCAACGCAGGCATTCCGACCGATCGGGTGACCATCGCGCTGTTCATGAGCAGCGGCCTGTGCGCCTCCTTCGTCGGCATGTCGCAGGCGATCCTCTACAACAGCGCCCAGGTGGCCGCCGGGCAATCCTTCATCTTCAACTCCATCATCGCGGTGGTCATCGGCGGCGTGCTGCTCACCGGCGGCTATGGTTCGGTGGTCGGCATCGTGCTCGGCACGCTGACCTTCGCCATCGTCAATCAGGGCATTTTCTACACCGGCTTCGACGCCAACTGGGCAAGTCTGATCATCGGCGTCCTGCTGCTGGCGGCGGTGCTGATGAACAACACCTTCCGCACGATGGCGCTGACCTACGCGCCACGTGCCAAATCGAGGGCTCGCCGATGACACCGCCCCTGCTCAGGCTGACCGCCATCAACAAGTCGTTCGGTCCGATCGACGTGCTCCACAACATCTCGCTCGAGGTCAACAGAGGTGAGGTGCTGTGCCTGCTCGGCGACAATGGCGCCGGCAAGTCGACGCTGATCAAGATCCTCTCTGGGGTCCACAAGCCGACATCGGGCACGATGGAAATGGACGGCAGATCAGTCGCCTTCGACAGCCCCCGCCACGCCAGCGACCATGGCATCGCCACCGTCCACCAGTTCGGCGGCACATTCCCGTTGATGAGCATCGGCCGCTCCTTCTTCGTCGGCGCCGAGCCGACGCGACGCTGGGGGCCGCTGACCATCTACGACCGCAAACGGGCCAACGAGACCGCCGTCACCGAGATGCGCCAGCTCGGCATCACCCGCATCGACGACGGCGACCGCCTTGTCGGCGGGCTGTCCGGTGGCGAACGCCAGGCGCTGGCGATCGCGCGCGCCGTGCATTTCGGCGCAAGCGTGCTGATCCTCGACGAGCCGACCGCGGCGCTTGGCGTCAAGGAGGCCGCGCACGTACTGCGCATCGTGCTCCAGGCGCGCCGCAAGGGCATCGCGGTGGTCTTCATCACCCACAATGTCGTCCATGCGCTGACCGTTGGCGACCACTTCGCCGTCCTCATCAGGGGTGCCAAGGCCGCCGATTTCCGCAAGGGCGAGAAAAGCCGCGAGGCGATCACCGACCTGATGGCGGGGGGCGAGCAGATGGCCGAGCTTGAGGCAGAGATCGAGAGCTTCTCCATGGCTGATGACGGGCATGCGCCGCATGGCGCAAGCCATATGCGTGACCAGTGAAGACGCCGATCTCCTCCTCCCGGGCATCTTCCTGTGCGGCCGGCGGAATTCTGCCGGCCCCATTTTCGACCAACCAAAGAACAGACGGCAGAGTGACAATGGCAAAATGGATTGATGCGTGCGCGACCGATGACATCGATGAAGAGGACGTCATCCGCTTCGATCACGAGGGCCGGACATTCGCCATCTACCGCAGCCCCGACGATGCATTCTTCTGTACCGATGGGCTGTGCACGCATGAGAAGGTGCATCTGAGCGACGGGCTGGTTATGGAACACAGAATCGAATGCCCGAAGCACAACGGCGTGTTCGATTACCGGACCGGTGAAGCGCTGCGCGCACCAGTCTGCGTGAACCTGAAAACCTACGCCACGAAGGTCGAGGACGGCCGCGTGCATATCGAGGTCTGACATGTCCGATACTTTTACACTGGCGGCTTGCGTCGAAATGCTGTGGCGCGACAAGCCGATGGAATGGCGCGTGCGGCGCCTCACCGAAATGGGTTTTCAGGTCGGCCTCTGGAACTGGCCCGAGCACGATCTCGCAATGCTGGAGAAATCCGGCGCGACCTTCTCGATTATGAACGGCTATCTGCGCGGCAGGCTTGCCGATGACGAGGGCGCCGCCGAACTGTTGAAGACGGCGAAGGAGACCGCGGCGGTCGGCAAACGCCTCGGCGTCGCGCGGCTCAATCTACATGGTACCGGGCTGGGCGAAGGCGGCCTGCCTGTAACCCCTTGTGAGACCGTCACCGGAGCGATGTGGCTCAAGGCACGCGAGACGTTGAACCGCATCACCGACCTTGCCGAGGCCGAGGGCGTGACCTTCACGCTGGAGAATCTGAACCTGCCGGTTGACCATCCCGGCGTGCCGTTTGGACGCGCGGAAGACACGCTTGCGCTAGTGTCGAGCGTCAACCGGCCGGGCTTGCGCCTCAATCTTGATCTCTACCATGCACAGATCGGCGAAGGGAACCTGATCGAGCTCTGCCGCGCCTGCCTGCCGTGGATCGGCGAGGTCCAGGTGGCCGACGTCCCTGGACGAATGGAGCCCGGCAGCGGCGAGATTAATTACCGGGGCATCGCCCGTGCGCTGAAGGACATGGGCTACCGCGGGCCGGTCGGCATGGAGGCGTTCGCCTCCGGCGACCCCGAGGCGGCGCTGCTGACCTTCCGTGAAGCTTTTACCGTCTGAGGGAAAAAGAATGGTTACCAAGAACAGCCGACCGACCGTGGCCGACATCCGCGCCATGAAGGGGCGCGGCCAGAAGATTTCCATGCTCTACGTCACCTCGCTCGAAGAGGCGGCGGCGGCCGACGCGGCCGGCGTCGACATGCTGTCGATCGAGGGCCGTTTCTTCTCGCCAGAGATGCGCGAGGCGGCCGGCCGCTGCTTCGTGCAGGTTGGGCTTCCCTACGGCCCCGCCGGCAATCTGGTCACGGCAGAGGACTATCTGAAAACCGCCTACCACTTTATGCGCATCGGCGGCGACTGCTTCTACTGTGCCGCCTCGCTCGATATCCAAAAGACGCTCTGCGACAACGCCGTGCCTGTCGTTGCCCATGTTGGCCTGATCCCCTCGCAATGCACTTGGACCGGCGGTTTCAAGGCTGTCGGCAGGACGGCCGAGAGCGCGCATGCGGTGTGGGACCACGTCAAACGCCTTGAAGCCATTCGCTGCTTCGGCGCCGAGCTGGAAGTGGTGCCAGACCGCATTGCCGAACTGATTACCAGGAGCACACCGATGATCATGCTTGGGATGGGCGCCGGACCGCATGCCGACGCGCAGTATCTGTTCAGCGAGGACGTGCTCGGACACACCACCGGCCACAAGCCGCGCCATGCAAAGACCTACCGCAACTTCGCCGCCGAGTATGAGCGGCTGCAGCACGAGCGCATCGCCGCCTATCGCGAATTCATCGCCGACGTCCAGACCGGCGCCTACCCCGAGCCACAGCACGTGGTTCAGATCACTGATGACGAGTTCTCCACCTTCAGAACCGCTCTCAGGCTTTAGGAAGCCAAGATACTCAACAGGCCGCGAGAATTCTCTTGAAGGTCAGCAATCTCCGCTACGGACACAAAAGCGGACAACCCGCTCTCATCGTCGGACAGTTCTACAATTGACCATCGACTGGGGTTCCTGGAAGCTTTTCGAACTTTTTGTCTCGCACCTGCGGCTGAACTGCGCGCGCTCGTGGGTGAGACTGGGATGTCAGATTCCGCTATGGGAATGATCTGATTGGCGCAACTGGGTCGGGTCGGAGCAGGGCTACCGCCAGTACAGATCTGTCACCGAAAATCGTCTGCTAGAGCGGGATGAGATTTGTGTGAGTCGTGGGATTCCCAAATCATCTCGGTTCTGATTCGACATTCATGCTGGGGAGGAGGCCAGCATGAATGGCAGGATATTCGATGGACCTTCGCGAGCGGGTGTCGCCGCGGTCATGACGGAAGGGCTCTCACGGCGAGCGGCAGCGGCTCGATTTGGCGTCAGCTATAGCGCGGCCATTGAGTGGCTTAAGCGGGTTGAAGAGACTGGCAGCGCCGCGCCTCGCCAAGTGGGCGGCTACAAACCGAAGAAGCTGTCTGGAGCGTGGCGCGACTGGCTGATCGAGCGTTGCCAAGCGCAGGACTTTACTCTGCGGGGCCTTGTTGCCGAGCTTGGTGAGCGCGGCCTGAAGGTCGACTACCGCTCGGTGTGGGAGTTCGTCCATGCCGAGAATCTCAGCCACAAAAAAGACGCTGATCGCCTCCGAGCAGGATCGTCCCGATATCGCGCGACGGCGGATGCAGTGGACGAAATATCGGAGCCGGATCGACCCGGCTCGTCTGATGTTTATCGACGAAACCTGGACCAAGACCAACATGTCGCCGCTCAGGGGATGGGCACCGGTCGGACAGCGCATCAAGGCCAAAGTGCCGCATGGTCACTGGAAGACTATGACCTTCCTGGCGGCGCTGCGCCAAGACCGCATCGATGCGCCTTGGCTGATCGACGGGCCCATCAACGGTGAGAGGTTCCTCCTCTATATCGAGAAGGTGCTCGTCCCGACGCTGCGGCCCGGTGACATCGTCGTCATGGACAATCTCGGCTCGCACAAAGGCAAGGCGGTGCGCCGCGCCATACGGGCCGCCGGCGCAAAGCTCTTCTTCCTGCCGAAATACTCGCCCGATCTCAATCCGATCGAACAGCTCTTCTCAAAGCTCAAGCATTGGCTGAGAAAGGCTGCAAGCCGCACCGTCGAAACCGTCTGCGACGCGATCGGGCAGACCCTCAACCGCCTCACACCGACAGAGTGCTCAAACTACTCAAACTCAGGCTATGATCGGAAGTAATCTCATCCCGCTCTAAACGAGGGATCTCAGTGGGCGTGAGCGTGTTTCAAGCAAACGCGTATTGGCCGGTTATGACATTGCCGAGGTTGGATAGGTCAGACGTGATCGCCTATGTCATCAGGCGGAATTGATCTGTACGCACCTTTGAAGGTGAGTACCACGCTCGTGCGCCCTGATGGCCTTTGTGTCGGCCACCCTGACCATTATTCCACCTCGCGTAGACGGTAGCCGACGCCCGTTTCGGTGATGATGTAGCGCGGCTGGTCCGGCGTCCTCTCGATCTTCTGCCGCAGCTGGCGCACATAGACCCTGAGATACTGGACGTCGGTCGAGTCGTTCCAGATCTGCTTCATCAGGAACTGATGGGTCAGCACCTTGCCGGCATACTGCACGAGCATGCGCAGGATGTCATATTCCTTGGGCGACAGTTTCACTTCCTTGCCCTCGACCTTGACGATGCGCTTCACAAGGTCGACCGAAAGGTCGCCGGTATGGAACACCGGCTTCTCGCCCTGTTGCTGGAATTGGTGGCGCAGCGCCACGCGGATGCGCGCGACCAGCTCGTTCATGCCGAAGGGCTTCGTCACATAGTCGTCGGCGCCGAGCTCGAGTGCTGCGACGATACCGGCCTCGTCAGTGCGGCTGGACAGGATCACAACCGGAACATCGAGCCCGTCGGCCCGCCATTTGCCGAGCAGCTCGAGGCCGGTCATGCCGGGCAGGCCGAGATCGAGCAGGATCAGGTCGGGCCGTTCGGCCTGGACGAGTTCGACCGCCGCCTTGGCGTTCGGCGCCTCGGAGATCGCGTAGCCCTGGCTGCCCAGGCCGACGCGCAGCAATTTGCGGATCGGCGGCTCGTCGTCGACGACCAGAATGGAGACGGTCTGATTTGTCATGCCGCATCATCCGTAAGGGGTGCGCCGAGCGCCGGCAACTCGGCCGGCACCGGCATGCGGATGGTGAAGATCGCGCCTGGACGGTCGGTGCGGTTGGCCGCCGTGACCGTGCCGCCCATCGCCTCGATAAAGCCACGGCTGATCGACAGGCCGAGGCCCGTGCCGGCGCGCACCTGGTCGCGCTTGCGCACGCGGTAGAAGGTATCGAATATCCGCGCCAGGTCGTCGGGCGGGATGCCCGGTCCCTCATCCATCACCTGCAGGATGACGGCGCCGCTGTCCACCCAGGCCTGCAGCCGGATGGCCGAGCCGGGCAAGGCGTATTTGGCGGCATTGTCGAGCAGGTTGAACAATGCCTGCTCGAACAGCACGGGATCGAGCCGCAGCATCGGCAGGTCGGTCGGGATGTCGGTCTCTATTCTGTGTTCGGCGGTGATCTTCTGGGCGCGGTTCAGCGCCGATCCGACGACATCGCCGACATAGTGGAGCGCATAATTCGGTTCCATCGCGCCCGACTCGATCCTGGTCATGTCGAGCAGATTGGCGATGAAGCGGTTCAGCCGCTCGGACTCGCTTACGACCGTCGCCAGAAGTTCCGCGCGATCCTTTTCCGGCAGCGCCGGCGCGAATTCCTTCAGCGTGCCGGCCGCGCCCATGATCGCTGCAAGCGGCGTCTTCAGGTCATGCGAGATCGAGGTGAGCAGCGCCGAGCGCAACCGGTCCGCTTCCGCGGCCAGCCTGGCGCGATCGACATCGGCGACGAGCTGGACGCGTTCGATGGCGACGGCTGCCTGGTCGACCAAGGCGTCGAGCAGGCGTTGCTGCTCGGGCGTCAGCAGCGGTCCCTGCTTGTCGTTGTCGAGGCCGACCACGCCGATCGCGGTTCGCCCCGTCCGCAAGGGCAGATAGAGGC
>NZ_JAPYKO010000045.1:0-23817 GCF_037179585.1 Mesorhizobium argentiipisi (SeqCode)
TCCGGCCTGAGGCCACACCGCCACCCTCAATTCCACCCCAAAGCCAAAACGGAGCGAGACCTCGCGACCAAATCGCTCCGCGAGCCTGTCCTCGCTAACTGCGCAACAGGCCCACAAGGGGAGAAGGAGGAAGCTACCCCTTCCTCCGCGTCTCGACATCGGTCTTGCCGACATACCAGTCGCGGGCATTGACCTCCTCGAACACCACCCAGACGTCCTCATTGCTGAGCCCGGTGGCGTCCATGATGGCCGCGGTCACTTTCTTGGCGATGTCAGCCTTCTTGCCGGCCGGATCGGCGGCGATCACTTCCTTGACGATGCGGATGTTGACGAACGGCATTTTTCTCTCCCGCTGATATGCCTCGCTATCAATAGGTCTTGGCCCCGTTCACCATCAGCCGCACCATGTAGAGCGAGGTGGTGCCGGCGATGTAGAGACAGTTGAGCTTGTTGCCGCCGAACACGCAGTTGGCGGTCACCTCCGGTACCTTGACCTTGCCGATCAGCGTGCCGTCGGGGTCGTAGCAATGGATGCCGTCGGCAGCACTTGTCCAGATGCGGCCGTCCGAATCGAGCCGGAACCCGTCGAACAGGCCGGCGGTGCAGTCGGCGAACACCTTGCCGCCCGAAACCTTCTTGCCGTGCTTGCCGACGTTGAAGACGCGCATATGCGCAGGATTCTTCTCGCCATGTGTGCGGCCCGTGTCGACAACATAGAGCAGGCTTTCATCCAGCGAGAAGGCGAGCCCGTTCGGCCGCACCATATCGGTGATGACGGCCTCGACATCGCCCGTCTCCGGATCGACGCGATAGACGTTGCAGGCGCCGATCTCGCTTTCGGCCTTGTCGCCCTCATAGTCGGTGTCGATGCCGTAGCTCGGATCGGTGAACCAGATCGAGTTGTCGGAGCGCACCACCACATCATTGGGCGAGTTGAGCCGCTTGCCTTTCCATTTCTCGGCGATAGTGGTGACCGAGCCGTCATGCTCGGTGCGGCTGACCCGGCGGCCGGAATGCTCGCAGGTTATCAGCCGGCCCTGCCGGTCGACCGTGTTGCCGTTGGAATTGCCGGACGGCTGCCGGAACACGCTAACGCTGCCGTCGGTCTCGTCATAGCGCAGCATACGGTTGTTCGGGATGTCGGACCAGACGACGTAGCGGCCGGCGGCGAACCAGGCCGGCCCTTCCGCCCACCGGCATCCGGTGAACAGCTTTTCCACCCGCGCGCTGCCGTTGAACAGGCGCGCGAAGCGCGGATCGAGAACTTCGTAATAGTCAGCGGCCGCCATCAATTTCCTCCCGGCATCAGGTGACGGGCGATCAAGCCAGCCTGAAGGCGATCTGGCAAGACGGCAGGCCCGCAATTTGTATGACAAAACGGATGAGAACTGCGTGAAGCGGCCGGTCTCGCGTGCCACGCTGGGCGCATAGGCTGTTAGCCCGCGGTTAACCGGCTATGCGCTGGCTGCAATGGTGCATTGCAACATCTTTCTTTTGCGGCGCACCGTTCCTATGTCATGCTCATAATCGTCAGGGAGGAACAACCGGCCGCGCCAATGCGGCATGAAAGGAACCCTGTCATGTTTGACAATCTTGTCTCCCGCGCCCGCGCCAGCATGGCCAAGCGCCGCCATTACAACCGCCTCGTCGCGGAAATCGAGAACCTGTCCAGCCGCGATCTCGCCGATCTGCGCGCCGACCGTTCCGAGATGCTCTACCAGATCCACAAGCAGATCTACGGCTGAGCCTTTTCCGGTCGAGGGGAATTCCCTCTCCCGGATTGCCAACCGAATTGCGAAGAGCAATTCGGGGTAATCCGACCTCTCCCCGAGGGGAGAGGAGCAGGTAAGCGCCAGCGCCAACCTCTTCTCCCTCGGGGAGAAGGTGGCCGCGAAGCGGCCGGATGAGGGGGCGCCGCCGCATCAACCCGGCGCCGCCAGCGCCTTCTCGATCTGCGGCAACAGCAGGTCCCGCGCCGACTCCGGCGTCAGCGGCCCGACATGCTTGTAGGCAATCTTGCCGTCCTTGCCGACGACGAAGGTCTCCGGCACGCCATAGACGCCCCAGTCGATCGCCGCGCGTCCGGCCGGATCGACGCCGATCGCCTGATACGGATTGCCGAGATTGCCAAGAAAGCGGCGGGCGTTTTCCGGTTGGTCCTTGTAGTTCAGCGCGGCGAGCGTGAAGCGCTTGTCCTGCGACAGGCCGAGAAGCACCGGATGCTCTTCCCGGCACGGCGCGCACCAGGACGCGAACACGTTGACCAGCGTCACCTTGCCGGCAAAGTCTTTTGACGCGAGCCCCGGCAGGCTCGTCCCTTCGAGCGGCGGCAAGT
Source organism: Mesorhizobium argentiipisi (SeqCode) (assembly GCF_037179585.1). NCBI lineage: Bacteria > Pseudomonadati > Pseudomonadota > Alphaproteobacteria > Hyphomicrobiales > Phyllobacteriaceae > Mesorhizobium > Mesorhizobium argentiipisi (SeqCode). The sequence continues at coordinate 2,336 of NZ_JAPYKO010000045.1, forward strand.
CGGTCTGCGGCGCCGGCAGGCCGATCAGCGCCGAGGGGATTTCCGAGGCGTCGCGGCCCGAGAGCAGTTGCGACAGGAACAGCCCCGCCAACCCCAGGAATACCAAGAGCGGCAGAAGCACGAACAGGCGGCGGCGCGGCGCTTCGGTTTCGAGGCTCATGGCTTGACAGCCTTGTCGGAACGCCGCCGCACCCCGGCCGCTTCCAGCGCCGCAAGCTCGCGTTTGCGCGCCCGCTGGTCGAGCAGGATCCAGCCGATCAGCCCGGCGAGCACGACGGCGGTAATGGCGTAGGCGGCAGTGACGAACAGGGCGTGCGCGCTCATAGCGACCGCTCACTGCTCGTAGCCATGTCAACCGTTCCGATCATGTCTTTCCATAACCCCGCACCGGCCGGTCCGCAATTTGCCGCGGTGCCGCAGTGAAGGAACGTCCTCGTCGCCTCAATCCGTCCCGTGCCGCAGCGCCAGCGCCGCCGCCAGTGGACCGAGCACCGCAAGAAACAGCGTCAGCGCGGCAAGAATGAGGAAAGGCTGCAGGAACGGCGCCGGATCGGCCACCGCGCCATAGCTTGCCGAAACGCCGAAGATCAGCACCGGAATGGTGAGCGGCAGCACCAGCACCGAGATGAGCAGTCCGCCGCGCGGCAGCGCCACCGCCACCGCGGCGCCCGCCGCGCCGATGAAAGTGATGGCTGGCGTGCCGACGAGCAAGGTGAGCGCCGTGGCGCCGATGCCCAGCGGCTCCATATTCATGAACAGGCCGAGCAGAGGTGCCGCGACCACCAGCGGCAGCACGCTGCCGGTCCAATGCGCCAGGCATTTCGTCAACACCGTAAGCGCCAGCAAGTGGCGGTCGCTGTTCAGCACCAGCAGATCCAGCGAGCCGTCCTCGCGGTCGGCCTGGAACAGGCGGTCCAGCCCGAGCAGGCAGGCGAGCAAAGCGGCGATCCACAGGATCGCCGGGCCGATGCGCGACAACAGGTTGAGGTCGGGGCCGACACCGAAGGGGATGGTGACGATGACCGCGAGGAAGAAGATGACCCCGATCAAGGCCCCGCCGCCAGCGCGGATGGAGAGGCGGATATCGCGTAGGAAGAGGGCTAGCATGATTTGGGATGCCTGCGCCCAGGCCCCCCTCTCTGGCCTGCCGGCCATCTCCCCCTCTGAGGGGGAGATTGGATGTCACCCCGCCCTTCGCCAATCTCCAGCGCGGCAAGGCGGCTGAACTGCTGATCTCCCCCCCTGAGGGGGAGATGCCCGGCAGGGCAGAGGGAGGGGCCGTAGGGCACCGACATCAATGACCTACCCTCATTTGCAGCTCGCGCGCGCCCTCCAACCCCAGCGGCAGATGCGTTGCCGCCACCACGATCCCTCCATCGCGCAGATGCCCCCGCATCAGCCCCGCGAACCGCTCCTCCGAGGCCTTGTCCAACCCGGCAGTCGGCTCGTCGAGCAGCCAGACCGGCCGCCGGCTGACCAGGAGCTTGGCGATTGAGGCGCGCCGCCTCTGTCCGGTCGACAGATAGCCGAAGGGCAGATGTCCGAGACCGCCGAGCGCCACCGTCTCCAGCGCCTCTTCGACGACCAGTCCGGGCTCCCCCTGAAACGCCCGCCAGAAGCCGAGATTCTCCTCGACGCTGAGTGCCGTCTTCATTGCGTTGAGATGGCCGAGATAATGCGAGGCGGAGGCGACTGTCGGGAAAGCCTCGCCGCCACCTTCGATAAGCACCTTTCCCCGGGCGGCCGGCAGTAGCCCGGCGACGACCCTCAGCAGCGTCGATTTGCCCGCGCCGTTCGGCCCGGTGACGATAAGCGCCTCGCCCTTTTCCAGCGCGAAGCCGATGTTGGAAAAGACCGTCTCACCGCCGCGCTCACCGCCTAGATTTTCGGCGATCAGCCGCATTTTTGCCCGTCCCGAAAGCACCGTTCCGCGGCCGTTTCCGGCTCACGCAAAATCGTCTTTCGACTGTCTAGAACTATTCCGGGAAATTCTCTATATGCGGTTCATCCGTGCCAGCGGTCGGCGCGGGATCAGAATTAGCGCCGAACCAGCGCACGCGCCGCCTTGAACGGCTCGGGTTGCTTGGGAGCGGACAGCGGAAATGGCCGTACCCGCACCTTTGCGCGTGATTGCATGCCAACGGCGTCCGTTCCCTTTCAGGCTGAACAGACAAGGACGGATCGCCGTGACGAAATCCCTCGACAGTTTCAATTGCCGCCGCACCCTGACCGCAGGTGGCGCGGACTATGTTTATTTCGACCTCGCTGAGGCCGAAAAGAACGGCCTCACCGGCATCGCCCGGTTGCCCTATTCGATGAAGGTGCTGCTGGAGAATCTCCTGCGCAATGAGGACGGCCGCTCGGTCACCAGGGAATCGATCCAGGCAGTCGCCGCCTGGCTGACCGACAAGGGCACCGCCGGCGTCGAGATCGCCTATCGCCCGGCCCGCGTGCTGATGCAGGACTTCACCGGTGTTCCGGCCGTGGTCGATCTCGCGGCCATGCGCGACGGCATCAAGGCGCTCGGCGGCGATCCGGAAAAGATCAATCCGCTGGTGCCGGTCGACCTCGTCATCGACCACTCCGTCATCGTCGATGAGTTCGGCACGCCGATGGCCTTCGCCCGCAATGTCGAGCTCGAATATGAGCGCAACGAAGAGCGCTACAAATTCCTGAAATGGGGCCAGCAGGCCTTCCGCAACTTCCGCGTCGTGCCGCCCGGCACCGGCATCTGCCACCAGGTCAATCTCGAATATCTCGGCCAGGTCGTGTGGACCAATTCGGAAGACGGCGAGACAACCGCCTATCCGGACACTTGCGTCGGCACCGATTCGCACACCACCATGATCAACGGCCTCGGCGTTTTGGGCTGGGGCGTCGGCGGCATCGAGGCCGAGGCCGCGATGCTCGGCCAGCCTGTCTCCATGCTTTTGCCCGAGGTCATCGGCTTCCGCCTCACCGGCAGGCTCAAGGAAGGCGTCACCGCCACCGACCTGGTGCTCACCGTCACCCAGATGCTGCGCAAGAAGGGTGTCGTCGGCAAGTTCGTCGAGTTCTTCGGCCCCGGCCTTTCCAACATGACGCTGGCAGATCGGGCAACCATCGGCAACATGGCGCCGGAATATGGCGCCACCTGCGGCTTCTTCCCGGTCGATTCGGAAACCATCCGCTATCTGACCATGTCCGGCCGCGAGGAGAACCGCATCGCGCTGGTCGAAGCCTATTCGAAGGCGCAGGGCATGTGGCGCGATGCAGGCTCGGCCGATCCGGTCTTCACCGACCTGCTCGAGCTCGATCTGGGCGACGTCGTGCCGTCGATGGCCGGCCCGAAGCGCCCGGAAGGCCGCGTCGCCCTGCAGGACATCCCCGCCGGCTTCGCCAAGGCGATGGAGACCGAATACAAGAAGGCCGCCGAGATTTCCAAGCGCTACGCCGTCGAAGGCACCGATTACGATCTTGGCCATGGCGACGTCGTCATCGCAGCCATCACCTCCTGCACCAACACCTCTAACCCGAGCGTGCTGATCGGCGCCGGCCTGCTGGCCCGCAACGCCAACCGCCGCGGCCTGAAGCAGAAGCCGTGGGTGAAAACCTCGCTCGCTCCCGGCAGCCAGGTGGTGGCCGAATATCTCGAAAAGTCCGGCCTGCAGAAGGAGCTCGACCAGATCGGCTTCAACCTGGTCGGCTTCGGCTGCACCACCTGCATCGGCAATTCCGGCCCGCTGCCGGCGCCGATCTCGAAGACCATCAACGACAAGGGCCTGATCGCCGCGGCCGTGCTTTCCGGCAACCGCAACTTCGAAGGCCGCGTCTCTCCGGACGTGCAGGCGAACTACCTCGCCTCGCCGCCGCTGGTGGTGGCGCATGCGCTGGCCGGAACGGTGACCAGGGACCTCACCACCGAGCCGCTCGGCGAAGGCAGCGACGGCAAGCCGGTCTATCTCAAGGACATCTGGCCGACCTCGGCCGAGATCCAGGAGTTCATCGAGAAGAACGTCACCCGCGAGCTGTTCGCCCGCAAATATGCCGACGTCTTCAAGGGCGACGCCTACTGGCAGAAGGTCAAGGCGCCGGAAGGCCAGACCTATGCCTGGGACGATCACTCGACCTATGTGCAGAACCCGCCCTATTTCGCCGGCATGGGCCGCGCCTTCGGCAAGGTCGGCGACATCAAGGGAGCGCGCGTGCTCGGTCTCTTCGGCGACAAGATCACCACCGACCACATCTCGCCGGCTGGCTCGATCAAGGCCGCTTCGCCGGCCGGCAAGTACCTCACCGAGCATGGGGTCGGCGTCGCCGACTTCAACCAGTACGGCACGCGGCGCGGCAATCATGAGGTGATGATGCGCGGCACCTTCGCCAACATCCGCATCCGCAACCATATGCTGGGCGAGAACGGCCGCGAAGGCGGCTACACGATCCACTATCCTTCGAAGGAGGAGATGTCGATCTACGACGCCGCGATGGAATACAAGAAGGAGGGCGTGCCGCTGGTGATCTTCGCCGGCGTCGAGTACGGCAACGGCTCCTCGCGCGACTGGGCGGCCAAGGGAACGAATCTCCTTGGTGTCCGCGCGGTCATCGCCCAGTCCTTCGAGCGCATCCACCGCTCCAACCTGGTCGGCATGGGCGTCATCCCCTTCGTCTTTGAGGAGGGCACCTCATGGGCTTCCCTCAATCTCAAGGGCGACGAGCTGGTCGAGATCGACGGGCTGGACACGATCAAGCCGCGCCAGAAGATGGTCGCCAAGGTGACCTTCGGCGACGGCACGGTGAAGAACGTGCCGATCATCTGCCGCATCGATACGCTCGATGAGCTCGACTACTTCAAGAACGGCGGCATCCTGCAGTACGTGCTGCGGGATTTGGCTGCTTGAGAAGGGAATAAGGGAGTAGGGCAGTAAGGGAGTAGGGAAGGATATTCCTACTGCCCTACTGCCCTACTGCCCTACTGCCCTACTGCCCTACTGCCCTACTGCCCTACTGCCCTACTGCCCTACTGCCCTACTGCCCTACTGCCCTACTGCCCTACTGCCCTACTGCCCTACTGCCTTCGCTTTCCCAAACCTCGCCGTCGCCGCCAGCAGCACCGCCAGCATCAGGCCGTTGAAGACGTGCCAGAGGAAGTGCGTGCCGAGCGGGAAGCTGGCGCAGACCAGCGGGTCGATCATGCGGCAGATGACGGAGACGACGAAGATCGCTGATCCGGTCAGATTATACCAGCCGGCCCGGTTGCCGGTGGCCGCCACCCACGCCCCGAAGAAGGCGAGCGCCAGGAAGGGCGGCAGGTAGCCCGTCGTGCCATTCGAGGCCTGGCGCAGCGAATCCGGCACGGGCATAGGTGATCAGGCCGGCAACGATATAGAAGGCGACGAAGACGAGGATCGCCTTGCTCCAGTCCATGCCCAGGAAACGCCGCAGGTTGAACAGCGTATAGGCCAGTGTGAAGCCGGCGATCGGCAGGATGTCGGCCCAGATCGTGCCTTTGCTGGCGAAGGTGTGGAACAAGGTCGAGCCGATGCCGATTGCCACCACCCACCAGGCCAGCATTTCGGCGAAGGTGCCGGTCTTGTAGCGCCGCACCTGCCAGACACCCCACAGTCCCGCGGCAATGAAAGCCAGATTGGTCAAAGCATTGGCCGGCTCCGCCCAAAGTCCAGGCCCCGTCCGTTCGCAATAGAGATCGACGGGGGTCAGGAGAGTTTGCCACATGGTGAGGATGCTGCCCCCCGAATCGAACCGCGCCTTGAAATGCAATCGCCCCTCCTATTGCGCGCTTACCTGCGGCTGCAACAGCAAAAATTTCACCGCAACGTGACTTCCCGTTGACTGGCGCTTCTGCCACATATTTTAGCAATCAGAACAAGGCCGGCGTCACCGGCGGGAATTGGAAAAGTCATGGCGTTTCGAGGACGATTGCGGCTTGCGGCAGTAGCGCTGGCCCTTACGGCGTTGGGCGGCGTGGCCCTGGCAGCCGAGCCTGAGAAGGCCGTGACCGGCAAGCTTCAGACCGACAAGCCCCTGGGCGTGGTCGAACTGTTCACCAGCCAAGCCTGCAGTTCCTGTCCGCCGGCCGACGAGTTCTTCGCCGAGCTCGCCGGCAAGGATGATATCATCGCCCTCGCTTACCACGTCAATTACTGGGACTATCTCGGCTGGCAGGACACGCTGAGCAACAAGGAGAACACCGAGCGCCAATATGACTATATGCGCGCTTTCGGCAGCCGCTCGGTCTACACGCCGCAAGCCGTCATCAATGGCCGCAGCCATGTCAACGGCGCCAGCCGCAAGGATGTCGACGGCGCCTTGGCCCGGATGGACAGGACCGGCGAGGGCATGCGGGTTGGCATCAAGGTGAGTCGCACCAGCGACCGCGTCATGATCGACGCGGGCGATGCCGGCAACGGCCCGACCGACGCCCATGTGGTGATCGTCTACTTCGACCCGCCGCAGATGGTGAAGATCGGCCAGGGCGAGAACAGCGGCCGCAGCCTGACCTACTGGAACGCCGTTTCCGACATCCAGACCGCCGGCATGTGGCACGGCAAGGCGCAGCGTTACGAACTGCCGATGACCGAGATCGCCAAGAAGGGCGGCTGCGCGGTGCTGCTGCAGTCGGTCGGCAAGGACGGCATGCCCGGCCCGATCCTCGGCGCCGCCTTCATCCACAAGCCGGATCGGCTTTAGCGGGGCACCCTCTCGCTTCTCCCCTTGTGGGAAAAGGTGGATCGGCGCGCAGCGCGGAGACGGATGAGGGGTGTTCCAGCTTGGTGGACGTTCGCGACCGGCGCCGCACCGTGGCCATATCCATCAGTGCCGCATGCCTTCCAGCACCCCTCATCCGGCCGCTTCGCGTCCACCTTCTCCCGCAAGGGGAGAAGGAAAATAAAAAACCGGCGTCAGCTTGCTTCTGACGCCGGTCGTTTAGGTTTTGGGATCGTCGCACCTGATTTTTCCAAGGAAAAACCGAGGTTGGTTCGATCCGACGCTGACCCGTGGGCGGGGGGCTTGGGGTTTACGAGCCGGTGCCGGACCGAACCGTCTCAGGCAACGCCGGTAAATTCGTCGGACATTGGGGCATGAGCGCGGATTATTTGTGGCGAAAATGTGGCGGAGCATCACCAATTCCAACATATGTTTCCCAAACGTGACTGGACGTTTTGGAAACCGCGCGACCGCCCGCACTCAGATGGCCGCGGCAATCCCATCGCGCCCTTGCAATTCCGCCGTGAAAGCGCGAACCTTGGCCGGCGCATGATTCAATCGAAGGATCGAGGCATGACCGATCACAGCAGCGGGACGGAGGATGGGGAAGCATCCGGAATATTGATCCCGTTGCATGAGGCGCGCAACGCCCGCCTCGACCAGCCGGTGCGATTCGACCGGCGCGAGCTCGACCAGATCCTGAGGCTTTACGGACGCATGGTGGCGGCCAATGAATGGCGCGACTATGCGATCGACCATCTCACGGATCGCGCTGTCTTTTCCGTCTTCCGCCGGGCCAGCGAAGTGCCGCTGTTCCAGATCGTCAAGGACCCGAAGCTGGCGCGCCGCCAAGGCGCTTTCGCCGTCATCGCCGCAGGTGGCCGCATCCTCAAACGCGGCCAGGAACTCGGCCGCGTGCTCGGCGTGTTCGATGCCAAGCTGAAGCTCGTCGAGGCGTGAAGGAAGAAGGGGAATTGAGGAAATGAAGAACTGAAGAACTGAGGAAAAGAGGACTGCAGCTCAGTCAGGCCTCAGCCCCTTTTCCTCAATTCTCAATTCTTCAATTCTTCATTTCCTCTTGAGCCCCGGAACCTCCGTTCCGGCAGCGAATCCGGATCCGGCGGCAGCGCCGCGCCGCCATTCAGCGGCAGCTGCATGAACACCGTGTCCAGCCAGCGTCCGTGCTTGTAGCCGGAGCCTTCCAGGCGGCCGGAATGGCGGAAGCCGAGCTTCTCGTGCAGTCGCACCGAAGCGCTGTCGGCGTGGCCGTCGCCGATCACCGCGATGATCTGGCGGAAGCCCGCCGCCCGCGCCGTCTCGATCAGCGCCTGCATCAGCAGCGAGCCCACGCCCTGCCCCTTGGCCTCGGGCGCGACATAGACCGAATCCTCGATGACGAATCGGTAGGCGGGGCGCGGCCGGAACGGCCCGGCATAGGCATAGCCGAGCACGTCGCCGTTCTTCTCGGCCACGAGATAGGGAAAACCGCCCGCCGACAGAGCGTCGAACCGGTTGCCCATTTCGGCGCGGCTGGGCGGCTCCAGCTCGTAGCTTGCCGTGCCATGCGCGACCGCATCGGCATAGATTTCGGTGATTCGGTCGAGGTCGGCCGCGGTGGCAGGTCTGATCGCAATGGTGCTCATAATTTGTGCAGTTATCTTCCCTGCCTCGATAACAGCAAAGGACTGCGCAAAAAGAAAGGGCGGCCGTTGGGCCGCCCTTCGCAAAGTCTATGGTCCAGTAAGACCGGGCAACTGCCCTTAGCGGCGGTCGCCCATGAACTGCAGCAGGAACATGAACAGGTTGATGAAGTCGAGATAGAGGCGCAGCGCGCCCATGATCGCCTTGCGGCCGGCAACGTCGGCGACGTCGCCCTCGAAATACATCTCCTTGATCTTCTGCGTGTCGTAGGCGGTCAGGCCCGCGAAGACCAGCACGCCGATCGCCGAGATGGCGAAGGCGAGCGCCGAGGACTGCAGGAAGATGTTGATCAGCATCGCGATCAGCAGGCCGATCACGCCCATGATCAGGAACGAGCCGAACGCCGACAGATCGCGCCTGGTCGTGTAGCCATAGAGCGACAGGCCGCCGAAGGCCGCAGCCGTGGCGAAGAAGGTCTGGGTGATGCTGGTGCCGGTGTAGACGAGGAAGATCGTCGACAGCGACAGGCCGACAAGGCCGGCATAGACCCAGAACGTGGTCTGCGCCGCCACCACGCTCATCGACTGGATGCGGAACGACAGGAACATTACGGCTGCGAGCGGCGCCAGGATAACGACCCAGCGGAACGCGCTTGCATAGATGAGCTGGCCGAAGGCGGTCAGCTGGCCGTCGCCCGTGACGGCGAGCTGGAAGGCGCCCCAGGCGGCAAGGCCGGTGATCAAAAGGCCAAGCCCCATGAGGTTATAGACTTTGATCATATAGGCGCGCAGGCCCTGATCGATATCGACGCGCGCGCCGGGGGCGGCGGACGTCTGGTAGTTGCGAATGGGATCAGCCATTGGAAATCCTCTGTTGCTTCTGCCCCGTCCGGTGACAGGTCCCTCTGGATGACCGTTGAGACCAGGCGCCGCTGGCGGGGCTCCAGCATGCCTGCGCAAAATATGAGCGTTCTCGACGTCAAGAACAAGACGGTAACGAGCGGTGACGCTTTGTAAGAAAGCAAAAGGCCGATTTTCGGCCCTTCCGGCCGCCATTCTTACGAAGATTTAACCGGGCGAGCGCCCGGAAGCCCCGCGGTCAGAGGTTGCGCAGCACCGGCGCCGCCTTGTGGCCGAGCACCCGCCAGGTGCCGGCAAGGCTGATGCCGACGGTGACTGCCAGCGAAACCAGGATCGTCGCCACCGCCACTTCCGGCATGAAATGCGACGGCAGCGTCATGATATGCGCGACCACGAACCAGGCGGCGATGCCGCCGGCGGCGAGCGCGAACAGCGCGGTCGCAAGGCCGATCAACGCATATTCCAGCGAGAAGGCGGCAATCAGCGTTCGTCGCGTTGCGCCGAGCGTCTTCAGCACCACGGCGTCGTGGATGCGCGCCCGGTTGCCGGCGGCCAAAGCGCCGGACAGCACCAGCACCGAGGCGATCAGCGCCACGCCGGCGGCGGCGCGGATCGCGGTGCCCAACTGCGCGACCAGTCGGTTGACGATGTCGAGCGCGTCCTTGACGCGCACCGTCGTCACTGCCGGAAAGGCGCGGGTGACGGCGTTGAGCAGCCTGGCGTCGTCGGCAGTGGTGGCGCTTTTGTCGGTCAGCGTCGCCAGCCAGCCATGCGGCGCCCCGGCAAAGGTGTTGGGCGAGAACACCATGACGAAGTTTATGCCCATCGTCTCCCACTCAACCTGGCGGAAGTTGGCTATTCTTGCGGTGACGTTGCGGCCGAGCACGTTGACGGTCACGGTATCGCCGAGCTTCAGCCCGATCGCCTTGCCCTCCTCGTCCGAAAACGACACCAGAGGCTCGCCCGAATAATCCTGCGGCCACCACGCGCCTTCGGTCAGCGTCGCGTTGTCCGGCTGCTTCGCGTCATAGGTCAGGCCGCGGTCGCTGCGCAGCACCCAGGCGCCGTCGGCCGGGATCTTTACCTTGTCGACGTCGACGCCGTTGAGCGCCATGATGCGGCCGCGCAGCATCGGCACCTTGACGAGCGTTCCCCGCGACGACTCCTTGGCGACAAGGCCGGCGAAGGCATCGACATCGCTGCTCTGGATGTCGACGAAGAAGAAGTTTGGCGCCCGCTCCGGCAGGCTGCCGGAGATCTGCCGCCGCAGATTCCCGTCGATCAGCGCAAGCGTCACTAGAAGCGTCAGCCCGAGGCCGAGCGATAGCACCACCGAGGGCGTCAGCGCGCCCGGACGATGGATGTTGCCGAGCGCCAGCCGCAGCGACACGGAGCGAACGCGCGGGCTCTTTTTCGCCGCCCATTGCACCAGCACCGCCACCAGCCGCAGCACCACGAAGGCAAAGACCGTGGCGCCGACGAAGATCGCGGCGATGCGGTGGTCGTTGGCCGAGAGGATCGCCAGCGCCGCCAGCGCGGCGACGATCGCCAGCGCCGCACCCGCATAGGGCAGGCGCGGCAAGCCGCGGCTCTCAAATCCCATTTCGCGGAACAGCGCCGTCGCCGGCACGTCGCGGGCGCGGCCGAGCGGCAAAAGCGCGAAGGCCAGCGTCACCAGCAGGCCGAAGAGCGCGGCAAGAGCGAGCGCGCCTGGATAGAAGCCGCCTTGCGCCGGCACGGGGATGACAGATTGCAGAAGCGCGCTCGCCACGAACGGCATCGCGGCCCCCAGGATGAGCCCGAGCACAATGCCGAGGCCTGCGATCAACAGGATCTGCACCAGATAGACCGTGAAGACGAAGCCGCCCGAAGCGCCGAGGCTCTTGAAGGTCGCAATGACGCCCCGCTTGCCGTCGAGATAGGCGCGCACGGCGTTCGCCACGCCGACGCCGCCGACCACCAGCGCCGTCAGCCCGACGAGCGTCAGGAATTGCGAGAAGCGCTCGATATTGGTGGAGAGCGCGGGGGCGGCGTTGCTGCGCGTGCGGATCGACCAGCCGGCCTGCGGGAAATCCTTCGCGGCTTGAGCCTGGATATCCTTGATCCGCGCCTCGGACGTCCCGTCGGGCAGCCGCACCTTATAGGCGTTCTCGACCAAGCTGCCCGGCTGCACCAGGCCGGATGCGGCGAGGCCCTCGCGCGAAATCATCAGCCGCGGCGCGAACCCGAAACGGTCCGAGACCGCATCCGGCTCGCTGACCAGCCTCGCTCGCAACTCGAAAATGGCGCTGCCGAGCTTCAGCCTGTCGCCGATGTGAAGATTGAGCCGGTCGAACAAGAGGTCGGGCGCGGCGGCGCCGAACACGCCGGACTTTTCACTGAACAATCGCTCTTTCGGCAGCGCCGGATCGGTTTCCAGCGCGCCGTAGAGCGGATAGGCGTCGTCGACGGCCTTGGCCTCGACCAGCGCCTGGTCCGAGCCGTCCCCCAGCCGCGCCATCGAGCGCATGCCGGAGTTGAGCGAAACCGTGCCGAGGCTCCGGATGAAGCCGAGCTCGGCGTCCGAAGCGCTGCGCTGGTTGATCTGGAAGCGCAAATCGCCGCCAAGCAGCGTCTGGCCTTGGTCGGCGACGCCGGCGGAGATCGCCTGCGCCACCGAATTGACGCCGCCGATCGCCGCGACGCCCAGCGCGATACAGGCCAGGAAGATCATGAAGCCGGACAGGCCGCCGCGCATCTCGCGCAGCGAGAAGCGGATGGCGAGCTTCAATGTCCGCATCAAGCCGGCACCTTGGCAGGCATCGGCGCATCCTCGATCCGCCCCGACCGCATCGAAACCTGGCGCGCGCAACGCCCGGCAAGCGCCGGATCATGCGTGACCAGCACCAGCGTCATCCCGCGTTCCGCCGCCTTGGCGAAGAGAAGATCGGCGATCTGCTTTCCCGTCGCCTGGTCGAGATTGCCGGTCGGCTCGTCGGCGATGAGGATGCGCGGCGACGGCGCCAATGCCCGCGCGATCGCCACGCGCTGCTGCTCGCCGCCGGAAAGCTCGCCCGGATAATGCGTCACGCGGTCGCTCAGGCCGACTGCCGCGAGCTCCAGCGCGGCCACCCCGAACGGATCGGCATGGCCGGCAAGCTCGAGCGGCACCGCGACATTTTCCAGCGCCGTCATGTTGGGGATGAGATGGAAGGATTGGAACACGATACCGATGTTTCGCCCCCGAAACGAAGCTATCTGATCCTCGCTTTTGTCGTTGATCAGCTCGCCGGCGATCCGGACCGTGCCCGAATCGACCCTTTCCAGGCCGGCGAGGACCATCAGCAGCGTGGACTTGCCGGAGCCCGACGGGCCGACAATGCCGGTGGCTTGCCCGGCCGCCACGTCGAGACTGACGTTCTTCAGCACGTGGACGGAGGACGCGCCCTCGCCGAGCGTCAGCGATACATCCCTCAGCGCGATGACGGCTTCTGTCACAATGAAAGTGCCCTATATGTGGAAAAAGGAGACGATCCGTGTCTCCTTCCTTGCGTTGTTTCGGTCATATGGGGCTCGCCGCATGGCATTCAAACACCGTTTTGCCGCAGCCCTCATCCTTTTCCTCATCCTTTGCGGCGCCATTTCGCCGGTGCGCGCCGCCACCTTCACCATCGTCGGCTTCGGCGACAGCCTGATGGCGGGTTTCAGCCTTGGCCCCGGCCAGGGTTTCACGGACAGGCTGCAGGCGGCACTGAAGGCGAAGGGCCTCGATGTCGCCGTCGCCAATGCCGGCGTGTCGGGCGACACGTCGAGCGGCGGGCTGGCGCGGCTCGACTGGTCGGTGCCGGACGGCACAAGACTGGTGATCCTCGAGCTCGGCGCCAACGACATGCTGCGCGGTGTCTCACCCGACATCGCCGAGAAGAACCTCGACGCCATGCTCGGCAAGCTGAAGCAACGCAACATTCCGGTGCTTCTGGCCGGCATGCGCGCCGCGCCCAATCTCGGCGCCGACTACCAGAAGGCCTTCGACGCCATTTATCCGCGGCTTGCCGAAAAATACGGTATCCCGCTCTATCCGTTCTTTCTCGACGGCGTCGCCGGCCAACCCGACCGCCAGCTGGAAGACGGCCTGCATCCCAATCCCAAGGGAGTCGATGTCATGGTCGAGCGCATCCTTCCCGTGGTCGAGAAGGCGATCGCCGACAATGGCGGACCCTCATGAGAAGTGGACCGTCATGGGGGCGGGCCGCCGTGAGTCCGGAACGCCACGCTTTCCGCTGGGGAAACCTTGTGGATAACAAACCGCTTGCCCCGCGCTTATATCGATGATTCGCTAGGGCCGAGAGTTTCGATTCGAGGACAGGAGGCTTCACATGCCACGTCTTTTCACCGCCCTCGAAATTCCGCGTGATGCCGCACTCTCTTTGTCCCTGCTCCGCGGCGGGCTGCCCGGAGCGCGCTGGATCGATGTCGAAAACTACCATCTGACGCTGCGCTTCATCGGCGATGTCGAGGGCCATGTCGCCGACGAGATCGCCAACGCCCTCGACAGGATTGACCGCCCCTCTTTCCAGATGACGCTCTCCGGCGTCGGCGCCTTCGGCGGCAAGAAGCCGCATGCAGTGTGGGCCGGCGTGTCGGCCTCGCCGGACCTGACGGCGCTGCAGGGCGAGATCGACCGCATCTGCCAGCGGCTCGGCCTGCCGGCCGATCCGCGCAAGTTCTCGCCGCATGTGACCCTGGCGCGCCTGCGCAATGGGAGCCCGCTTGACGTCGCGCAATATCTTTCGGCGCGCGGCAATTTCGCGGCATTGCCCTTCCGTGTCGGCCGTTTCGTCCTGATGTCGTCGCGTGATTCGGTCGGCGGCGGCCCCTACATCGTCGAGGAGGCCTGGCCGCTGGTCGCTGAAACGCTGGCCTCGAGCCGCTTCGCCAGCGCCTCCGACGCCTCGCGGATCATGCGGTAGACCGAAGCGAAAGCCTCGGCGCCGTCATAATAGGGATCGGGGACGTCCGCGGCCTTTCCCGTGGCAAAATCCAGATAGAGATGGATGCGGTCGTGCGCGGGCTGCGGCGCCAGCGCCTTGAGGTCGCGCACATTCGCCCGGTCCATGCCGAGGATCAGGTCGAAGCGCATAAAATCCTCCGGCAGCACCTTGCGCGCCCTCTGCCCTGAAATGTCGACATCATGCTTTGCGGCCACCGCGATCGAGCGCCGGTCCGGTCCTTCGCCGGCGTGCCAGCCGCCGGTCCCGGCCGAATCAATCACCAGACCCTGGTCTTTGCCTTGCTCAGTCAGGACGTCGCGGAACACGCCCTCGGCCATCGGCGAGCGGCAGATGTTGCCAAGGCAGACAAACAGAATGGATTTTATGGGCTTTGCGCTCATCGATCCGGCGCTATGGTTGGATCACCTCCGAATAGCACAGGGACCGGACATGAACAGGGAAAAACTCAGCAAGGAAGCGATCGTCGCCGCGCTTGCGGAACTCGACGGCTGGTCGCTTGCCGCCGACGGCGCTTCGATCAAGCGCAGCTTCGTCTTCAAGAACTTCTCCGAGGCCTTCGCCTTCATGACCCGCGTGGCGCTGGCGGCCGAAAAGATGGACCACCACCCGGATTGGTCGAACGTCTACAAGACCGTCGATGTGACGCTGAACACGCACGACGCCGGCGGCGTGACTGCGCTGGATATAGAATTGGCAAAGCGGATGAACCGGTATTTCGGCTAAACTCTTGTAGCAGCCCCCCGCTTTCACCACATTTTCCCGCGGCGGGCCGGTGCAACGATGGGCGCGGCCGCCAAGGAGCGACTGATGACGCAACGTACCGGTTTCGATTTCTTCGGCTTCGGCGACAAGCTCGCCGGCGAAGGCGAGGTCCGCGAAAAATTCTGGCGCACCGCCAAGAAGGCGGCGCGGCAGATTCCGTTCATGGACGAAGTTGTTGCCGCCTATTACTGCGCCATGGACAGGGACACGCCGCTGCGCACCAAGGCGACCCTGCTCGGCGCGCTCGGCTATTTCGTCCTGCCGTTCGATTTCATTCCCGATTTCGTCGTCGGCCTCGGCTACACCGACGACCTCGCCGTGCTGACTGCCGCGATCACCGCCGTCAGCGCCCACATCACGCCTGCCCACAGGCAGGCTGCCAGGGACGCGCTGGCCGACAAGGGCTGACTTACGCCCGCAATCAGCCCGTTCGAAAAGACAAACTCTTGCCGTTTTCGTGGCCTCCAACTCCGCGCCGGGACAACGCGCCGACAACCACAGGCGGCGGCGCGATGGTGGCGGTTTCCTGGGGTGAGCTCCTTTTCTTCGAGGACAATTCACCGTTTGGTAACCCTGATTAAATCAAAATGAAGCGACGGCAGGACGCCACGCGGCCCGCCTCCGCACTATTTGGAATACGGGAAGAACGATGCGCGGATTGATTGCTACAATTTCCGGCCTGGTCCTGGCGGCCAGCTTCGCGGTGCCGGCGCTGGCACAGCAGGCGACGAAGATCGGCCAGCACAATGCCTGGGGCACCTACAGCTATCAGTCGAAGGCAGGCAAGGTCTGCTATGTGCTCACCGTGCCCACAGACAAGCAGCCCCCGTCGCTCGATCACGGCGACATGTTCTTCTTCGTCAGCCAGCGTCCGGGACAGCAGGTCTCCTACGAGCCGCAGTTCATCGCCGGCTACAATTTCCAGGAAGGTTCCAAGGCCACCGTCACCATCGACAAAAAGTCCTTCTCGATGTTCACCCGCGGCAAGTCGGCCTGGGTCGAGAACGCCGCCGAAGAGCCGGTGCTGATCGCCGCCATGAAGACCGGCTCCGACATGAAGGTGCAGGCCAAGTCCGGCCGCGGCAATCCCACCTCCTACGTCTTCTCGCTGAAAGGCATCTCGGCCGCGCTGGCCTCCATCGCCAAGTGCAAATAGGCGAACCGGACCTGCAGCTGAAAATGATGTCGCGCCCCTATCGGGCGTCCGGCATTTTCAGTGTCAACGACCAGTCTCTGGCTGCGACCTCGATGGTGTCGTCGCGAAAATAGAATAGGAAGTGGCGGGAATCTGGGCTGTCGGGCGACAAGATATCCCAATCGCCATCGCTGACGGCCCTGTCGTCCCCGATTACCTCGTAGAACTCCCCCCATTTCGGAGCCTGACCGCTGTAGAGGCCTTTGCCCGCGAACCATGAATGGTCGTTCGTGGCATCCCATCGGAAGCGACTGCAGCCGAAAAAGCTAAGCGTTGCCATTTCTCCGCGGCGGGCATTGTGGGCCCATGGGTTGAGCATAAAGGAAAGCTCCACCGTATTTGCCTGCACACGTAGCTCAACGTCGGGAGCATTCGGCTCAGCATTCCAGTCCGGGTTCAGATGCCGAAATGACAACGCGCTCATGGACCGGTCCCCGGCACGATCTCCGCGCGCCGCCGCCGGATCGCTTCGGCGATGAAGACGCGCGACAACGCATGGTAGAGCGGTTCGTTGGAGATGAGCCTCGCCGTGCCGTAGCCCAGCATCGCCGCGCACATCAGCGCGATCACATTGTCGTGGTTGCCGGTCATTTCGAGGATGATGACGAAAGCCGTCATCGGCGCCTGCACGACACCGGCGAAATAGCCGGCCATGCCGAGCAGCGCCGCAGTTCCCGTGGCCGTGCCGAAGACCAGGCCGAGCGTGCTGCCGAGGCCGGCACCCACCGCCAGCGACGGCGCGAAGAGGCCTCCGGGAATGCCCGACACCATCGACAGCAGGCCGGCTGCGAATTTCTCGACGAAGAAGAAAGCCGGCAGCGGTGTGCCTTCGATCGCGCCGCGCGCCTGCACATAGCCGGTGCCGAAGGTCGATCCTCCGGAGGCGATGCCGATCGCGGCCACGGCCAGGCCGCAGACCGCCGCCACGGCCAGCGTGCGCGGCAGCGGCTGCAGCGTGTTCCAGCGCCGGATGCGGCGCATGACTTTCAGCGCCGAGAGCGAGAACAGCGCGCCGACACCACCGCCGATGACACCGCAGGCGAGCACCAGCGGCCAGTCCGTGGCGAAGGCGACCGTGTCCCTGGCGACGCCGAAATAGGTGTAGTTGCCGAGCAGCCCAAGCGAGGCGAGGCCGGCCAGGATCACCGCGGTCAGCACCAGGCCGTTGGTGCGCGCCTCATAGGCCCGGCCCATTTCCTCGATGGCGAAGACGATGCCGGCAAGCGGCGTGTTGAAGGCGGCGGCGATGCCGGCGGCGGAGCCTGCCAGGATCAGGCCCCGCGCCTGCGCCATGCCGCCCCAGCGCGCCGCCTGCAGCATCAGCGAAGCGCCGACCTGCACCGTCGGGCCTTCGCGGCCGATCGAGGCGCCGCAGGCGAGGCCGACGATGCTGAGCGCGATCTTGCCCACCACCAGCCTGAGCGACAGGATGCGGCTGCGATCGTCCTCGTCGCGCAGATGCCGGGCCGCGATCGCCTGCGGAATGCCGCTGCCTTGCGACCCCGGAAAGAAGGAATGCGCAAGCCAGGCGCAAAGGACGAAACCGAGCGGCGTCACGACCAGGGGCAGATAGAAGCGCCAGCCGCCGTCATTGCCGGTCATGACGTGGAACAGGGGCTGCGCGCGGTCTGCGAGCAGAGCGAACAGAACGCTGATCAGACCGATCGAGATGGCGCCAGCCCAGAAGACGAGGCGCGGTTGCCAGACGCGCCGTGACACCCACATGGCGTGTGAACGCCGCAACATGCGGTATTTTCGCGATATGCCGGCCATGACCGTCCTCTTGATGGTTACCCGCCCTAGCACACTCGCCGCTGATCAACCGGCGAGAACGAGCCAACGCTATGCCAGTAAAATCGAGGAAAGCTGCTCAAGAAGACGTTACAGGATACCCGCCAGCGTACCGGCCGGCGGGTAGGCTGGCACGCAGCATCGGCGAGGTCACATCGCCATTTTTTCACATTCGGCCTGGGCCTTCTTGGTCGACGTGTCGATCATGTAGGCCTTGCCCTTGGCGTCGGTGATTATCATCATGCAATGCTTGATCGGCTTGGCCATCTTCATCATCTCGGCGCTCATCTTGGCGTCCGGCATCATGGTGCCCATGTGGCCGTCCGGCATGATCGCGGTGACCTGGCCGCCCTTCATCATCGTCATGGCGCCCATCGTATCTTCGGCAAAGGCTTGCGAGGCGCAAAGACCGGCGAGGCCGGCAATGAGTGCGAACTTGATCGAGTGCATCTGAACAACTCCCATTGTTGAGGGGCATGGTCGCCCTCTTCCGGTTCGCCGGCGCAGCTCGAATGGTTACGTCAACACGAATATGTGATCGAGTTTCAGATGGCGGCAGCCGGCCGCGTTCCGCCACAGGTCCAGGCAGGCGTCAAAATGTGTTGACCTCCGTGCCAGTCGAAATAGCTATCGCTTCGCATCGGTCGAGACATAAAGTGATCCGGTGCGGTGGGGGTCCGGGCCGACTGGGCCGCACGACATCGACGCCGCCTTGGGAGAAGGAAAGCCCGGGCGCATGACTCCGGCGCCGAGCTGTGCTATGCGCCGCGCTTCCTGTGCGGCCGATGCTGAAATCGGCCGCAAATCGCTTATATTGGCGCCACCATGACCGTTTCGCTTGATCTTACCGCCGAAGGCGCACGTGACGCCTTGCGCCGCGCAGCACCGGCCGAGAAGCCGTCGCTGATCGGCCTGACCCGCGCCGAGCTCGGCGAGGCTCTTGTCGGCGCCGGCATCGTGCCCGAGCGCCAGGCCAGGATGCGCGCTCA
Organism: Mesorhizobium argentiipisi (SeqCode); assembly: GCF_037179585.1. Taxonomy (NCBI): domain Bacteria; kingdom Pseudomonadati; phylum Pseudomonadota; class Alphaproteobacteria; order Hyphomicrobiales; family Phyllobacteriaceae; genus Mesorhizobium; species Mesorhizobium argentiipisi (SeqCode). Next base: position 21,270 of record NZ_JAPYKO010000045.1, read on the forward strand.
GCAGCTCTGGCACTGGATGTATGTGCGCGGCGTTTCCGATTTCGCGCATATGTTCAACATCTCCAAGGAATTGCGCGCCGAACTCGACAAGCATTTTACCGTCGCCCGGCCCGAGATCGTCGAGGAGCAGATCTCTTCCGACGGCACGCGCAAATGGCTGTTCCGCTTTCCGCCGCGCGGCGCCGGGCGTTCCGTCGAGATCGAGACCGTCTATATCCCCGAGGAAGGCCGCGGCACGCTCTGCATCTCCTCCCAGGTCGGCTGCACGCTGACCTGCTCCTTCTGCCACACCGGCACGCAGAAGCTGGTGCGCAACCTCACCGCCGAGGAGATCCTGGCGCAGCTGCTCACCGCGCGCGACCGCCTCGGCGACTTCCCCGACCGCGACACGCCGGATGGCGCCATTGTGCCGGCCGAGGGTCGCAAGGTGTCCAACATCGTCATGATGGGCATGGGCGAGCCGCTCTATAATTTCGAGGCGGTGAAGAAGGCGCTGCTGATCGCCTCCGACGGCGACGGGCTTTCCTTGTCAAAAAGGCGCATCACGCTGTCGACATCCGGCGTGGTGCCGGAAATCTTCCGCACCGGTGAAGAGATCGGCGTGATGCTGGCGATCTCGCTGCACGCCACCAATGACGACCTGCGCGACCTGCTGGTGCCGATCAACAAGAAGTTCCCGCTGAAGGAGCTGATCGCCGCCTGCAAGGCCTATCCAGGCCTCTCCAATGCCAAGCGCATCACCTTCGAATATGTGATGCTGAAGGACGTCAACGATTCCCTCGAAGACGCCAAGGCGCTGGTGAAGCTCTTGAAGGGCATTCCGGCCAAGATCAACCTCATCCCGTTCAACCCCTGGCCGGGCACGAATTACCAGTGCTCGGACTGGGAGACGATCGAAAAGTTTGCCGACTACATAAACAATGCCGGCTACGCCTCGCCGATCCGCACGCCGCGCGGTCGCGACATCCTCGCCGCCTGCGGCCAGCTGAAGTCGGAGTCCGAACGCATGCGCAAGGTCGACCGGCTGGCGCTCGAAGCCATGATGATCGCGGGGCACGGCGAGGCGTGAGGCGAATCATCGCCTATCTCGTCCGCTTCGCCGTCATCCTGGTCGGCTATGTCGTCGGCTCGCTGGCGGCAAGCGCCTTCCTCAATGCGCTTTTCCTCGGCTATTTCGGTTATCCCCTGGAGCCGGGGCACCCGACGATCGCGCCGGCGCTTTATTTCTCGGTGCCTTTCGTGGCGCTGTTCGTCGCCTATTTCGCCTTCATGCCGGCGGCGGTCGTCATTTTGATCGCCGAGGTGCTCGGACGCCGCGACTGGCTGTTTTACGCGCTGGGCGGCGCCGTGATCGCCCTCGTCTTCCTCGGCTTCGTGCATAGTGTAGGCGATGCCGATTTCGATGTCACCGCGACCAACGCCAGTCTGGCCGTAATCGGTGCCGGCATGGTTGGCGGCATCTTCTACTGGCTCTCCGCCGGCCGCTGGGCCGGAAGCTGGCGGCGTGAGGCGCTGCCCGACCTGGAGGCCTGACCCGCGCCTTGCAAGCGCGAGGGTCTACTTCGCCTGCGCCGTCAGGATCTTGAGCGCGAAGGCCGAGAACACGCCGCCGAACAGGTAGTCGACCACGCGCGTGACGCGCGGGCTTGCCTTCATCGCCGCCGAGAACTTCTCCGCCGCCAGCACCATCGGCGCCGTCACCGGGATCGACAGCACGATGAACATCACGCCGAGGAAGAACAGCTTTCCGGACGCGTTCGGATCGTGCGCGGAGACGAATTGCGGCAGGAAGGTCATGAAGAACAGGATGATCTTCGGGTTGAGCAAGTTGACGCCGAGCCCGGCCGCCCAGCTGCGGAACAGCGAGACCTGCGGTCCCGTCCTCTTCTCCGGCGAAAAGGCCGAGCCCTTGGTGAGCGCCTGCCAGGCCAGGAACACCAGATAGCCGGCGCCGAATATCTTCAAGACGAAGAAGGCCATCGGCGAAGCGACGATCAGCGCCGAGATGCCAACCACCACCAGCGTGGTGTGGATCAGCGTACCGCAGAGCGCGCCGGCCATCGAGGCGAAGCCGGTGGCGCGGCCCTGGCTCAGCGTGCGCGAGACGAAAAGCGTCATGTCCGGTCCCGGCGTGATCGCCAGGATGATGGTGGCGATGGCGAACTGGATGAGGGTCGAAGTGTCGGGAATGAAGGACATGGAGGGCCCGGTATCGTGATGGTTTGCGAGTTTATAACGCGGCTGCCCCAGTCGCGCCAGCCGCGCCAAATCTCCCCCTTGATGGAGAGATGGCCGCGAAGCAGCCAGAGGGGTCGTCTCACATAGGGCGCCGACGCTCTTTCTTGTCGCGCAGGGCGTCGGCGCTTCACGCGCGATGACCCCCTCTGTCGCCTTCCGGCGACATCTCCCCCTCGAGGGCACATGCGCTAAGATAGCTTTGGCATGGCTTGAAACTTGCGCTTTCGTGGTGGCTCGCGCCAACGATGTCGCAAGGCATGGAGATTCTGGCGCAGGGTTGCCAAGGGCGGCTGAGTAAAGATGGCTGCGA
>NZ_JAPYKO010000046.1:0-22923 GCF_037179585.1 Mesorhizobium argentiipisi (SeqCode)
ACCTGCAAGCTTCTGGCCCAGAAATGCTTCCGCCAGGCTCAACTGCCCCGTCTGCTTCACCGCCATTGCGATTCCCTCCGAGCTTCCTTCTCAGGGAATCACAACCAGCCAATTACGCAACAGGCCCCTTGTGGGAGAAGGTGTCGCCGAAGGCGACGGATGAGGGGTGCTGGACGAATTAAGGCGCCGGGAATCTGGCACGACAGTCGAAAGCCGTTGCCAAGCTGGAACACCCCTCATCCGTCTCGGCGCTGCGCGCCGATCCACCTTCTCCCGCAGGGGGAGAAGGGAAGGGCGCTCACGCCAGCCCCTTCAACTTCGCCTTCACCTCGAGAAAGTCCCGCCAGGCCAGCTTCTTGTGCGCCGGCGTCCTGAGCAGATAGGCCGGGTGCAGCGTCGGCATCGCCGGAATGGCTATGCCCGATGCGGTCGTGTGCACCCGCCAGTTGCCGCGCAGGCGCAGAATCCCCTCGGTCGTGTTGAGCAGCGTCTTGGCCGATGGGCCGCCGAGATTGATCAGCACCTTGGGATTGACCAGCTCGATCTGCCTTTCGATGAAGGGCCGGCAGATTTCGGTCTCGTGCGGCGTCGGCGTGCGGTTGCCCGGAGGCCGCCACGGAATGACGTTGGCGATATAGGCCGAACCGCGGTCGAGGCCGATCGCGGCCAGCATGCGGTCGAGCAGCCGGCCGGAGCGGCCGACAAAGGGCAGGCCTTCGAGGTCCTCGTCGCGGCCCGGCGCCTCGCCGACCAGCATCAGGTCGGCGTTCGGGTTGCCGTCGGCGAAGACCAGGTTTTTGGCCGTGAATTTGAGGTTGCAGCCGTCGAAGGCAGCCATGTGCTGGCGCAGTTCCTCGAGCGTTGAGGCGCTTGCGGCAAGCTGGCGCGCCGCAGCCGCTTGTGCCTCGTCGGGAACGGCCGCGGCCGCCGGTACCCGGGCGGGTGCATCCGGAATATTGGCGGCGTCGAGGCCGGATAAGGGCGCTGGCGGGTTCTCAGCTCGTGCCGGGGCCTGCTCGGGTGCCGTTCGGCTTTCGGGCGCGGCTTCGCGGGGCGGCGCGGCTGGCGCGCGCTCGGCGGCCCTGCGTTCGGCCGACTTCGCCGCTGCTTCGGCAAACCGGTTGATCGGCGCGTCTTCGAGCGCGTCGTCGACGCCGGCGCTGGCATAGAAGGCGAGCAGTTCGGCGATCTCGGCTGGTGTGTCGGGGGAGGCGGCAGTCATGGCGCCACCATTGTCCGCGCGGCGCCGATTTGCAAGGTTAAGCCACGTTCGCCTGTATTGGAGCATGTCGAGATTCAGGTCACGCCGAGTCGAAAATGGTGGTTTCCGAGAACCGGAGCGGAGCGTACTTTTCGTACGTGAGCACCGGAAGCGCAGGAAACCGCCATTTGCAGGCCGGCATCACCTGAATATCGATATGCTTTCACCCAGTGGGTATGCGGGGATCCTGCACGATATAAAACGTCCAGCGCGGCGTGTAGTCGGTGATCAGGAAATCGAAGGTCGCCGTCTTCAGCGGGTCGACCTTGCCGTTCTTGAACAGCAGCTGGTCGTAAGGTTCGAACTTGCGCTCGAAATCGGCGAAGTTGCTCGACCAGATGTTGTCGGGCGTCTTGTTGCGCTGGTCGAAGGACAGGCCGTCGCCGAACACGCTTGGCTGGTCGAGGATCTCCTGCAGCTCGAACTGGAACTCCACCCAGGGCAGCGCGCTGTTGTTGAGCACGTCGATGCGCATATACATCACGCCGTTGGCGACCTGGCCGGCCTTGCCGAAGGGCTCGATCGGCTTGGTCGCGCGGATGGTCAGCGTCACCGGCGTTGCCGTGTTGAGCTCTTCCTTGATGATCAGCGGGTCTTCCTTGGTGCCGATGCCGGAGGCGCCGGTGATGCGGAAGCCGCCCAGCTCGTCGGAGAAGGAATAGGCGCCGGTCGTCCAGACCTTCACCGGATCGGCTTCCGCCGGCAGGGTCAAAAAGAGGAGCGGAAGAACCGCGCGCCAGGTCGCGCCTGGCGTGAAGAGTAAGCGCTTCGATGGAAAGCCGGCTGGCTCTGGACTGCGCATGACGCGAAGTATCGCCGATAACCAAGCCGTCGAACAATTAAAAACATGCCGTCGCCGCCTGGCCTGTCAACCAAGTGGCGCTGGCCTATGCTTGGCCATGGTCTCCGCTGCTGCCTTTTCGCAGGGAAAACCGCGACTTTTTGTCGAAATCGGCATTGTCATGTCAGCGCCGGTTTCGCGTCGCGAATTGATGCGCTATGCAGCGCATGAGCCAGCACAATGCGAGAATGCGGCAAGCTATAGAGGGGTCGATGAGCGATATCGAACGCGAAAGCATGGAATTCGACGTGGTGATCGTCGGCGCCGGTCCCGCCGGCCTTGCCGCCGCGATCCGTCTGAAGCAGCTCAACCCGGACCTCTCCGTGGTCGTCCTGGAGAAGGGCGGCGAGGTCGGCGCCCATATCCTCTCCGGCGCCGTCGTCGATCCGATCGGCATCGACCGGCTGCTGCCGGGCTGGCGCGAGGAGAGCGATCATCCCTTCAAGACACCGGTGACGGAGGACCATTTCCTGGTGCTCGGCCCCGCCGGCTCCTTCCGCCTGCCGAACTTCCTGATGCCGCCGCTGATGAACAACCACGGCAACTACATCGTCTCGCTCGGCAATGTCTGCCGCTGGCTGGCGACCAAGGCGGAGGCGCTGGGCGTCGAGATCTATCCGGGTTTTGCCGCGGCAAGCCTCGTCTACAACGAGGCCGGCGCCGTCACCGGCGTCATCACCGGCGACATGGGCGTCGAGAAGGACGGCACGCATGGCCCGGCTTACGCGCCCGGCATGGCGCTGATGGGCAAATATGTGCTGATCGGCGAAGGCGCGCGCGGCTCTTTGGCCAAGCAGCTCATCGCCAAATACAAACTTTCCGAAGGCCGCGAACCCGGCAAATATGGCATCGGCCTCAAGGAGCTCTGGCAGGTCAAGCCGGAGAACCACAAGCCGGGTCTGGTGCAGCATTCCTTCGGCTGGCCGCTCGACATGAAGACCGGCGGTGGCTCTTTCCTCTACCATCTCGAGGACAACCAGGTGGCGGTCGGCTTCGTCGTCCACCTGAACTACAAGAACCCCTATCTGTCGCCCTTCGAGGAGTTCCAGCGCTTCAAGACTCATCCGGCGATCGCCGGCACTTTCGGGGGCGCCAAGCGCATCGGCTATGGCGCGCGCGCCATCACCGAGGGCGGCTGGCAGTCGGTACCGAAACTGTCCTTCCCCGGCGGCGTGCTGATGGGCTGCGCGGCCGGCTTCGTCAACGTGCCGCGCATCAAGGGCTCGCACAACGCGGTGCTGTCCGGCATGCTGGCGGCCGAGCATGTGGCCGAGGCGATCGCCGGCGGCCGCGCCAATGACGAGCTTGCGTCCTACGAAGAAGCCTGGCGCGGCAGCGACATCGGCAAGGACCTGAAGAAGGTCCGCAACGTCAAGCCGCTGTGGTCGCGCTTCGGCACCATCGTCGGCGTCGGCATCGGCGGGCTGGACATGTGGCTGAACACGCTGTTCGGCTTCTCGCCTTTCGGCACGCTGAAGCACGGCAAGGCCGACTATGCGACGCTCGAGCCGGCCGCCCAGCATCAGAAGATCGTCTATCCGAAGCCGGATGGTGTCTTGACCTTCGACCGGCTCTCCTCGGTGTTCCTGTCGAACACCAACCATGAGGAAAACGAGCCGGTGCACCTGATCGTCGGCGACATGGCGCTGCAGCAGCGTTCCGAGCACGACGTCTTTGCCGGTCCCTCGACCCGCTACTGCCCGGCCGGCGTTTATGAATGGGTGGACAAGGACGGCAACGCCGCCGCCGATCCGTCGGCCAAAGACGTGCGCTTCGTCATCAACGCGCAGAACTGCGTGCACTGCAAGACCTGCGACATCAAGGATCCGAACCAGAACATCAACTGGGTGCCGCCACAAGGCGGTGAGGGGCCGGTCTACCAGGGCCTGTGAGCCGCTCCGGCCGGGCCGTCTCGGCCGCCGCTCCAACAGGCCGGTGAAGGTCGGGTTTACGAGGCATGTGAGCCGCGCCTTATCGGCAGAGACCGTTGAAGCCGGGCGCCGAGTGTGGTCTGCTTCGTCTCCAAACAAGGAGGCGGACATGCGGCGCATCAGCCTGGCGATTTTAGCTGCTGCCGGCGTGCTTTTTTGCGGGACTGCCTCCGCCGGCACCAAGCTGACCGTACATGTGCGCACCTACAATGTCGCCGGCAGGACCGGCGCTGAACTGATCGAGGCGATGGATGGCCTCGGGCCGCGGCACGGCCATGCCACGCGCGCTATCGCGGAGACCAGCTATGCCGTTCATTGGGATCTCGACGTGAAACGGGACAATGGCATCTGCCGGCTACGCCGGGCCGACGGCACGATCGACCTCACTTACACGTTTCCGCGCCGCACGTCGCCGTCAGGCCCGGTCCTTCGCAGGCGCTGGGACCGTTTCATGGCCGGCGTGCGCCAACATGAGCACACCCACGGCCGCATCGCCAAGCAGATGATGCGGGCGACCGAGACGGCGCTTGCTGGGCTCGAGCGGCCGGATAACTGGTTCTGCACCGGTCTTCGCTGGGACGCCAGACGCCGCATCGACACGATCTATGCCGACTACGAGGCCAGGCAGAATGCCTTCGACGCGCGCGAGCACCGCGACGGCGGCCATGTCGAAAAACTGGTCAATGCATTGATGGGGAAGAACTGAAAACCCCAGCCCGTTCGCCTATCAAGCGGACCTCAGCTACGCGGCTTGGCCGGCGCATCGTTCGCCGCCAGCGCCGACTTGTGCTCGTCCTCGGGCGCGTTGCTGTCGGTCGGCAGCGTGAATTCGACCAGCACCGGCAGATGGTCGGAGCCGGTGTCCTCCATCCGGGCCGACGACAGGATCGTCACCCCGCCCTTGCTGAACACCTGGTCGATCGGCAGACCCGCATAGCGGCGCAGGACGTCGGGCAGCGTGCGGTGGATCCAGGTCGGACCGGCCGACGGCATCAGCGTCATGCCGCTCATTCGCGCCACCCGCCGCACCGCCGCGCTCCACGGCACGGCATTGCAATCGCCGGCCATGATCGCGGTCTCGCCGAGCCCGGCCAGCGGTTCCGCCAGCTCGCCGATCTGCCAGTACTGCTCCTTCGGCCATGGCCAGCTGAGATGGATCGCTGCGACGTCGACCGGAACGCCGTTGAAATCGATCGTGGCGGTGGCCATCGCGCCGCGCGGCTCGCAACGCGGCGCGGTGCCGGCGGCGAAGGGACGGCGCGAGAGCAGCGCGACGCCGAATATACCATTGGGATAGTCGCACAGGATGCGGTAGGGGTAGGCGCCGGCAATATAGCCGAGCTCCTTCGCCCACATGCCGGACACTTCGTCGAGCGTGATGACGTCCGGATTGGTCCTGCCGATCAGCGACAGCACCTTCTTCGGCGTCGGATTGTTGAAGCGCAGGTTCATCTGCAGCAGGCTGTAGACGATCCGGTCGGCCGGTTTTGCGACCGCCTGCTGCGTCGACAATCTGGGCAGCGCGCTCGTCGTCGTGGCTAAGCAGATAATGGCGAAGACCAGCGCCGCGACGGCCTGCAGCCGGTAGGGACCGGCAAGCAGGGCCAGCGCGAGCAAGCCCGTCAGCACGCCCAGATGCATGCGGAAATGCGAGAAGGAATCGAAGGCCGGATGCAGCGCGCCGAAGAACCCAGCCAAGAGCGCAGCCGAGCATGCCATCATCGCCAGGAATGTCAGCTGAGCCATCATGCTCAAGCGCGCACCGCCCTTAGTCATCTGCTCCGACTGTCCAGCCTTTCATCCGGACTGCTTATCGGCCAAATTGCGGCCCAAGCAAGACGACGGATTGCCTTGCCGATGGCTGGCCGGCACGTGGCTACTGGAACGCCGTCTCGGAAAAACTTCTGAGCTTGCGCGAATGCAGCCGCTCCATCGGCATTTCGGCGAGCTTCTCCATGGCTTTGATGCCGATGGTCAGATGCTGCGCCACCTGGCGTTTATAGAACTCGGTCGCCATGCCAGGCAGCTTCAACTCGCCATGCAGCGGCTTGTCGGAGACGCATAGCAGCGTCCCGTAAGGCACGCGGAAGCGGAAGCCGTTGGCGGCGATGGTCGCCGATTCCATGTCGAGCGCGATGGCGCGCGACTGCGACAGGCGCTGCACCGGCCCACGCTGGTCGCGCAGCTCCCAATTGCGGTTGTCGATGGTGGCGACGGTGCCGGTGCGCATGATGCGCTTGAGATCGTAGCCGGATAAGCCGGTGACTTCGGCGACCGCTTCCTGCAGCGCCACCTGGATCTCGGCCAGCGGCGGGATCGGCACCCAGACCGGCAGGTCGTCGTCCAGCACATGGTCCTCGCGCACATAGGCATGTGCCAGCACATAGTCGCCTAGCGCTTGCGTGTTGCGCAGGCCCGCACAATGGCCGAGCATAACCCAGGCATGCGGTCTCAGCACCGCGATATGGTCGGTGATCGTCTTGGCGTTGGACGGGCCGACGCCGATATTCACCATGGTGATGCCGCCATGGCCGGGCTTCTTCAGGTGATAGGCCGGCATCTGCGGCAGGCGCTGGGGCGGCGTTCCCTGCGAAGCCGTCGCTCCGTTCCGGGTCATAACATTGCCAGGTTCAACGAACTCGACATAGCCGCTGTCGCCATCGGCCATCAATTCGCGGGCGCGCGCGACGAATTCGTCGATGTAGAACTGGTAGTTGGTGAACAGCACGAAATTCTGGAAATGCTGCGGGCTGGTCGCCGTGTAATGCGTCATGCGGTGCAGCGAATAGTCGATGCGCTGCGCGGTGAACGGCGCCAAGGGCCTTGGCTCGCCGAACGCCACCTCGAAGGTGCCGTTGGCGATCTGGTCGTCGGTTCCGTCGAGGTCCGGCACGTCGAACAGATCGCGGATCGGCCGCTTGATGCGCTCGGCGGCCGCGCCGTCGACATAGGTGCCTTCCAGGAAGGCGAAATGCAGCGGGATCGGCGTGGTCGATTCCGACACCGTCACCGTCACGCCGTGATTGCGCATGATCAGCCGAAGCTGCTCGATGAGATAGCGCTCGAACAGTTGCGGCTGGGTGATGGTGGTGGCGAAATGGCCGGGCGTCGGCATATGGCCATAGGCCTGGCGGGAGTCGACCTGGCTGAACGAGGTCGTGGTAACGCCGATCTGCGGATAGAAGGCCCGGTAGCGCTTGCTCTCGTCACCGCCTGCGGCAAGCGCTGCGAAGGAATCGCGCAGGAATTTGGTGTTGCGGTCGTAGAGCGCCTGCAGCGCCGCGACAGCCTTCTTGGCGTCATGGAAGTCCTGCTTGCCGAAAGGCTCCGGCATGACGACAGATTCGATGGCTTGGGGATAGATTCGCTTTTCCATGGCCCAATATAGAGATTTGGAAGAGCGGTTGGGAGGGGTGAGGTGAGCGTCAAGCGGCCGCAAGCGTCGTTTTTCTTCGATGGCGTTACCCGCGCTGCAGGCTGATCAGCAGCACAAAGCCCACGGTGGTGTTCTTGTGCGCCGGCGCCTCGATCCTGTGGCTCGTGTCGGCCCGCATCATCGGCACCGCCAGCACCGGGGCGGCCAGCAGGATCAGGATGAGCGTCGCCCGCGGCAGAAGCCGAAGGGCATTGGTTGCGATGGCAGCGATGCGGTTCATTTGGTGGTGTCCACGTTTCAACCTGATTTTCAGCTTGGTCGCTTCAGCGCTTGAATTGGTTCACGACGCCGACAACGCAGGCACCGGCCGTTCCCACGAGCGGGCCGAATGACCGGCCTCCGCCACCAGAATGGCGAAGAGCATGCCGAACAGGCTCATCAGCAGGCAGACGATGGTGAAGCGACGGGCAAGCATTTCTCTCTCCTTCAATGCGGGAGAAAATGCCTGACGGCCTCTGAACCGGTTCTGAGACCGGTATTCATCTGCGGTTCAAATTGATGGACGAGGGTTTGAACGGGCGCCGGTGACGCGCCGTCGGTCCGACGGAGCGTTGACGCGCCAAAAGAAAACGGGGCCGTTCGGGCCCCGTTCGGATCATCTGGAGTTTGCGATCAGAGCTTGTGCCAGGTCTGGCTCTTGCAGATCAGGCCGCCGAGCACGCAGCCGCTCATCTTGAGCGTTGTGCCTGTAAGGGTCGCCTTGCCGGAATAGGTCTTGTCGTTCGCCGGGTCGGTGACGTTGCCGGCATATTTGTTGTCGCCGGTCGCCTTCAGCGAGCCGATCGTCTTGCCCGCATATTTGCCGGTCTTGAGCGTGATGGAGAACGAGCCGCCGCCGCCGATCGTCGCCGTCTCGCCGGACTGCGTCTTCCAACTGCCTTCGATCGGGTCAGCCCACGCCGCACCCGCCATGATCAAGGTGGCCGCAAGGGCCAGGCTCATCTTTCGAAACATAGTGTCCTCCCAATGGATTGCGGTGGCTTCGATCCGCCCATCTGCCCCTTACGCTGACGGAAGCTAATCCAGCTCCCGCCAAAACAAAAGCGGTGCCGCCGGGTAAGGTTGCAGGGATTTTCGCCGCGCCGATGGCTGGAAATAAACGCGGCCGGAAAAACGCTTCGGTTTCCGTGGTTAGCGAAGTCTTGATTCCGCTTGCGGCAATTTTCATCGAATTTGATGCAAAATGGCGGAAACGCTGGATTCCCATGCTTAACAGTTTTTCGCGTTTACCTCTTGTTTTAGCTTTGTTTTCCTCAAATTAAGCAAGTCATTTAACGACGGATTCAAAGCCAGCCGGGCATCCTCGAAAGCATCGAAAGAGCGGCCCGCCCCGAGGGACACCGGGGGAAAAGGAGGCAGCTCTCGGGAGCCAGACAGGGGATTGAAATGGCACGTTTTGAAATGCTTGAAGACGGCTTCGGCGCCATGGGGGCAACCGCCCAGGCCGACATTCTTTTCGAACTGGGCATGATGTATGCGACCGGCCGCGATTGCGAGACCGACGTCGTTGCCGCCCACAAATGGTTCAACATCGCCGCGATCAAGGGTTCTGTCCGCGCCGCCGAGCTGCGTTCGGAACTGTCGATCACCATGTCGAAGGTCGAGATCGCCACGGCGCTGCGCGAAGCCCGCGAATGGATGACGATGCACTGATCCTGCGGGCAGCGCCTGAAAATTCGGGAGGACAAGGCCGCGATCAGACGGCCGGATGAAAAGATCAAGAACGCGGCAGGTCAACGAACCTCAAGCCGTGCGACAAAACAGGGAAGCGAGCGGGTTTCAGGCGCGGGGGCGTCTGGGGACCTCGACTGCAAAAGCCGTGACCGACCGAAACAAGGCCGGCACGGCTTTTTGCATTACGCGTGGTAATCATGCGCGTGGCCCAAGCAATCCCGGCCGAAATGAACCAAAACCTTCCGAATTGTCCTCTCGACAGTTTCCGCGAAGGGTGAAATTGTCCCGGCTCTGTGGAAGAAGCGCGGTCATGCCGCCGCGCTCAAGTGGAGGAGTTCTTATATCATGAAAAAATTGGGTATTTTGAGCGCGGCCGTATTTGGCCTGATGATGAGCGCCCCGGTTGCCTTCGCCGACGACATCACCATTTCGGTGGTCGGCCCGATGACCGGTCAGCTCGCCACCATCGGTGACCAGTTCAAGCAGGGTGCGCAGGCTGCGGCCGACGCCATCAATGCTGCCGGCGGCGTCAACGGCTCGAAGATCAAACTCGACATCGAGGACGACCAGTGCGATCCGAAGCAGGCGGTTTCGGTGGCCAACCGCATCGTCGCCAACGGCGTCAAGTTCGTCGACGGCCATGCCTGCTCGGGCTCGAGCATTCCGGCCTCGGCCGTCTATGCCGAAGCCGGCACGCTGATGATGAGCCCCGCCTCGTCCAACCCGGTGCTGACCGACGCCGCCGCCAAGGCCGGCTGGCCGACCATCATGCGCCTTTACACGCGTGACGACGCGCAGGGCGCCTTCATCGGTCCGTGGATCGCCAAGAAATATGCCGGCAAGAACGTCGTGATCCTGCACGACAAGAGCGCCTACGGCCAAGGCGTTGCCGACGCCGTGAAGGCGACGATGAATGCCGGCGGCCTCAAGGACGTCGACTATGAAGGCATCAATGCCGGCGAGAAGGATTATTCGGCCCTCGTCACCAAGCTGAAGGGGCTTAAGGCCGACGTCGTCTATTTCGGCGGCTACCACCCCGAGGCGGGCCTCATCCTGAGGCAGGCGGCCGAGCAGAATGTCAAGTTCCAGCTGATCATGCCGGACTCGATCGCATCGCCGGAATTCTGGCAGGTCGCCGGCCCGGCCGGTGAAGGCACCCTGTTCGTGTTTCCGTCTGACCCACAGGCCAAGCCCGAAGCGAAGGACGCGGTCGCCAAGATCAAGGCCGGCGGCTTCACACCTGAAGGCTTCACGCTGTTCTCCTATGCCGTGATCCAGGCTGTGGCCGAAGGCGTCAAGCGCGCCGGCACCGACGATCCGGCCAAGGTCGCCGAGGCGCTCAAGGACGGCAAGCCGATCAGCACCGTGGTCGGCGACGTCGTCTTCGATGAGAAGGGCGACCTAAAGAACGCCAGCTACGACATCAACCAGTGGCACGACGGCAAATACGCGCCGATCAAGCCGTAAGTCGGTTGTGCAATCTAGGAAATGGCCGGGCTCGCCCCGGCCATTTTCGTTTAGCTTTGCTCGTCAAGCGAAGCTGGCGCTGTGCCGCCACCCCAGCCAGTTTGTCCCCAAGGTGACCTGGCGTCTCAGCCCTGCACGTCCGCGAAACGGACCAGCACCGTGCCGTCGCTGACCTGCGCGCCCTCGGCCGCGATCTCGGCGATCACTCCGTCATGCGGCGCGATGATTGTGTGCTCCATCTTCATCGCCTCGAGGATCAGAAGCGGCTGGCCCTTGATCACGGCATCGCCTGCCGCGGCGCGCACCAGCTTGACCAGTCCCGGCATCGGCGCGCGCAGGCTGCCTGCGGCGGCTCCCGCCTCGTCAGCCTTGGCCAGCGGATCTGGAACCGTGAACGTGTAGCCGATCGCGCCTTCGAAGACTGTGACGTGGCCGGGCCAGCGGGCGGCATGCGGCATGGTCCTCAGATCATGCGTATTGACCGCGTCGTGCGGCGCCTCCAGCGCTACCTGGAAGCGGCCGTCCGGCCGCGCCGAAACCCTGGCCAGGATGTTCTCCTCGCCATGGCGCAGGCGGATGCGGCGCGCGAGCGTGTGGAAATGCGCATAGCCTGAAAGCGTGGACCAAGGATCGGCGGCGGGACCAGTCACGCCGGCATCCGTCGCGGCAAGCGCGGCAGCTGCGATCGTCTCGTGGCTCGGCGCGGGAATGGCGGTGAGCGCCTCCTGGTGTCGGCCGATCAACCCGGTATCGACATCGCCGGCCGCGAAATCGGCATCGGCGGCGAGCGCCGCCAGGAAGGCGGTGTTGACGGTCGAGCCGGCCACCTCGGTCCGCGCCAGCATCTCGCGCAGGGCATTGAGCGCCGAGGCCCTGTTCTTGCCGTGCACGACCAGCTTGGCGATCATCGGATCGTAGAAAGGCGAGATCGCATCGCCGGCGCGCACGCCGGTCTCGATGCGCATCTGAGCGCCTTCCGGCGCGACATCGGGGAATTTGAGGTGATGTAGGGTGCCGGTCGCCGGCAGAAAGCCTTTGGCAGCGTCCTCGGCATAGAGGCGCGCCTCGAAAGCATGGCCCGATAGAGTGATTTCATCCTGCGTCTTAGGGAGCTCTTCGCCGGACGCGACGCGCAGCTGCCATTCGACAAGATCGACGCCGGTCACCATCTCGGTGACCGGGTGCTCGACCTGCAGCCGTGTGTTCATCTCCATGAACCAAAATCGGTCGGCCTTGAGCCCCTGGGAGGCATCGACGATGAACTCGATCGTGCCGGCGCCCGAATAATTGATCGCCTTGGCGGCCTTCACGGCCGCCTCCGTCATCACCTTGCGCAGCGCAGGCGTCATGCCGGGGGCGGGCGCCTCCTCGATGACCTTCTGGTGGCGGCGCTGTGCCGAGCAGTCGCGTTCGAAAAGATGAACCGCATTGCCGAAATTGTCGCCGAACACCTGCACTTCGATATGGCGCGGCTTGTCGACATATTTTTCCACCAGCACGCGATCGTCGCCGAACGCCGCTTTCGCTTCGCGCCGCGCGCCTGACAGTGCTTCGGAGAAATCGTCGGGGTGGTCGACGCGCCGCATGCCCTTGCCGCCGCCGCCGGCGCGCGCCTTGATCAGAACGGGGTAGCCGATCTCGCGCGCCTTGGAGGCAAGCAGCACGATCTCCTGCGCTTCACCGTGATAGCCGGGCACCACCGGCACGCCGGCCTTTTCCATCAGCCGCTTGGCGGCGTCCTTCAACCCCATGGCGTGGATCGAGCCGGCGGACGGACCGATGAAGACGAGGCCTGCCGCGGCCACCCGGTCGACGAAGTCGGGGTTTTCCGACAGGAAGCCGTAGCCGGGATGGATGGCCTCGGCGCCGGTGGCGAGTGCCGCCGCCACGATCCTGTCGCCGCGCAGATAGCTTTCGCCGACGGGCGAGGGGCCGATATGCACCGCCTCGTCGGCCATCTCGACATGGAGTGCGCGGGCATCCGCGTCGGAATAGACGGCGACCGTGCGCACACCGAGCCTGCGGGCGGTTCTGATGACGCGACAGGCGATCTCGCCGCGATTGGCGATCAGGATCTTGCCGAACATGGAGCCTCCCGGTTTTGCTTCGGGCGGCACCAGTCCTGCAGGCGCCGGCCTATTTCGAAGCGGCGATGGCGCAGCCGCCGCTCGCGGTTCTGACCTTCCACTTTCTCAGGCCGTATTGGCAGTTGCGCAAGGCGATCTCTTCTGCCGCCTTCTGGGTCGGCGCGTTGAGTTTCGCGCCGCAGATGATGTAAAGATCGACGACGCGCGAATAGAACGTCGTCGCATAGGCCGAATGCCCGCTTGCCGCTTGGTAGGCGAGATAGGCTTTGTAGCAGGCTTCCTTTGGATCCAGCGACAAATTCGGAGCAAACCGTTTGTCGCCGATCTTGCCTGCCAGTGATTCGGCCTCGGCGGCCGGTACGGAAAATATTAGAAATCCTGCAAGTATCGAGACAATCGCCTTCCGACAATATTTCAAGATCATTTTCACCCAACCCCATTTGCCCAATGCAAGATGAGGAATAGCGAATATCTTTCGCCTGCGCCAGCAGGCGTCTGGAAATTCGCATTTGCCTGTATTGAGGAATCCGTTGGCCCATAAGTTCAGCCTTCACCGCTATCAGCAACGGTTCGCCGGTAAACCTCTGCCGTCTGCTCATCGAAGCAGCAGAAAGTAACGACGTCCGGCACCGCGTTTTCCCGCAGGAAGGCGCTTACGGTGCCGACGGCGATCTCCGTAGCCTGGTCTTTCGGATAGCCGTAGATGCCGGTCGAGATCGCCGGAAATGCCACCGTCCGGCAATCCTGGCCTCGCGCGATCTCGAGCGAGCGCCGGTAACAGGAGGCGAGCAGCTCGGCTTCGCCCTTGCCGCCGCCTTGCCAGACCGGCCCGACAGTGTGGATGACATAGCGCGCCGGCAGGCGATAGCCTTTGGTGAGCTTGGCGTCGCCGGTCTTGCAGCCGTGAAGCGTGCGGCATTCGGCGACCAGCTCCGGCCCGGCCGCGCGATGGATGGCGCCATCCACGCCGCCGCCTCCGAGCAGCGAGGAATTGGCGGCATTGACGATGGCGTCGACCGCGAGCTTGGTGATGTCGCCGGTGTGGATGCGGATTCTGTCGCCGAGAGCACCCATCGTCACATCCTGAACACGCCGAATTTCGTCTCCTCGATCCCGGCATTGAGCGCCGCCGAGAGGCTGAGCGCCAGCACGGCGCGGGTCTTGGCCGGATCGATGATACCGTCGTCCCAGAGTCTGGCCGAGGAATAGAGCGGGTGGCCTTCATGCTCGTATTTCATCAGGATCGGCTTCCTGAACTTCGCCTCCTCCTCGGCGCTCCATTCACCGCCCTTGCGCTCGATGCCCTCGCGCTTGACCATGGCAAGCACGGTGGCCGCCTGCTCTCCGCCCATCACGGAGATTCGCGCGTTGGGCCACATCCATAGGAAGCGGGGAGAATAGGCGCGGCCGCACATGCCGTAATTGCCGGCGCCGAACGAGCCGCCGATGATCACCGTGAGCTTCGGCACCTTCGCGGTGGCGACCGCCATCACCAGCTTGGCGCCGTCCTTGGCGATGCCGCTGGCTTCGTATTTGCGCCCGACCATGAAGCCGGTGATGTTCTGCAGGAAGATCAGCGGGATGCCGCGCTGGCAGCAGAGCTCGATGAAATGAGCGCCCTTGAGCGCGCTTTCGGAAAACAGCACGCCGTTGTTGCCGATGATGCCGACCGGCATCCCGTGCAGATGGGCAAAGCCGGTGACCAACGTCGTGCCGTAGTTTTGCTTGAACTCGTCGAACTCCGAACCGTCGATGAGCCGGGCAATCACCTCACGCACGTCATAGGGCTGGCGCAGATCCGTCGGCACGATGCCATAGAGTTCCTGCGGATCGTAGAGCGGTTGAATCGGTTTCTGCAAATTCAGGCTTAGGGCCTTGTTCCGATTCAGGTTCCGGATGATGCGCCGGCAAATGGCCAAGGCGTGCTCGTCGTCCATGGCGTAGTGGTCGGCGACGCCGGAAAGCCTGGTGTGCACATCGGCGCCGCCGAGTTCCTCGGCGCTGACATCCTCTCCGGTCGCGGCCTTCACCAGCGGCGGGCCGCCGAGAAAAATGGTCGCCTGGTTGCGCACCATGATCGTCTCGTCCGACATCGCCGGCACATAGGCGCCGCCCGCCGTGCAGGAACCCATCACGCAGGCGATCTGCGGGATGCCGGCCGCCGACATGTTGGCCTGGTTGTAGAAGATGCGGCCGAAATGCTCGCGGTCGGGGAAGACCTCGTCTTGGTTCGGCAGATTGGCGCCGCCGCTGTCGACCAGATAGACGCAGGGCAGGTTGTTCTGCAGCGCGATCTCCTGCGCCCTGAGATGCTTCTTCACCGTCAGCGGATAATAGGTGCCGCCCTTCACCGTAGCGTCGTTGACGACGATCATCACTTCCCGGCCTTCGACGCGGCCGACGCCGGTGATGATGCCGGCCGACGGAATGTCCTCGCCATACATCGACCAAGCCGCGAACTGGCCGACCTCGAGGAAGGGCGAGCCGGTGTCGAGCAGCTGCGCCAGCCGCTCGCGCGGCAAAAGCTTGCCGCGTGAGACGTGCCGTTCGCGGGCCTCATCGGAGCCGCCGCGCTCGATGCTTGCCGCCTTCTCGGCGATGTCGGCGACCAGCGCGCGCATGCGCTCCGCATTGGCGCGGAAGGTGTCGGAGGAGGAGGAGATTTGGGTTTGCAATACGGCCATGGTCGATTCCTATTGCTCGGCCACGACTTGCAATGTGCCGTCTCGCCGCTCGAAGACATATTCAGACAGAAGATCAGGCTCGTCTCGAAAAACCTTGGTGATCAAGGTGCGGGCTATCTGAACCGCTTTGGGCAGACGCTGATCGAAGACAAAAATTGCATCGCGTCGTGGAATGGCTATGAACACGCCATTAGGAAACTGAGGCTCAAGCAGAGCCCAGAATTTGTCGGTCAGCAGAAGGGCGGGCGAGATGGCCTCATCACCTTCCACGGTGAAGATGAATATTCCCTCCCGAATTTTTTCTTGCCTGACCTGCGGAATCTGCTTGTCGATATTTTTCAGAGCAAGCTGACGAAGCTGGGCCAGGGAACGGCCTCCGACCTCGGAAATCGGCACGCTGGCAAGCGACTCCTCTGCATCGATCTGGTAGAGGATTACGACATCGCCAGCGAGATTCTCGTAGAGAGGATCTTTGCCGGGCGTTGCGTCGCCTTGGAGACCATCCAGGTGCTCGCGAGGTCGAATGTTCGCAATTAAGCGATCGGCTTCGAAGCCGCCTTCGGTATCGGTTAGGACAAGAACATTCAAGAAACGCTGGATCTCGGCTTCGGCTTCATCGGCGGGCAGTTCGCGAAGGCGGCCAAGGAGGTTGGTGACGTCTACTTGAAGTTTCTGGTCCTTACCCGGGCTCACTCTGGTTACGCTGAGCCGAGCCGGATCCGCAGGATCAGGAGTAGCCTGCTTGACGCGCCTATCTCCCTTGAGTCTCGAGATGACTTCAGCTCGCAGCGCCGCGGTATCCTTGAACGCCAGTGCGTCAGAATGCGCCGTCACTACAAATCCGGACAGTGACATAGACATGACAGCTGCTCGTGCTATTGCCCAGAGATGTTTTGGCGGTCTTGGCATTTTGACGTAGCTCACACCCCCTCCGCCATGATCTCGCGGCCGATCAGCCAGCGGCGAATCTCGCTGGTGCCGGCGCCGATCTCGTAGAGCTTGGCGTCGCGCAGCAGCCGCCCGGTCGGGTAATCGTTGATGTAGCCGTTGCCGCCGAGCAGCTGGATGGCGTCGAGCGCCATCTGCGTCGCTTTCTCGGCGGCGAACAGCACACAGCCGGCGGCGTCCTTGCGCGAGGTCTCGCCGCGGTCGCAGGCGGCGGCCACCGCATAGACGTATGCCCGCGCGGCATTCATCGTCGAGTACATGTCGGCGAGCTTGCCCTGCACCAGCTGGAACGTACCGATCGGCTGGCCGAACTGCTTGCGCTCATGCACGTAGGGCACAACGACGTCGAGGCAGGCCGCCATCAGCCCGATCGGGCCGCCGGACAGCACCGCGCGTTCATAGTCGAGCCCCGACATCAGCACCTCGACGCCGCGCCCTTCCTCATGCAGCACATTCTCGAACGGCACCTCGACATCCTCGAACACCAGCTCGCCGGTGTTGGAGCCGCGCATGCCGAGCTTGTCCAGCTTTTGCGCCACCGAAAAGCCGGCCATCGGCCTTTCGACGATGAAAGCGGTGATGCCGCGCGCATGGCGTTCCGGATCGGTCTTTGCATAGACCACCATCGTTCCGGCGTCCGGGCCGTTGGTGATCCACATTTTCGAGCCGTTGAGCACATAGCGGTCGTTGCGCTTTTCGGCGCGCAGCCTGAGCGAAACCACGTCCGAGCCGGCGCCCGGTTCTGACATTGCCAGCGCGCCGACCGTTTCGCCCGAGCAGAGGGACGGGAGATACTTCTTCTTCTGCGCCGCCGTGGCCCACCGGTTGATCTGGTTGACGCAGAGGTTCGAGTGCGCGCCGTAGGAGAGGCCAACCGAGCCGGACGCGCGCGAAATCTCCTCCATCGCGACGACATGCGCGAGATAGCCCATGCCGCTGCCACCGAAGTCCGGATCGGCGGTGATGCCGAGCAGGCCGAGCGCGCCGAGTTCGGCCCACAGATGCGTCGGAAACTCGTTGGAGCGGTCGATCTCCGCCGCGACCGGCGCGATCCTGTCCTGGGCGAAGCGCCGCACGGTATCGCGCAGCGCCTCGATGTCGGGATCCAGTCCGAAGCTGAGCGTATTCGTGTACATGCCGTTCCTCCTGCGCACGCCCCGGTCTTCGCGGGGATCATGCCTCAATCAGAGTGCCACGGCGGCGCGTCCGTACGGACGCGCGGTGCCATGGCTGATTGTCGCGCCGACCAGGCGCATTGTCATCGAAAGATATGATGCCGTGACTTCAGCGACCGACAGTCGTTCGCCTGGACGGAACCAGACGATGACGCCGGTCATCATCTGGATCAGCGCCATGGCGGTCAGGCCTGTATCGTCGATCTCGAAAGCGCCGGCCTCAGTGCCGTCGCGCAGGATCGTGCGCAGTTCCTTTTCATAGGCCGTGCGCATCTTGAGGATCTGCGTCAGCCTTTCATGCGAGAGGCTGCGCAACTCCATGTTGGAGACATGGGTGGCGTGGCGCCGCTCGATGTGGAACGCGATGTGGTTCTCGACATAGGCTGCAAGCCGGGTGACCGGATCGGCGCTCGCCGGTCGCGCCGCTTCCCAAGCCTTGAGCAGACCTTCCATATGCTCTCGCATCAAGGTGAAAAGCAGATCTTCTTTGGTCGGGAAGTAGCGATAGAGCGCGGCCGCCTGCACGCCGACCTCCGCCGCCAGCTGCCGCATCGACATCGCCTCGTAGCCGAGGCGGGCGATCAGGCCGACCGCCGCCTCGCGGACGGCCGCCTCAGTCCTTTCCCCGTCGGAACCTGTGGTGCGCGCCATGATCGCCTCCGACGAGATTAATAAAACGAACGTTCAATTAATTCAAGTCTTTTGACCTCCTCCTTGAGGGGAAGATACTGGCTTAGACGATGATCCTGAAATCCATCGGCGCGTCGTCGGCCGCTTCCTCGATCTCGACCTTTGAGACGAGCGCGCCTCGCGGCCCTTGCCACAGGCGTTCGATCATCGCAGTGACAGCGGCATCGGCGCCGGCAATCAGCGCGGCGACCGAACCGTCACGCTCGTTGCGCACCCAACCCGTCAGCCCGAGACGCATCGCTTCGCCGCGCGTCCAGACGCGGTAGCTCACACCTTGCACCGTACCGGAAACGCGCGCCCGAACTATTCTATGTTCGCCTTGCATTGCCTGTGCTCCGCGTTGCACTTGGCGGAATCTGGCACAGCAAAGGGCAAAGGCAACAGGGAACTCGGTCAGTTCCCCCGCGCCGCCGCCAGCGCACCCGGCAGCTCCTCGGCGAAGATGTCGAGCTCATGATCGAGGCCGACGCTGACCCGGATGCAGCGGTCGAGCACTGGCGCCATCGGCTTGCGGATGAACACGTCGCGCGACAAAAGGTTCTGCATCACTTTCAGCGCGAAGCTGCCGTCGCGGCCGCAGTCGATGGTGACGAAATTGGTCGCCGACGGCAACGGCTTGAGATCGTTCTGCCTGGCGATGGCCGAAATGCGCTCGCGGCCTGCCGCCACGCGCGCCACCACCGAGCGCAGGTAGTCCTGGTCGGCAATTGCCTCGAGGCCGGCGATCTGCGCCATGCGGCTGACGCCGTAATGGTTGCGGATCTTCTCGAAGTCGCGGATCACCTCCGCCTCAGCCACGGCGTAGCCGCAGCGTATGCCGGCCAGGCCGTAGGCCTTCGAGAAGGTGCGCATGCGGATGACGTTCGGCCGCGCGACGTCGATCGCCGGCAGCGCCGAGGCCGGTCCCAGCTCGCCATAGGCCTCGTCCAGCACCAGCATGGTGGTTTCCGGCAGCGCCTCGATGAAGCGGATGACGTCGGACGCTTCCCACCAGCTTCCCATCGGATTGTCGGGATTGGAGAGATAGACCAGCGGCGCTTTTTCGCTCGCGACCTTGGCGAGAAGCCCGTCCAGGTCCTCCCTGTCATCGGCATAGGGGACCGTCACCAGGCGGCCGCCGACGCCGGCAATGTGGAAGTTGAAGGTGGGATAGGCGCCGAGCGAGGTGACCACTGCGTCGCCGGGGCCGACATACATGCGCGCCACCAGGCCGAGCAGGCCGTCGATGCCTTCGCCCACGACCACGTTTTCGATCGCCACGCCGTGATGCGCGGCGGCCGCCACCTTCAGTTCGTAATTGTCGGGGTCGCAATACATCCACTGGTCGCGGGCGACGCTCTTCATGCGCGCGATGACGCGCGGCGAAGGCCCGAAACTGCTTTCATTGGCGCCGATGCGGGCGCGGAAAGGCCGCCCGCGCTCGCGCTCCTGCGCCTCCGGCCCGACGAACGGCACCGTGGTAGGGAGCGCACCGATGATGGACGTGAGGGAAGGGCGCTGGCGCATGGCAAAGAGCTCGGTTGAGAAAGGGTCTTCTTGCTAGCGTGGGCGAGGGGTGGGTGCAAGTTGGGCGACAAGCTGAAATCAGCTGGCTTGACCGGCATCCGGCGTCAGCTCTTGAGAGGTTTGCCGCTCGCATGGGTCTGGTGAACCCAGCGGCGGACGTCTGCCGTTGGCCTCCGAATTCGATGCGGACGACGTATCGCTGGATTCTGCCTGCCGCTTTTGCTAGCGAGGCAGGATGAGCAACCGATTGCCGTCCGCTTGGGCAAAGCATCTCAAGACGCAACCCTCGGCTAAGGCGCTGCCGCCGAACGCTGCGCTGCCGAAAGCCAAGACGCAGGCCGGTCCATCGCGAGCGCATGCGGACGATATGCTGTTGCGACGGGCGCTCGAGCTGCAAAAAGCCGAGCAATTGCCGGAGGCCGAGGAACTCTGTCTCAAGGTTCTGGCAAGAACGCCAAACCATCCGCTGGCATTCTATATCCTGGGAACTCTCGGACTCGGATACGACAACGAGAAGGCCTTGCGGTATTTCGCGCGGGCGGTCGCAGAGGAGCCACGGAATCCCTACTACCACCTTAGCCTTGGCGAAACCTATCTGAAGCTCAGCGAATTTACGCCGGCAATCAGGCACATTCAGCAGGCCTTGGCGTTGAAGCCTGACCTGGTGGAAGCTCTTTGCGCCTTGGGCGATGCCTACAACTCATTTGACAAGGGAGAAATGGCGCTGCCGCTCTTTGAGAAGGCGCTCAAGATCGACCGGGATCATCCTCTGGCCCGGTTGGGGTTGCCCCGCGCGCTCGCAAGCCTCGGCCGTATGGACGAAGCCGCGGTTCATTTGAAAGAGGCGATAGAGCGGCGGATCGCGGTACCGGCTGCCTACAGTGCATTGGTGCAGACGCGTAAATTCACGGAAGAGCCGCCGGAGCTCGCGGCAATTCTAGCGGAGCTTCGAGACCCGGCCCATGGAGCGGAAGGAGCGGCGGCACTCCATCACGCTGCAGGGAAGCTGCTTAACGACCTCCGTCGCTACAGGGAGGCGATGGATCACTTCAAGAAGGGAAATCAAGCCGGGGGCCATAAATTCGATCTGGAAAACTACCGTCGCTGGGTCGATGTCATGATCGAAACCTTCACACCGGAGCTGGTGGCTTCAATGGCCGCTCATGGCAATCCCTCGGAGGTGCCTGTATTCGTTGTCGGCATGCCTCGCTCGGGTACGACGCTGACCGAGCAGATCTGTGCCAGCCATCCTGGTGTTCACGGTGCCGGCGAGCTCAGCAAGCTCAGCCGAATGGCCAATGGGATCGGTCTCAAAGGCAACTCCGACTCAGACCTCGGCAAATCGATCGCGACGATTACCCCCGAACTGACCAAGACGCTAGCAGCAGAGCATCTTGCCTATCTGCGCGAGCGGGCTCCCGATTCGCATCGAATCGTCGACAAGATGCCCCACAATTTCGAACTGATCGGGCTGATCGGCATCCTCTTTCCGAACGCGCGCATCATTCATTGCCGGCGCGATGCCATCGACAATTGCGTCTCATGCTTTGTCCTGCAGTTCAATGAAGCGCACAGCTACAGCGCTGATCTTCGGACATTAGGACTTTACTACAGAGAGTATGACCGCCTGATGCGGCATTGGAACAAGGTTTTTCCGGGTCGCATATTCGAAAACCGTTACGAGACTTTGATTGAAAACCAAGAGGCGCAGTCGCGACGCCTCATCGATTATCTCGGGCTGCCTTGGGACGATGCCTGCCTGCGCTTTTTTGACAAGGATCGCTCGGTAAATACTTACAGCCTTTGGCAGGTTCGCCAGCCGATTTATAAGTCATCCGTCAAGCGATGGAAGAACTACGAGAGCGAGATCCAGCCGCTGATCGACGCGTTGGGAGATCTAGCTGAGGTTTGATCAGTAGCAATTCGCGTCGAGTCATAGCACTCCATCCGCTGATTGCTCGGGCCCAAGCCTCCTAATAGCGCGTGCAATTCCGGCGATCGCGCCGAATGCAGCGCTTTGTGCAAACGGTGCCGGGGTGCTGGAAGGGAGAAAGAAAAACCCGGCGGTTGCCCGCCGGGTTATCGATTTCGATCAGGCAATGCCTGTTAGAACGAACGCTGGAAGCGGAGCAGGCCGCCGACGCTGTTCTTCTTGTCCGCACCGGTGAAGTTGACGGTCGAGGTGGGATTGGCGTTCCACTGGTCAAACTTGCCAAAGTGATCGTAGTCGACTTCGGCGGTGACCGTGAAGCCGGGAACGATGTCGTAGGCGACGTTCGCCGCCACGCCGTAGTTCTTGTCCTCGTCACCCGACACCTGGAGGTTGAACGAGGTCTTCTCGTTGAACTTGTAGGTGCCGCCGGCCCAGAATGCCCAGTTGCCGCCCCAGATCTTGTAGAAGCCGCGACCACGGGCGTCGATGACGTTGGTCGGGTCGCTCAGATTGTTGTCGCTGCCGTAGCCGAACATGCCGAACAGCGACAGTTCATTGGTGACATTCACGTCCAAGCGGACCTTGCCGGCGATTTCCTCGTAGTTGCTATCGTAGGCCACGACGCCGGTGATGGCGCCCCAGCCTTGCGTCCACTTCACGCCGCCGACGACGTGCGGAACATAGCTGTCGATGGTGCCGACAGTGCCTTCGCCTTCTTCGAGCGAGACCACGGCCGAGAAGCCGTTGCCGGCGTCGAAGTAGTACTGGACGACGTTGGTGTCGAAGTCGCCATAGGGAACCAGCGTATCCTGGATGACGTTGCCGGCATAGCCGACGAACGTGTCGAAGGCCGATTCGTCCTTACCGACGCGGAGACCACCGAGCTGGATCCAGGCGAAGTTTAGGGTGACGCCTTTGTTGCCCGCGGGATTGTCGGTGAAGCCGGTGATGGCGCCACCACCGGTGCGTGAAACGGAGGCGCCGCGATTGTTGTTGCCGAAGTTGAAGCGGGTCTCGGTGTAGGTCTTCAACGTGCCGAGCTCGGTCTCCTGGCCCGTCCACGTTTTCAGCGTGAAGCGGGTGTTCTTGTACCAGGTGCTGTGGATGTCGCCGTCCTGGTGGTCGACGTTCTTCGCTCCGTCGAACGAGCCGACGTCTCCGAGGCCGATGTCGTAACGGACATAGCCGCCGATGCGCAGGCAGGTCTCGGTGCCGGGGATATAGAAGTAGCCCGAGCCGTACACGTCGCAGATCTTGACGTATTCAGCCGGTTCCGGCTCGGCGACGGTC
>NZ_JAPYKO010000047.1:0-22587 GCF_037179585.1 Mesorhizobium argentiipisi (SeqCode)
GCGTCCAGCATCCGGCCTGAGGCCACACCGCCACCCTCAATTCCACCCCAAAGCCAAAACGGAGCGAGACCTCGCGACCAAATCGCTCCGCGAGCCTGTCCTCGCTAACTGCGCAACAGGCCCCTTGCGGGAGAGATGGCCGGCAGGCCAGAGGGGGGTGTGACGGAACGCGGCGTTCGCTATCGCTGCCGGTAGCTGATCCTTCCGCACCTACAGCGCCTTGGCAATCTCCGCCGCCAGCCGCGCATTGTTCTCGACCAGCGCGATGTTGGTCTTGAGGCTGCGGCCGCCAGTCAGCTCCAGGATTTTCGACAAAAGGAACGGCGTCACCGCCTTGCCGGTGACGTTCTGCGCTTGGGCCGCTTTCTGCGCCGCCTGGATGTAACCGTCCATCTCAGCGGCCGGTATCTCGTCATTCCGCGGCACCGGATTGGCGACCAGAATGCCGCCACCCAGACCCAGCGCTTGGCGCGTGCGGTAGAAATGCGCGATGTCTTCCGGCGCATTGAGCGTCAACGGGGCGCGGAAAGGCGACTGCCTCGACCAGAAGGCCGGCATCGTCTCGCAGCCATGGCCGATAACCGGGACGCCGCGCGTTTCCAGCACTTCCAGCGTCTTTTCGATATCGAGGATCGCCTTGGCGCCGGCCGAGACGACGATGACCGGCGTGCGCGCCAGTTCGTCGAGGTCGGCAGAGATGTCGAAGCTTTTTTCCGCGCCCTTGTGGACGCCGCCGATGCCGCCGGTGGCGAAGACTTTTATGCCGGCCATATGCGCTGCGATCATGGTGGCGGCAACCGTGGTGCCGCCGGTGCGCGTTTGAGCGACCGCGAAGCCGAGATCGGCGCGCGACAGCTTCATAGCATCGCCCGTCATGGCCAGCGATTCGCGCTCGCCGTCGGACAGGCCGATCTTGATGCGCCCGTCGACTACGGCGATCGTCGCCGGCACCGCGCCGTCGTCGATGATGATCTGCTCGACCTTGGCGGCCATCGCGCCATTGTCGGGATAGGGCATGCCGTGGGTGATGATGGTGCTTTCCAGCGCCACCACGGGCCGGCCGGCGGCAAGCGCTTCCGCCACGGGCGGGTGGATATCGACGAAGGGGCGGGCGGTTTCCGGCGTCATGGCTGTCTCTGATAAGGAGGAAGTAGATGGTGGGTGGCCCTATGCCACCTCCCGCGCCTCCGGCACAAGGGCAAGCGCCTGCGTGAAATTGGCGATCGTGAAGGACGGCACGGCCTCTAGGCTCTCTATGGCGAGCATTGCCGCCGCAACGCCTTCGCGCAGCGCGGCGCGCAGCGGCAGGCCGCGCAGCAGGGCAGCGACCGTCGCGCCGGTCAGGGCGTCGCCGGCGCCGGTCACGTCGGCGACCCGGCGGGGCGCGGGCGGGTCGATTTCAAAGATGCCTGTGTCGTCGAAGCCTAGCACCGGGGCGCTGCCCGCCGTAACCACACCGGCATTCAGGCCAACCCGCCTGAGCGCGTCGACAAGGGGCTTGCCTGAGACTTCGGCGCCGACCAGGGCGGCGGCTTCGCGGCGGTTCATGAAGAGCAGCGACAGATCGTCGAGCAGCGGCGCCAGGCGGACGACCTTGGCCGGCGAGACGGCAATGGCGAAGACTGGCCGGCCGCCCGCCAGCGCCACCAGGCGCTCCAGCGCCGCCGTGGGCAGGTTGGCATCGCACAGGATCGCGTCGGCGGCTTCGATCGCCTCGCGCACCTTGGAACGCCTTATCTGCTTGGGGAAGGCCAAGTCATAGAGCGCCATGTCGGCCAGCCCGACGATCAGCTCACCCTCGGCGTCGATCAGCGCCGTGTAGCTCGGCGTCGTGCGGTCGAGGAACACGACCGAGAGGTCCGTTATCCCGGCGCTGTCGATCGCCGAGGCAACCGTGTCCGCCGCCGCGTCGCCGCCGCGCACGGATATCAGCGAGGCCGACACGCCGCGCTTCACCACGCTGCGCAGCGCGTTGAAAACGACGCCGCCGACGTCCTCGCGCATCATGCCGGGATTGGAGGCAGCGGGCACATAAATGCCCGAGACCTGGCCGCGCCGGTCGATATGGGCGCCGCCCAGCGCCAGGATAGTTGGGTATGTCGGCATTTCGGGTCGCAGACTTTCGTTGATTGTGCGGCTGCGCACACTAGAGCGGTTCGGCGTTTCACGGAATCGCTGAACCGCTCTAAATCTTTCCTCTTGCGCAATTCCGGACGGAAAACCGCTACGCACTTTTCCTGGAATTGCTCTAGGTTTCCCCAGGTCGCCCTGCAGTCGGGGTTGCGACTCGGGATGGCCGGATATCGAAATCTCTTCTGGACCAGGGGTTGTGCTCCGCACCAGCTCTGGTGAGACAAAAATAGAACAAATCCAGATAGTGTTTGTTTTTCAGATATTTGTTGCCCCTTGCCATATGAGAACGAAAAAGGTACAAAAGAGCAGGGATCACGGATTGTCCGGCCTTCATTGACGACCAAGGGGTGATGTATCATGGCTCAGAATACTTTGCGGCTTGTAGAGGATAAGGCAGTGGACAAATCAAAGGCTCTGGATGCGGCGCTGTCGCAAATCGAGCGCGCTTTCGGCAAGGGCTCGATCATGCGGCTCGGCGCCAACGAGCAGGTGGTCGAGATCGAAACCGTGCCGACCGGGTCGCTCGGGCTCGACATCGCGCTCGGCGTCGGCGGCCTGCCGCGCGGCCGCATCATCGAAATCTACGGGCCGGAAAGCTCGGGCAAGACGACGCTGGCGCTGCACACCGTGGCGGAAGCCCAGAAGAAGGGCGGCATCTGCGCCTTCGTCGATGCCGAGCACGCGCTCGATCCGGTCTATGCCCGCAAGCTCGGCGTCGACCTGGAAAACCTCCTGATCTCGCAGCCCGATACAGGCGAGCAGGCGCTGGAAATCTGCGACACGCTGGTGCGTTCGGGCGCGATCGATGTTCTGGTCGTCGACTCCGTTGCGGCGCTGACGCCGCGCGCAGAAATCGAAGGCGAGATGGGCGATGCGCTGCCCGGTCTCCAGGCTCGTTTGATGAGCCAGGCGCTGCGCAAGCTGACCGCCTCGATCTCGCGCTCCAACACCATGGTCATCTTCATCAACCAGATCCGCATGAAGATCGGCGTCATGTTCGGCTCGCCCGAGACGACCACGGGCGGCAACGCGCTGAAATTCTACGCCTCGGTGCGCCTCGACATCCGCCGCATCGGCTCGGTCAAGGACCGCGACGAGGTCGTCGGCAACCAGACCCGCGTCAAGGTGGTCAAGAACAAGCTGGCCCCGCCCTTCAAGGTGGTGGAGTTCGACATCATGTACGGCGAGGGCGTGTCCAAGACCGGCGAGCTCGTCGATCTCGGGGTCAAGGCGGGCGTGGTCGAGAAGTCGGGCGCCTGGTTCTCCTATAATTCGCAACGTCTCGGCCAGGGTCGCGAGAACGCCAAGCTGTTCCTGCGCGACAATCCTGACACGGCGCGCGAGATCGAGATGGCGCTCAGGCAGAATGCCGGGCTGATCGCCGAGAAATTCCTCGAGAATGGCGGCTCCGAAGGCGGGGACGACGGTTTCGAGGACGAAGCCGGCGCCATATAGGGCCGGTTCGTCCAGGAAAGCCGCGCGGCGGTTTCCTGTTCGGGATTGAGCGAAAGCAATTCGTCGGCTCAGCCGGAGTTCGGCCATAATTCTGGTTTATCGGTTTGTGCTTATGTAATCGAGTTCTTGAGTACTGCGTACCCGAACCGCCGGCCTTCGCGCCGGCGGTTTTGCGTTTTGCGGGCGGTGCTGAGCCGCCGCCCCTGTGAAGATTGCGTCGCGCTGGGAACGGGTCCCGGCGACGCGCTTTAGGTCTTCATTTTGATACATGTCGTTGTCCCAGAACCGCTGCGCACTTCTGGGCGACATGCATTGATTCCGTGTTTCTGGACAGGGTGAGGAGCTATCGCTAAAAGGCCCATCTATCTTCTGAAACAAAAGCCCATCAGCCGCCGGCAACGCCGGCGGTTCTCGCGAAAAGGCAGTACGCAATGAGTGGCGTGAACGATATCCGGTCGGCATTCCTCGACTACTTCCGCAAGGAGGGCCACGAGATCGTCGCCTCCAGCCCACTGGTGCCGCGCAATGATCCGACGCTGATGTTCACCAACGCCGGCATGGTGCAGTTCAAGAACGTCTTCACCGGTCTGGAGAAGCGTCCCTATTCGCGCGCCGCGACCGCGCAGAAGAGCGTGCGCGCCGGCGGCAAGCACAACGACCTCGACAATGTCGGCTACACCGCGCGCCATCTCACCTTCTTCGAGATGCTCGGCAATTTTTCGTTCGGCGACTATTTCAAGGAGCGCGCGATCGAGCTTGCTTGGAACCTGATCACCAAGGAATTCGGTCTGCCGAAAGACAAGCTCTTGGTCACCGTCTATCACACCGATGACGAGGCGGCGGGCCACTGGAAGAAGATCGCCGGCTTCTCGGATGACCGTATCATTCGCATTGCGACCTCCGACAATTTCTGGGCGATGGGCGACACCGGTCCCTGCGGGCCGTGCTCGGAAATCTTCATCGACCGCGGCGAGCATATCTGGGGCGGCCCGCCCGGCAGCCCGGAAGAGGACGGCGACCGGTTCCTGGAATTCTGGAACTTGGTGTTCATGCAGTATGAGCAGGTGACGAAGGAAGAGCGCATCGACCTGCCGCGCCCCTCGATCGACACCGGCATGGGCCTGGAGCGCATGGCCTCCATCCTGCAAGGGGTCGAGAGCGTCTTCGAGACCGACCTTTTCAAGCATCTGATCGATGTGGCGTCCTCGGCGCTCGGTCAGGGTCCGAACCAGGAGAACGTGGCGTCCTACCGGGTGATCGCCGATCACCTGCGCTCGTGCTCGTTCCTGGTCGCCGACGGCGTGCTGCCGTCCAACGAAGGCCGCGGCTATGTGCTGCGCCGCATCATGCGCCGTGCCATGCGCCATGCGCAGCTGCTTGGCGCCAAGGATCCGCTGATGTGGCAGCTGGTGCCGGCCCTGGTGCGCGAGATGGGCCAGGCCTATCCCGATCTGGTGCGCGGCGAGGCGCTGATCACCGAGACGCTGAAACTCGAGGAAACACGCTTCCGCAAGACGCTGGTGCGCGGCCTCGGCCTGCTTTCGGACGCAACCGAGACGCTCAAAGCCGGCGACATGCTGGACGGCGAGACGGCCTTCAAGCTCTACGATACCTACGGCTTTCCGCTCGATCTGACGCAGGATGCGCTGCGCCAGCGCAGCATCTCGGTCGATATCGCCGGCTTCACCGACGCGATGGAGCGGCAGAAGGCCGAGGCGCGCGCGCATTGGGCGGGCTCGGGCGAGGCCGCGACCGAAACCGTCTGGTTCTCCGTGCGTGAAAAGACGGGCGCGACCGAGTTCCTCGGCTATGAGACCGAGCAGGCCGAAGGCATCGTCCAGGCGCTGGTCAAGGACGGTAAAGCGATCGATAGCGCGTCCCGGGGCGACGCGGTCGCCGTGATCGTCAACCAGACGCCGTTCTATGGCGAATCCGGCGGCCAGATGGGCGACACCGGCGTGATCTCCGGCGAGGGCTTCTCGATCGAGGTTTCCGATACGCAGAAGAAGGCCGACGGCCTGTTCGTGCATCTGGGCAAGGTGGCCAAAGGCACGGTCAAGACGGGCGTGGCTGTCGAACTCAAGGTCGACCACGCCCGCCGCTCGAAGCTGCGCGCCAACCATTCCGCGACGCATCTCATCCACGAAGCGTTACGCGAGGTGCTGGGCACCCATGTCGCGCAGAAGGGCTCGCTGGTGGCGCCGGACCGGCTGCGCTTCGACATCTCGCACAACAAGCCGATCTCGGCGGACGAGCTCGAAGAAGTCGAGCGCATGGCCAACGAGATCGTCGTCCAGAACAGCCCGGTGACGACGCGGCTGATGTCGGTCGACGACGCCATCGCCGAGGGGGCCATGGCGCTGTTCGGCGAGAAATATGGCGACGAGGTCCGCGTCGTGTCGATGGGCACCGGCCTGCATGGCGCCAAGGCCAATCGGCCTTATTCGGTCGAACTCTGCGGCGGCACGCATGTGAAATCGACCGGCGATATCGGCCTGGTGCGCATCCTGTCGGACAGCGCGGTGGCGGCCGGCGTGCGCCGCATCGAGGCGCTGACCGGCGAGGCGGCGCGCAAGCATCTCGACGAGCAGGACAGGCGGCTGAAAGCCGCGGCGGCGACCCTGAAGATCTCGCCGGCCGATGTGCCGTCGCGCGTCGAGGCGCTGCTCGAAGAACGCAAGAAGCTCGAAAAGGAGCTTACCGAGGCGCGCAAGAAGCTGGCGCTGGGCAGCGGTTCGGCCGTTGCCGATGCCCCGGCCGCGAATGAGACGGTCGCAGGCGTCGGCTTCCTCGGCAAGGCGGTCAGCGGTGTGGCGCCGAAGGACCTGAAGCCGCTGGCGGATGCCGGCAAGAAGACTCTCGGCTCCGGCGTGGTCGTCTTTGTCGGCGCCGGCGAGGACAACAAGGCGAGCGTGGTCGTCGGCGTCACCGACGATTTGACCGGCCGCTTCAGCGCCGTCGATCTCGTGCGCGTCGCGTCCGCTGCGCTCGGCGGCCAGGGCGGCGGCGGGCGTCCCGACATGGCGCAGGCCGGTGGCCCCGACGCCTCCAGGGCCAATGATGCGATCGCAGCGGTGAAAGCGGCGCTGGAAGCGGCTTAAATGAGCGAGACCGGCCCAGTTCGAGCCGGCTCCAGTCTGCCAAAGGCGGCGCTGCCCCTCATCTGCCTGCCGGCATCTTCTCCCCGTTGAACGGGGAGAAGGGCGCTGTCACATAGGCTTTCGCCAATCACCAACGGGCAGGAAAAGCGCCGGCGTCGCGACCAGCTTCTTTCTCCCCGTTTACGGGGAGAAATGCCCGGCAGGGCAATGAGGGGCGGCGCCAGCGCCAATAATTATCATCTACGAGGCCATCGCACGCCGAGATGACGAACGCCAGTCAACCGACCTTCTCAGTCCGCGCAAAGCTCGGACGAGCGGCGATGCGCTGATACCAATCGCGCATACCCGCAAACCGCGCCAACAAATCGCGTCCTTCCGCGACCTTTACGAAATAAGCGATGATCGGTGCCGCGTGCAGGTCGGCCAGTGTCAGCTGGTCGCCTAGCAGCCAAGGCCCTTTTGCCTTCAGCGATGTCAAACCCTTGACCACCGTCTCAGCTTGGCGGAGCCCGCTGGCAATCAGCGCCTCATCCGGTGCCGCTTTCTCCAGCCGCTCCACCGCAACATCCCAGACCATGGCGTGATAGCCATAGGCGTCGAGCATGCCGGTGATCTGGCCCATCCTGGCGCGGCCACGCGCATCCGCCGGCTGTAGCGCTGGACTGTCGAAGGCTTCATCGACATAGCGCGTGATCGCACCGGTTTCGAACAGATGGAAACCGTCATGCTCGAAGGCCGGGATGCGGCCGAAAGGGTGGTGTTCCAGATACCAGGCCGGGATGCCTTCGGCGGCGAAGATGTCGAGGGGCACCAGCTCGTAGTTGACGCCTTTCTCCTCCAGCGCCATCCGCGCGATGCGGACATAAACGCTGTAGTCAGCGCCGTAGAGAACAGGCTTTGCCATCCGTCTTTCCTGCCTGGCCATGGACACAGTGGCAATCAGCCAGGCTCACTTTCAACCAAATCCCGTAGCCAGATGCGCAGCACGCCGGTGGCCTGAAAGCCGCAGGCCAGTGCTTCATCCAGCACACGATCGCGTTCATATCCGACCAGCGCGCGACTTCCCGCAAATGCGTTGGCAGCGGCTGCTGCGGCATCGCGGTAAATCGGACCGCTATCTGCGGCGAAGACATTTGACAGCCCGATCACCTGCTCCGACCTGTTGGCGATGCAACCGGCAGCGAAACCGTCGGCCGTTCGCCGGCCAAGGATAGCGATGGCATCGTCGTTCAAGATCGCCGCGGGAAAGACCCGGCCGCTGGACGGGCTTCCGACATCCGCCCAGGCGAATGCCCACATCTCCAAGCTTGAGGCATCCTCAACGCGTTCCCAGCCGGAAGGCACCACGATGGGGTGAGACAGATCCATCCACATCCAGCTTGCATCGAAGAGCTGCCGGAATCCGAGCGGCCGTAGGTCGAGACGGCAAAATCCATCCTTGACCGCAAAGCTATCCGCAAAGACTGACGTCAGCCTGGATATTTCCGCCAACTGAGCAGCCATTGCACTAGCATGCAGAGTGACAGCATTTGGATAGAAGGAGGGCGCTTGCTCGTCGCTCGACCAGAAGAACTCGTTCCTCCGGTCGCTCAATCCATTCGCCTTGAAAACCGCCCGACACAGATCGGCATTGTTGCCGGCGCAAAGGCGGGCCTTTTCGCCGGCACCGCCCATGGCTGATTACCCCATCGCCTTCTGCAAATTCTCGTCGATCTTGTCGAGGAAGCCGGTGGTCGAGAGCCACGGCTGGTCGGGGCCGATCAGCAGCGACAGGTCCTTGGTCATGAAACCGCTCTCGACGGTCTGGATGCAGACCTTTTCCAGCGTCTCGGCGAAGCGCTTGAGCTCGGCATTGTCGTCGAGCTTGGCGCGGTGGGCGAGGCCGCGCGTCCAGGCGAAGATCGAGGCGATCGAATTGGTCGAGGTTTCCTCGCCCTTCTGATGCTGGCGGTAGTGGCGGGTCACGGTACCGTGCGCGGCCTCCGCTTCCACCGTCTTGCCGTCCGGTGTCATCAGCACCGAGGTCATCAGGCCGAGCGAGCCGAAGCCTTGCGCGACAGTGTCGGACTGCACATCGCCGTCATAGTTCTTGCAGGCCCAGACATAGCCGCCCGACCATTTCAGGCTGGAGGCGACCATGTCGTCGATCAGGCGGTGCTCGTACCAGAGTTTCCTTGCCTTGAACTCGGCCTCGAACTCCTTCTCGTAGACCTCTTGGAAGATATCCTTGAAGCGGCCGTCATAGGCCTTGAGGATGGTGTTCTTGGTCGACAGATAAACCGGGAAATTGCGCAGCAGGCCGTAGTTCAGCGAGGCGCGGGCGAATTCGCGGATCGACTCGTCGAGATTGTACATGGCCATGGCCACGCCGGCGCCCGGCGCGTCATAGACGTCGTGCTCAATCACCTGGCCGTCTTCGCCGACGAACTTGATCGTCAGCTTGCCCTTGCCGGGGAAACGGAAGTCGGTGGCGCGGTACTGGTCGCCGAAGGCATGACGACCGACGACGATCGGCTTGGTCCAGCCCGGCACCAGGCGCGGCACGTTCTTCATGATGATCGGCTCGCGAAAGATCGTGCCGCCGAGGATGTTGCGGATGGTGCCGTTGGGCGACTTCCACATCTTCTTCAGCTTGAATTCCTCGACGCGCGCCTCGTCGGGGGTGATCGTCGCGCATTTCACGCCGACGCCCCATTTCTTGATGGCGTTGGCCGAATCGACCGTCACCTGGTCGTTGGTGGCGTCGCGGTGCTCGATGCCGAGGTCGTAATATTCAAGCTTCAGGTCGAGATAGGGGTGGATCAGCTTGTCCTTGATGAACTGCCAGATGATGCGGGTCATCTCGTCGCCGTCGAGTTCGACGACCGGGTTCGCCACCTTGATCTTCGCCATGGAAAGAATGCCTCGTTGCTGGGGGATCTGGACGGCCTTGCCCGCATGGTTTCGGCCGGGGATGCGGAGCGTATATCAAAGGCTTTTTCAGCGCGCAAACCGCGATCCGCGCCGGGGCGGACGGGCGCCGCTGTTGTGAATGCTTCATTTTCCGGTCCGGATGTGGCAGGGGACGCCGAAACGCCGCAAACCCCGGTTACCAATAGCCATGCCAGCCACAGAAGACACAACCAAGACCGCTTCCGCCGGACCGGCGATCATCCTGGTCGAGCCGCAGCTCGGCGAGAATATCGGCATGGTGGCGCGGGCCATGGCGAATTTCGGCCTGTCGGAATTGCGCCTTGTCAATCCGCGCGACGGCTGGCCGAGCGAGAAGGCGCGCGCGGCAGCCAGCCGCGCCGACCATGTCATCGACGCCACCAAGGTTTTCGACGATCTGGCCTCTGCAGTCGCCGACCTGAACTTCGTCTTCGCCACGACTGCGCGCGAGCGCGACGGCTTCAAGCCGGTGCGCGGGCCTGTGGAGGCGGGCAGGGCGCTCAGGGCACGCGTCGAGGCGGGCCAGCGCACCGGCATCCTGTTCGGGCGCGAGCGCTTTGGCCTCTATAATGACGAGGTCGGGCTCGCCGACGAGATCGTCACCTTCCCGGTCGACCCCGGCTTCTCCTCGCTCAACATCGCTCAGGCGGTGCTTTTGATGTCCTATGAATGGATGAAGTCCGGCCTCGCCGACGAGACCCAGACCAATTTCTCCGGGCCGGAGCTGGTGCCGGCGACCAAAGAGCAACTGCACAGCCTGTTCGCCTATCTTGAGAACGCGCTGGAAGCGCGCGGTTATTTCCGCCCCGAGGAAAAGAAACCGAAGATGGTCGACAATCTGCGCGCCGTGCTTACGCGCGCGGGGTTCGCCGAACCGGAGCTCAAGGTTCTGCGCGGCATCATCTCCTCGCTCGACCGGTTCTCGCCGGCCATGCCGCGCGGCGACGGCTCGCCCGGCGACGATCCAAGACGGTTGCCGGCCGGCGCGCGCAGTCGCGCCAAAGAAGAAGAAAGTTAAAATCGATAAGCTGTGAGCATTTGAAGTAACCGAATTTATTCGGTTATACGTCATCCTTGCTGCAATAGTGGGGGTGGCACATGTTTACGTCCAATATTGGTCGACTGCGCTTTTTCCTTTATTCTCTCGGTCTTGCCGTCGCCGAAACCGTGGTGATCGTTGTCTGCATTGTCAGCACCATCGGTTTCGAAGGGCTGATCAATTCGGGGGCTGGTCCGGCGCGCCAGGGCATGGCGGGCGCCGTCCTCGTCGCCTCGCTCATCTTTGTCGCGCTGCGCGGCAATATCGCCTCGCGCCGCACCCGCGACGCCAACGGGCGTCGCTGGATCCTGTGGGCCTACATCGTCCTTTCCGCCGTCTACGCCCTTTTGCAGGCAGGCGTGCTGCTGGTCGTCAAATTCGACGATCCCGAGAGCATTCCCGGCGGGCTGAACCTGCTTGCACTTTCGATATTCGGCCTCTGGTGCACGATCCTGTGGGCGAAACCCGTCGCCGGCAGCAACATCGACGAACTGACCGATGTTTTCGACTTCGATGGTCCGCTTCCGGCATCGACACGCACTGCGCGCACCGCTGTGCCGGCCGCTCCACGCGCCGCGGTTGCCGCTTCAGCCGCTCGCATTCCGCCCGCGCCGCAGCCCTTCGGCAGGCCGCGCCCCGCCGGCTTCGGCAAGCGCGGGATATGAGTGAGTCTTAGAGATAGAGCATGATGTCGTCCGAAAACCGGTTCACGCTTTTCGGCATCATGCTCTAGCGACTGCGCAAAAGCTGCTCGCATTCGCCTCTTCAAGACCAAGATCATTCGCGATAGAAGCGCGGTCGATCCAATCACGGATCGGATGCTTCTCTTTGTTTTGACGCAACTCCGGACGGAAAACCCTTTCACACTTTTCCTGGAATTGCTCTGTGGCCGGATGACAATGAGCGATCGATCAAGCCAGCGCCCGATCCTGATGTTCGATTCCGGCGTTGGCGGGTTGACAGTGCTGCGCGAGGCGCGCGTGCTGATGCCTGACCGGCGCTTCGTCTATGTCGCCGACGACGCGGCTTTTCCTTATGGCGCCTGGGAAGAGTCGGCGCTCAAGGAACACATTCTTGCACTGTTCGGCAAATTGCTCGACCGCCTCCAGCCGGCGATTTCGGTCATTGCCTGCAACACAGCTTCGACGCTGGTGATCGAGGCGCTGCGCGAGACATTCCCCGGCCATCCGTTTGTGGGCACCGTTCCGGCAATCAAGCCGGCGGCCGAACGCACCCGCTCCGGCCTGGTGTCGGTGCTGGCGACGCCCGGCACGGTGAAGCGCCAGTACACGCGCGACCTGATCAGCAAATGGGCGCAGAAATGCCATGTGCGCCTGGTCGGCAGCGACAGGCTGGCGGGGCTGGCCGAAATCTATATGCGCCAGGGTTTCGTCGACGAGGAAGCCGTGCGTGCCGAAATCGCGCCCTGTTTCATCGAGCGCGAGGCCAATCGCACCGACATCGTCGTGCTTGCCTGCACGCATTACCCGTTTCTCGCCAACCGCATGCGCAAGACCGCGCCCTGGCCGGTCGACTGGATTGATCCCGCCGAGGCGATCGCGCGGCGCGCCATGTCGCTGCTTGATCCTGTCGGAGAAACATCCGGCGAGAGCGAGCCCGATCTTGCCGTCTTCACCTCGGGCAAGGTGGATTTTGCCACGAGGCGGCTCATCCAGGGCTTTGGACTGACCGCGCGCTAAGCTCACGTATCTTAAGTACAGCCGCTTAAACAGGCTCGAAGACAATGCTGCGCTGATCCGGGTTGGCGGAGATCAGCTTCAGGTTGAGATTGTCGCCCTGTCTGAGGCCCGTGGCCTTCACGTTGGCGACGATAGGCATGTCGGCAAGCTGCACGCGCACGCCATGGTCGACGAAGTCGGTGACGACGGCCTTGAACGTATCACCCTCATGTCCCTTGAGCATTACGGCCTCGGCAAGGTCGATGGCAGCGTGATTGATCTGCGAGGCGCGGGCATCCGCACGGCCCATCACCTTCGGCAATCTGGCGAAGGCATCGGTGACGGCCTGCGGCACGGGCTGGCCGTTGACGATCGCCAGCGCGCAGCGCACGACGTAACGGTCGGCCAGCCGCCTGAGCGGCGCGGTGGCATGCGCGTAGGTCGCGGCCATCGCTTCATGCCAGGGCACGACGCCCTCCTGATAAGGCTGGTAGGACGCACCGTTGCCCGCACGGCGGATTTCCAGCATCAGCGCTGCCTGTTTCGGATCGGCCGGATCGAGCGTGCGCTGATAGTCGCGCAGGCTGGTGGAGGCAGGCCAGGACAGGCCGAGCGCTAGTGCCGCGTTGCGCAGCCGTTGCACCTTGGAAGCATCCGGCCCCGACATCACCCGGAACAACCCGGTCTTGTGCGCCAGCATGGCATTGGCGATCGCCATATTGGCGGCCAGCGAAAGTGCTGCATTGTCCTGCTCGGATTGCAGCAGCGGCCTGAACGAAAGCCGGAACGTGCCGTCGGCGAGCCTTTGCACCTCCTGCTCTGGCGGATCGACGCGCGAAGCGCCGCGGCGATGTTCGTTAGCCGCCATGCGCCGCGCCAGTTCCGCGAAGCCGGCGGGAACATCGGAAGCTTTGACGCTGTCATAGGCGAGCTTGGCGCGGCTTTGGATGACGGCGCGCTCCGCGCCATCCAATTTCACCGCACCGTCTCCGGCAACCCGGATCGTGAAGATGACCGAAGGACGCGGTCCATCGGGCAACAGGCTCGCCGCAGCCTCGGCAAGCAGCGGCGGGTAGAGCCCGGCCTTGCCGTCCGGCAAATAAAGCGTCTCGCCCCGGTTCCAGGCTTCGAGACCCACCGCGTCGCCGTCCCCGGCGAACCAGGTCACATCGGCAATGGCGTAATGCAAGAGAAGATCGCCGCCGCTGGCCTCGATCGAGAAGGCCTGGTCGAGATCGGTCGAGCTCGCCGGATCGAGCGTGACGAAAGGCACCGCGGTGCGATCGGCATGTTGGTCGGGCACACGCTTGGCAGCCGCCTGCGCCGCAGCCACCACCTCCGGCGGGAATCCATCCGGCACGTGGAACTCGGTGCGGATTTTCGCGAGGCCGGTGGAGAGTGCCTGTGAGGGATCGGTCAGCGATTTCATGCCGCCGTCCTATACTGGCGTTCCGGACGCGGGAAGGCTTTTGCTGAAGATCGCCGACGCCGCAAGCTTACGAAGGACTTAGCCGCTCGGGCCGGAACTGCTGTCGAAGCGCGGCGTTTCTCCCGCAGCAAGGGAGAAACCGCCATGCCCGCCAAATCGCAAGCCCAGCAAAAGGCCGCCGGCGCAGCGCTTTCCGCCAAGCGCGGCGAGACGAAGAAGAGCGAACTCAAAGGCGCTTCGCGCGAAATGTATGAATCGATGAGCGAGAAGCAGCTCGAGGAGTTCGCCGAGACCAAGCGCAAAAGTCTGCCCAGCAAGAAGTCGTAGATCGAATGAAAGGCCCGCGGCGTCGGCCGCGGGCCTCCGTTAACCCCTTTGGCGCAAGATGAGCTAGCGGCGCCACCAGCAGCGCTTGGTCTTGTAGCGGACGACGTGGCGATGGCCGTGGCGCCAGACTACTCTTTTCGTCACCACGACGCGGCATACCTGCCTGTGGCCGCTCCAATGCCTGGCCATGGCCGGTTCCGGCGTCATGACCGCCATAGATCCCGCCAATACAGTGGCTCCGGTCAGGGTAAGGAAGAACTTCTTCATGGGAATTCGGACTCCTCTGCTCCAGTCCCTTCATTAACATGGCAGAGCAGGGCGGCTCCTTGAAAGCACAAGCCGCTCTGCCGCCGACGGCCTTCGCCACAACCGGCACCGCACGCCACGCGGGAAATGTTATCGGGTTGCGACCCGCGCTGCCAGCCGCAAGCTTGACACCGGTTAAATCTCTGTTTAACAGGCCCACCAACACCGGGTGGCGACGCCCGGTGGTTTCTTTTGACGTGTCCCGTGGGTTTTCCGTCGCTTTGCGTGGGGAACCCTGTCAGGTCTCGAAAACGGAGGCCAGAGGAGGGCGCGTTTCCTTCGCCCGGAGCCATGGGGTTCCGGGTATATTGTTTTGAAAGGGAATGCGATGAGCAAGCGCGAATCCGCGAAATACAAGATCGACCGCCGTCTCGGCGAAAATATCTGGGGCCGCCCGAAGTCCCCGGTCAACAAGCGTGAATACGGCCCCGGCCAGCATGGCCAGCGCCGCAAGGGCAAGCTTTCCGACTTCGGCCTGCAGCTG
Organism: Mesorhizobium argentiipisi (SeqCode); assembly: GCF_037179585.1. Classification (NCBI taxonomy): domain Bacteria; kingdom Pseudomonadati; phylum Pseudomonadota; class Alphaproteobacteria; order Hyphomicrobiales; family Phyllobacteriaceae; genus Mesorhizobium; species Mesorhizobium argentiipisi (SeqCode). The sequence goes on from NZ_JAPYKO010000047.1 coordinate 14,885, forward strand.
CGCGCCAAGCAGAAGCTGAAGGGTCACTATGGCGACGTTTCGGAAAAGCAGTTCCGCAAGGTCTATGAAGAGGCCAACCGCCGCAAGGGCGACACCTCCGAGAACCTGATCGGCCTGCTCGAGTCGCGTCTCGACGCCGTCGTCTACCGCGCCAAGTTCGTGCCGACCATCTTCGCCGCCCGTCAGTTCGTCAACCACGGCCATGTCAACGTCAACGGCAAGCGCACGAACATCGGCTCGTATCGCTGCAAACCGGGCGACGTCATCGAGGTGCGCGAGAAGTCGAAGCAGCTCGTGATCGTGCTGGAATCGGTCGGTCTCGCCGAGCGCGACGTGCCGGACTACATCGAAGCCGACCACAACAAGATGACCGCGACCTTCGCTCGCGTTCCCGGCCTTTCGGACGTTCCGTTCGCCGTGCAGATGGAACCGAACCTGGTCGTCGAATTCTACTCGCGCTGATCGACATCGATCAGCCGCAGCTTCCAAGGCCGCCTCTCAAGGCGGCCTTTTTCTTTGGCGGTCAGGGCTATTCACTTTGGCCGCATTATGCGACGCCATGTGATTTCACTCGGCTGCAAAATGCTCTAAAGCCGAGCGCTGACAACGCGGAGCCGGCGCCATGAATATGCTGCCAGATCTCAAATCCCTCGAGGCGATCGACGACGAGACCTACGGTGGCTTCCACCCGCTGTTTCGTGAGGTGCCGTCCTCGGTCGAGTTCAACAAGCTGCGCAAGCGGCTGTTGAGGCTCACCCGCCAGGCGATCGAAGATTTCGCCATGGTGAAGCCGGGCGAACGCTGGCTGGTGGCGCTGTCGGGCGGCAATGATTCCTACGGCCTGCTGGCGCTTTTGCTCGACCTCAAATGGCGCGGCCTGCTGCCGGTCGATCTGCTCGCCTGCAATCTCGACCAGGGCCAGCCGAATTTCCCGAAGCACATCCTGCCCGATTATCTCAACGCCAACGGCATCGCCCACCGCATCGAATACCAGGACACCTATTCGGTGGTGACCGACAAGCTGCCCGAGGGCAGCACCTATTGCTCGCTCTGCTCGCGGCTACGGCGCGGCCATCTCTATCGGATCGCGCGCGAGGAGGGGTGTTCGGCGCTGGTGCTTGGCCATCACCGCGAGGACATACTCGAAACCTTCTTCATGAACCTGTTCCATGGCGGGCGTCTCGCCGCCATGCCGCCCAAGCTCCTCAATGATGAAGGCGACGTCATGGTGCTGCGGCCGCTTGCCTATAGTGCTGAGGCCGACCTCGAGAAATTCGCCAACGCGATGAAATTCCCGATCATCCCGTGCGACCTCTGCGGCAGCCAGGAAGGGCTGCAGCGCAACGCCATGAAGGCGATGCTCGACGACATCGAGAAGCGCATGCCGGGCCGCAAGGATACGATGATCCGCGCCATGACCAATGTAAGACCCTCGCATCTCCTGGACAGGAAGCTGTTCGACTTCGCGGGGCTCGGCACCAACCCAGGACAAGACGTTTCCGATGCGATTTGAAGATAATGCGATCGACTGGCTGGCCGAGCTTTTCGCCGACGCGGCGAACGCCGAAATCATGCCGCGCTTCCGCCGGCTGGGCGAGGGCGACGTCCGCCAGAAGACGTCCGCCGCCGACCTCGTCACCGAGGCGGACGTTAACGCCGAGAGGCTGATCACCGCCCGGCTCCGCGAGCGTTATCCGGACGCCATGGTGGTCGGCGAAGAAGCCTGCTCCGACAATCCGGCGCTGCTGTCGGGCCTTGGTGATGCCGCGCTTGCCTTCGTCATCGATCCGGTCGACGGCACTTTCAATTTCGCATCCGGCGTGCCGCTGTTCGGCGTCATGGCCGGCGTCGTCGTCAATGGCGAGACCGTCGCCGGGATTATCCACGATCCAGTCGGCAAGGACTGGCTGATCGGGACCAAGGGCGCGGGCAGCCATATCCGCCATGCGCATGGCGCGCTGGAGCAGGTTCGCGTCGCGGCGCCGGTGCCGATGTCGCAGATGACCGGCGCCGTTTCTTGGCAGTTTCTCCAAGAGCCTGAACGCTCGCGGCTTGCCCGCAACCAGACCAAGACGCTGTCGCAATTCGCCTATCGCTGCGCGGCGCATGAATACCGGCTTCTGGCCAGCGGCCACGCCCATTTCGTGCTCTACAACAAGCTGATGCCCTGGGATCATCTGGCGGGCGCGCTGATCCATCAGGAAGCCGGCGGCCATGTCGCGCGCGTCGACGGAAGCGCCTACCTGCCCTCGCATGTCGATGGCGGCCTGCTGGTCGCGCCGGACAAGCAAAGTTGGGACGAGTTGCGGCGCGAGCTCTGGGCCGAGTAGGGCCAAATCCTGCGCTTGGCCAGGGCCGGCAGCCCTGCCGGCCACAGCAATCTAGTGCAGATCGGTGACGTGCCCCGAAACGGGGGGATTGTGAGGCTGGAACATCCTGCCCCGCTCGGCGATCAGGATCATCAGCAGAGCCGCGACCGAGACGCTGCAGAAGCCGGCGGCCAAAGGGGTCACCGTGCCGTTGTAAGCCTGGCCGATCAACGCGCCGATGATGGCGCCGAGGAAGGTCTGCATGAAGCCCAGGATGGACGCGGCGGTGCCGGCGAGTTCGCCAAGCGGCTCCATGGCCAAGGCGTTGAAATTCGCGCCCAGTCCGCCGAACGGCAGCATCGCACCGGCAAAAAACGCGATGAACAGCCAGAGCGGCATTTTCATTTCGAGCGAGACCACCAGCCAGGCAAGGCTGATGCACAGGAAGATAAGCAGCGCGCCCTGCGACAGGCGGCGCATGCCGATCTGGCCGACCAGCCGCGAATTGAGATAGTTCGAGAAAGCAAGCACGCCGGCGACGCCGGCAAAGATCAGCGGGAACAACTCGCCGACATGGAAGATGTCGATATAGATCTGCTGTGCCGAACTGATGAAGCCGAACATGGCCGCGAAGATGAAGGTGCTGGCAAAGGCGTAGCAAAGCGTGAGGCGATTGGTGAGCACGATGCGGAAGCCGCCGGCGACGGAGCTTACCGTCAGCGGCCGGCGATATTCCGGATGCAGCGTCTCGGGCAGGCGCAACAGCGCCCACGCCGACACGACCAGCGCACCGACGGCCATGGTCACGAAAATCCAGTGCCAGCTGGCAAACAGCATGACGAACTGGCCGATGCCGGGCGCGACCACCGGAATTGCCATGAACACCATGAAGATCAGCGACATCACTTCGGCCATGCGCCGGCCTTCGAACGTGTCGCGTACGATCGAGACGGCGATGACGCGGGTCGCCGCCGCGCCGAAGCCTTGTATCAGGCGGCAGGTCAGCAACAGGGCGAAACTCGGCGCGACGGCGGCGGCAGCCGCGGCGGCAACATAGACGACCAGGCCGAAGACCAACGGCGCACGGCGCCCGAAGCGATCCGAAATGGGTCCGAAGAAAAGCTGTCCGCCGCCGAAGCCAAGCATATAGGCGGTGATCACATATTGGCGGTGGTTCTCGCTCTCGACGCCGAGCGAGGCGCCGATCTGCTGCAGCGCCGGCAGCATGATGTCGATGGCTAAGGAGTTGAGCGCCATGAGCGCCGCGCAGAGCGCAATGAATTCCCAGCGCGGAATGGGCAAGCTTGTTGCCGATTGCTGCGCTGCTGCCTGCTTGTCCACCGCGAAATCCGATTCTTCAAACGAACATGCGCCGGATTGCCGGCGCATCCATTCGTCTCGTTCTCAAATCCGAGAACTACAATGCCGAGGTGGGGGCGGCCCCGGAAGTTTGTGTCCGCCGGCTGGTCGCCGACGCAATCCGATCAGGCGGCGCCTTTGACGCTGACGCCCTTTTCGACGAGGAAGTCCTGCAACTCGCCGGCCTGGAACATTTCGCGCACGATGTCGCAACCGCCGACGAATTCACCCTTCACGTAGAGCTGCGGGATGGTCGGCCAGTTCGAATAATCCTTGATGCCCTGCCGCAATTCGGCCGAGTCGAGCACGTTGACGCCTTTGTAGTCGGCCCCGATGTAGTCGAGGATCTGCACCACCTGGCCGGAGAACCCGCATTGCGGGAAGCCGGGCGTGCCCTTCATGAAGAGCACGACGTCGTTGCTCTTCACTTCATTGTCGATGTAGTCGCTGATGCCGGTCATGGACAATCCTTTCACGCCTGTGGGAGTCAGGCTCGAAGCATGTCCTTCAAATAAACCCATAGGGTGGCTGAAACAAGACGTTGGCCGTGACGCTACTTGAATGGCGCAAGGGATAAGGCGACTTTGGGCCAAGGCCTGAGAGGCGGCAGCGCTCAGTCCGGCACGCTGGTCTGCAGCGCCAGAGCATGCAGCACGCCGCCCATCTTGCCCTTCAGCGCGTCATAGACCATCTGGTGCTGCTGGACACGGCTTTTGCCCCGGAAACTTTCTGCGACGACCTCGGCCGCGTAGTGGTCGCCGTCGCCGGCAAGGTCGCGGATCGTCACCTTGGCGTCCGGGATGCCTTCCTTGATCAGTTTTTCGATGTCGTGGGCATCCATTGCCATGGCAAAATCCTGTTTCAAGCACGCAGGCCGTATGTGACTTGGGTGAGCCTAAAGCCTTTCCAGTCCGGATTGAAGACGTTCCGTCGGGGGATGAAGGCTAGGAATTGTCCTGGCTCGCATGAACCACGCCGTCTTCCGTGATGTCATCGCGCGTCGAATAGGCGCGGCCGAGGCTGAAGACCAGCACGTAGAGCGGGATGTTGACCACCAGGCTGATGATGGGAAGATAGCTCGTCATCTGCCATGCGGTCGAGAAGAGGGCCTGACCGTAGCCGTCGCAGATCAAGGACGAGCCATAGTCCCAAACCGCCCCGATCACCGCGGCGATGGCGAAGAGCTTGATGCAGGTCGCGATGTGCCTTGCCCGCGCCGGCTCCGGAGAAAGCCGGTTCCAGAGCACCAGGCAGACGATCGGAACCGCGTAGATCAGGGTCTGCACGATGAGCATCGGCAGCGTGCCGTTGGCCGCCGCCAGGAACTCGGCGCGGGTTTCCAGCCGCGGACAGACCTCGCTCGAGGTCGTCGACAGCAGGAACAGGACGAACGGTGCGAGAAACCAGAAGAAGAACAGGGACGGCCAGAAGACGACTGCGACCAGCGCCCTGCCGGTTAAATCATGTCGCATAAAAAAGGATTTATGCGACATTTAAGTCCTTTGTCGTAAGCATGTCTTTTTCCCGAAACCGCTGCACACTTTCGGGAGACATGCTTCTGGTCAACTGGCCTGATCCATGAAGCGCGGGAACCAGCCCTCATGGGCGGTGGTCAATTCACTGACCGGGATCGGTCGTGCGTCACCCAGCTTCAATTCACGCCCGCCGGTGGTGCCGATCCAGGGCGCGAAGATGCCGAGCTTGCCCTGCTCCTCGCGGATACTGTCCCATTCGCCGCTTTGCGGGTCGATCGACAGCGTCAGCAGATAGCGGCCCTGGTCCTCGCCGAACCAGACCGGAATCGGGTCGGTGCCGGTGAGGCCGGGGATGGTGGCGCCGATGCCGGAGGCCATCGCCATTTCGGCCAGCGCTATCGCCAGGCCGCCGTCCGAGACGTCGTGCGCGGCGGTCACAATGCCGGAAGCAATCAGCGAGCGCACATGGTCGCCGACGCGCTTCTCATGCGCGAGATCGACCGGCGGCGGCGGTCCGTCGGCGCGGCCATGGATGTCGCGCAGATAGACGGACTGGCCGAGATGGCTTCCCCAACTCGGCGGCGCGCCGACCAGCACGATCATCTGGCCCTCGGCGGCGAAGCCGATGCGCGCCATCTTCGACCAGTCGGAGATGAGGCCGACGCCGCCGATGGTCGGCGTCGGCAGGATGCCGCGGCCATTGGTTTCGTTGTAGAGCGAGACATTGCCGGAGACGATCGGGAAGCCGAGCGCACGGCAGGCATCGCCGATACCTTTGATGGCGCCGACGAGCTGGCCCATGATCTCGGGCCGTTCGGGATTACCGAAATTGAGGTTGTCGGTGGCGGCGAGCGGCATGGCGCCGGTGGCGGTGAGGTTGCGCCAGCATTCGGCGACGGCCTGCTTGCCGCCTTCATAAGGATCGGCCTCGCAGTAGCGCGGCGTGACGTCGGAGGAGAAGGCGAGCGCCTTGGTCGGATGGCCTTCGACGCGCACCACGCCGGCATCGCCGCCTGGAAGCTGCAACGAATTGCCCTGGATCAGCGTGTCGTACTGCTCCCACACCCAACGGCGCGAAGAGAGGTCCGGTCCGCCCAGCATCTTGAGCAACGCGTCGGCGACATCGGCCTTCGGCGCGTCGTTTGCGGCAAGCGGCGCCGGCTTCTTCGCTTCGACCCAGGGGCGGTCATATTCCGGCGCCTGGTCCCCCAGGTCCTTGATCGGCAAATTGGCGACCTCGTCACCCTGATGGATGACGCGGAAGCGCAGATCATCGGTGGTCTTGCCGACGATGGCGAAGTCGAGCCCCCATTTGCGGAAGATCGCCTCGGCTTTCTCTTCCTTTTCCGGGCGCAGCACCATCAGCATGCGCTCCTGGCTTTCCGACAGCATCATCTCATAGGCGCTCATGCGCTCCTCGCGCACCGGCACCTTGTCGAGGTCGAGCTCGATGCCGAGGTCGCCCTTTGCGCCCATCTCGACCGCCGAGCAGGTGAGGCCGGCCGCACCCATGTCCTGGATGGCGATGACGGCGCCCGATGCCATCAGCTCGAGGCAGGCTTCCAGCAGGCATTTTTCGGTGAAGGGATCGCCGACCTGCACGGTCGGGCGCTTCTCCTCGATCTTATCGTCGAATTCGGCCGAAGCCATGGTGGCGCCGCCGACGCCGTCGCGCCCGGTCTTGGCGCCGAGATAGACGACCGGCAGGCCGACGCCCTTGGCCTGCGACAGGAAGATGGCGTTGGTCTTGGCAAGGCCCGCCGCGAAGGCGTTGACCAGGATGTTGCCGTTGTAGCGGGCATCGAAATTGACCTCGCCGCCGACGGTCGGCACGCCGAAGGAATTGCCGTAGCCGCCGACGCCCGAAACCACGCCCGCGACAAGGTGCCGGGTCTTGGGATGATCCGGCGCGCCGAAGCGCAGCGCGTTCATCGCCGCCACCGGCCGCGCGCCCATGGTGAAGACGTCGCGCAGGATGCCGCCGACGCCGGTCGCCGCGCCCTGATAAGGTTCGATGTAGGAGGGGTGGTTGTGGCTCTCCATCTTGAACACAACGCAGTCACCGTCGCCGATGTCGACCACGCCGGCATTCTCGCCGGGACCTTGGATGACCTGCGGACCGCTGGTCGGCAGCGTGCGCAGCCATTTCTTGGAGGACTTGTAGGAGCAGTGCTCGTTCCACATCGCCGAGAAGATGCCGAGCTCAGTGAAGCTTGGCTCGCGCCCGACCAGATCGAGGATGCGCTGGTATTCGTCGGGCTTCAGCCCGTGCGCGGCGACGAGCTCGGGAGTGATCGGCACGGAATTCGAAATGGTCATGAGCGGCGATTTTTGTCCATGGGAGAGGGGAGTTTCTTTGAGTCTCCTCTTATCGCAAGCTTTCGCGCGATACACCCCACCGGATGACGAAAAAGCCGGAAAACTGCCCCTGCCGGGCATAGGCGCTAAGATAGGGTATTGCGGCGCGGAATCGGTTGTGATTCTACGCTGGGGATGACACACGAATCGCTTGTTGATGATGGCTGGGCCGAGACAGTTAAGCTTCTCGGCGGCGAAGAGT
>NZ_JAPYKO010000048.1:0-21941 GCF_037179585.1 Mesorhizobium argentiipisi (SeqCode)
AGAACACGTCCTCGATCGGCATCAGGAACGGCTTGTCCAGCGGACGAACCGGCGTCGGGATATAGGCGTCGACCTGAGCCATCAGCTCGCGGATGGCGTCCTCGCCGATGGTCTTGTTGGAGTCTTCAAGAGCAGCCAGCGCCGAGCCCTTGACGATCGGAATGTCGTCGCCGGGGAACTCGTTCTTCGACAGGAGCTCGCGAACCTCAAGCTCGACCAGCTCAAGCAGCTCGGCGTCGTCCACCTGGTCGACCTTGTTCAGGAACACCACGATCGAAGGCACGCCGACCTGACGGGCCAAGAGGATGTGCTCGCGGGTCTGCGGCATCGGGCCGTCGGCGGCCGAAACCACCAAGATCGCGCCGTCCATCTGCGCGGCACCCGTGATCATGTTCTTCACATAGTCGGCGTGGCCGGGGCAGTCGACATGGGCATAGTGACGGTTGGCCGTCTCATACTCGACATGCGCCGTCGAGATCGTGATGCCGCGCGCCTTCTCTTCCGGCGCCGCGTCGATCTGGTCATAGCGCTTGTATTCGCCAAAATACTTCGTGATCGCCGCCGTCAGCGACGTCTTGCCATGATCGACGTGGCCGATCGTGCCAATGTTCACATGCGGCTTGGTGCGCTCGAATTTACCTTTTGCCATGTGATCTCTCCATTCCTGCCTGCCCGTGCGGGCCTTGAATTAAGGTCTCGTGCAACCCGCTCGAGTTACGCGTATTTCTTCTGAACTTCCTGGGCGACCGCGGTCGGAACAGGCTCGTAGTGGTCGAACTGCATCGTGTACTGGGCGCGGCCCTGCGACATCGAACGCAGATTGTCGACGTACTTGAACATGTTCGCCAGCGGCACCATCGCGTTGATGACGACGGCAACGCCGCGCGCTTCCTGACCCTGGATCTGACCACGACGGCCGTTGAGGTCGCCGATGACGCCGCCGACATAGTCTTCCGGCGTCACGACCTCGACCTTCATGATCGGCTCGAGCAGCTGCACGCCGAGGCGCGGAGCGGCTTCCTTGAAGCAGGCGCGGGAGGCGATTTCGAAGGCCAGCACCGAGGAGTCGACGTCGTGGAAGGCGCCGTCGACGAGGGTCGCCTTGACGCCGATCATCGGGAAGCCGGCGAACGGGCCGGAACCCATGACGCTCTGGATGCCCTTCTCGACGCCCGGGATGTATTCCTTCGGAACCGCACCGCCGACGATCTTGGACTCGAACACGAACTCTTCGCTCTCGGTGTTCGGCTCGAAGATGATCTTGACGCGGGCGAACTGGCCGGTACCGCCGGTCTGCTTCTTGTGCGTGTAGTCCTGCTCATGCGTGCGGGTGATCGTCTCGCGATAGGCCACCTGCGGCGCGCCGACATTGGCTTCCACCTTGAACTCGCGGCGCATGCGGTCGACGATGATGTCGAGATGCAATTCGCCCATGCCAGCGATGATGGTCTGGCCGCTTTCCTCGTCGGTCTTGACGCGGAAGGACGGATCCTCGGCCGCCAGGCGATGCAGCGCGAGGCCCATCTTTTCCTGGTCGTTCTTGGTCTTCGGCTCGATGGCGATCTGGATGACCGGATCGGGGAATTCCATGCGCTCAAGGATGACCGGGTGCAGCGGATCACAGAGCGTGTCGCCGGTGGTCGTGTCCTTGAGGCCGGCGAGCGCAACGATATCGCCGGCATAGGCTTCCTCGATATCGGCGCGCGAGTTCGCATGCATCTGCAGCATGCGGCCGATGCGCTCCTTCTTGCCCTTCACCGTGTTGTCGAGCGAAGTGCCCTTGGTGAGCTTGCCCGAATAGATGCGGGCAAAGGTCAGCGAACCGACGAACGGGTCGTTCATGATCTTGAACGCCAGCATCGACAGCGGCTCGTTGTCATCGGCATGACGCTCGATCTCGGCGTCGGTCTTGGCGTCGACACCCTTGATGGCCGGCACGTCGATCGGCGACGGCAGGTATTCGACGACGGCGTCGAGGAGCGGCTGCACGCCCTTGTTCTTGAAGGCCGAACCGCAGAACATCGGGAAGAACTTGACCGCGATGGTGCCCTTGCGGATCAGCGCGCGGATCTCGTCATTCGACGGCATCTTGCCTTCGAGGTAGTTCTCGAGCGCGGTCTCGTCCATCTCGACGGCGGCTTCGATCATCTTCTCGCGGTACTGAGCGGCCTTTTCCTTGAGGTCGGCCGGGATCTCGACGACGTCCCAGGCGGCGCCCAGGGTCTCGTCACGCCAGACGAGCGCGTTCATCTCGACGAGGTTGACGACGCCCTTGAACTCGGTCTCGGCACCGATCGGCAGCTGCATGACGACAGCCTGCGCGCCGAGGCGCGAACCGATCATTTCCTCGGAGCGGTAGAAGTCCGCGCCGATCTTGTCCATCTTGTTGCAGAAGATCATGCGCGGCACGTGGTACTTGTCGGCCTGGCGCCACACGGTCTCGGTCTGCGGCTCAACGCCGGCGTTGGCGTCGAGCAGCGCGATAGCGCCGTCGAGCACGCGCAGCGAACGCTCGACCTCGATGGTGAAGTCGACGTGTCCGGGGGTGTCGATGATGTTGAAGCGGCGCATCTTGCCGTCGCGACCCTTCCAGAAGGTCGTGGTCGCGGCCGAGGTGATGGTGATGCCGCGTTCCTGCTCCTGCTCCATCCAGTCCATGGTGGCAGCGCCGTCATGGACTTCGCCGATCTTGTGCGACTTGCCCGTGTAGTACAGGACGCGCTCGGTCGTCGTCGTCTTGCCGGCGTCGATATGCGCCATGATACCGAAATTGCGGTAGTCTTCGATTTTGTATTCGCGGGCCATGGGAGGTGCCTCTCAGTCTCTTTCGCGTTACCAGCGGTAATGCGCGAAGGCGCGGTTGGCTTCCGCCATCTTGTGGGTGTCTTCACGCTTCTTGACGGCCGTTCCGCGGTTGTTGGCCGCGTCCATCAGCTCGCCCGAGAGGCGGTCGACCATGGTGGTCTCGTTGCGGTTGCGGGCCGCGGCGATCAGCCAGCGGATGGCCAGCGCCTGGCGGCGCTCGGGGCGCACGTCGACCGGGACCTGGTAGGTGGCGCCGCCGACGCGACGCGAGCGCACTTCCACATGCGGCGCGACATTGTCGAGCGCCTGGTGGAAGATGGTGACCGGCTCCTGCTTGGTCTTGGCCTGGACCTGGTCCAACGCGCCGTAGACGATGGTCTCGGCAACCGACTTCTTGCCGTCATACATGACGGCGTTCATGAACTTGGTGACGACCAGATCGCCGAACTTGGGGTCCGGATTGATCTCACGCTTTTCTGCACTGTGACGACGGGACATGGGAAACCCTTACTTCGGACGCTTGGCGCCGTATTTCGAACGACGCTGCTTGCGGTTCTTCACACCCTGCGTGTCGAGCACGCCGCGGATGATGTGGTAGCGGACGCCCGGCAGATCCTTGACGCGGCCGCCGCGGATCATGACCACCGAGTGCTCCTGAAGGTTGTGACCTTCGCCCGGGATGTAGCCGATCACTTCAAAGCCGTTGGTCAGGCGAATCTTGGCCACCTTGCGCAGCGCCGAGTTCGGCTTCTTCGGCGTCGTCGTGTAGACGCGCGTGCAGACGCCCCGCTTCTGCGGGTTCTGCTGCATGGCCGGGACCTTGTTGCGCTTCACCGGCGCCAGGCGCGGCTTGCGGATCAGCTGGTTGACGGTAGGCATTAAACCCTCTTGTCTCTCAATTCCGTGTCTGCCCTGTCAGGGCCGCTCAAAGCGTCATTTCCATACGCAAATTCGGGCAACACACCGCGCCTCGCGGTCCTGCCCGAACAAATTGCAGAGGAAGCGGAAGCCGCTTCATGCTCGCCGGAAATGTCTTTTCGCTCGTAAAACGAACCCTGTTTGAGGCAAACTCCAAAGCGTGTCGCTTCGGACAGGAGAGCCTCACATCGGTTCTGACGTCGCGGCTTCTACTCGCAACCCCAAGGTCCGTCAACCCCGAAGCGCCAAATATTGCGCCCAACCGGGGGCTGGGCAGCCATGCGAAAAATGCGTGTAATTTTCTTGCGCCTTTTTTCAAGAGCGAGGAAGAAAGTGACCGGCTTGCGGCTGTCTTCCCGGCCTGCTTCATGCCAAAAGGCGGCTTGAGCCGGACAATCTCCCGGTAAAACGAGGAATCAGCCCGTGAACGACAATGAGGAACGGCCGGTCACCATCATCACCGGACGGGTCTGGCGCAAGAAAGGCGGCAAGCCGGAAGGCGTGCATGTGATGCTGGTGGCGCCCGACGATGATTCTGCCGTGCGCCGTGCTCTCGAATCGCTCGCGGCGGAAGGATTCGCGGAGGCCGAGCTCGACCAGATCGGTGACATGGAAGGCGAGCCCGACGAGGAGCCGCATCTGTCGGCCTATCAGGGCGCACTCGAAGGCGAGGTTTCGATCGTCACCTTCGACGAGCCGTCCTAATCGCCTGCGGCTGAACATCCCTCTCCCGCTCGACCTAAAAACAACCTGACCAGCCATTCGTCTTCCTCTCCGGAGTTCTCATGACTAGTACCACCATCAAGCTTGGCATCGTCGGCGTGGGCAAGATCGTGCGCGACCAGCACCTGCCGGCGGTCGCCAAGGACGACGCCTATCAGCTCGTCGCCGCAGCCAGCCGCCATGGCAAAGTCGATGGCATTGCGAACTACCCGACGATCGAGGCGATGCTTGCGGCCGAGCCCAACCTGGAAGCCGTCTCGCTCTGCATGCCGCCGCAATTCCGCTACGACGCCGCGCGCACCGCGCTGGAAGCGAAAAAGCATGTGTTCCTCGAAAAGCCGCCGGGCGCGACGGTGAGCGAGATCGAGCACCTCAAGGCGCTTGCCGACAAGAACGGCGTCTCGCTCTTCGCCAGCTGGCACTCCCGCTATGCGCCGGCGGTCGAGGCCGCGCGCACCTTCCTCGCCTCGGCCAGGCTGGCCTCGGCCGCCATCAACTGGAAGGAAGACGGGCGCCGCTGGCATCCGAACCAGGAATGGATCTGGGAGCCCGGCGGCTTCGGGGTGTTCGACCCGGGCATCAATGCGCTGTCGATCGCCACCCATATCCTTCCGCCGATGTTCATCACTTCGGCCGTGCTCGATTTTCCAGAGAACCGCGCGGCGCCGGTCGCGGCGCATGTCGCCTTCCGCACTTCGAGCGGCCTGCCGGTGACGATGGAGCTCGACTGGCTGCAGACCGGCCCGCAGAGCTGGGACATCATCGCCGAGACCGACAAGGGCAGGATGGTGCTGTCCGGCGGCGGCGCCAAGCTCGCCGTCGACGGCAACACCATCCACGACGAGCCGGAGGCCGAATATCCGATGCTCTACAAGCGCTTCGCCGAGATCGTTCGCGCGGGCGTTTCCGATGTCGACCTCGCGCCGCTGCAGCACGTCGCCGATGCCTTCATGCTGGGCAAGCGCAATGTGGTCGAGGCGTTTTTCGACTGAGTCGTGCTAGGAAAGGATCGCGGACCTAGCCGGAACGCACGCTCGGGCCAGGTCGACCCCCACTCCGTCTCGGCTACGCCGAGCCACCTCTCCCCCGATCGACGGGGTAGAGGAAGGGCGCGAACGTATTGCCGCCAACGCTCGTCCAACGCGACTTCCTTTCCCTCCGGAGGGGGGAAAGGTGGCGCTGCGAAGCAGCGACGGATTGGGGGAAGCCGGTCGTCAAACGAACAGCCGATGACAAGTGAGCAAGACCGAGTTGGCCTGATATCGCCGTCATTCACGATGTGATGTCACTCGACGATCGCGATGGCAAACCCATCATAACCCTTGGCGCCGACGGTCTGTATGGCAGTGCCGTCCAGCCGCTTCTCGCCGCCGATAAACGAGAACGCGGCGCGAGCGCCTTCGACATTGGCGTCGCCACTATTCTCTTTCACGACCGCGCCGTCGCGGATGACATTGTCGCAGACGATGACCGTGCCCGAACGCGACAGCTTCATCGCCCAGTTCAGATAATTCGGGTTGTTGGGCTTGTCGGCGTCGATGAAAATCAGGTCGAACGCACCGGCATTTTGGTCCGCCAATGCGGCAAGAGATTGAAGCGCTGGACCGACCCGCAGGTCGACCTTGCCGGAAACCCCTGCCCGCTCGAAATTCGAGCGCGCGACCTTGGCGTGGTGCGGGTCCAGTTCCAGCGTCACGACCTTGCCGTCCGCCGGCAATCCCCTCGCCATCCAGATGGTCGAGTAGCCGCCCAGGGTGCCGACCTCCAGCACGGTTCTCGCGCCGCGGATGCGCACCAGCAGCGACAGCAGCTTGCCTTGCGCGGCCGAGACGTCGATCGCCGGCAGGCCCTGATCGCGGTTGGCCTTAAGCACTGCATCCAGCACGGGATCCGCTTCGAAAAGAGAGGAAACAATGTATTCGTCGACAGCCGTCCAGATCTTGCTGCTCATAGCTCTTCGCTCTTCCTCGTTGGAGTAACCAAAACGAAAAAGGGGCCCGCGCGGGCCCCTTCTCTTCGTTTCTCATATCATGCCGCTTACTGCGCGGCGTTGACCATGTCGGTCAGCATCGGCTCGGCGACCTCGACACCGGAGGCCTTGCGGCGCTCGTCGATTATGAGCTCGTCGCGCGAGGTGGCGATGCGCCTAATCTGGCTCATCGTGCCGCCGGTGCCGGCCGGGATCAGGCGGCCGACGATGACGTTTTCCTTCAGGCCCTGCAGCATGTCGGTTTTGCCGGCAACCGCCGCCTCGGTGAGCACCCTGGTCGTCTCCTGGAAGGAGGCGGCCGAGATGAAGGACGGCGTCTGCAGCGAGGCCTTGGTGATGCCGAGCAGCACCGGCTGACCTTCGGCCGGCTTCTTGCCGTCCTCGATTAGGCGCTCGTTGACCTCTTCCAGCTCGATCACGTCGACGTGGTCGCCCGGGATGTAGGTCGAGTCGCCCTGCGTGGTGATCTCGACCTTCTGCAGCATCTGGCGAACGATCACCTCGATGTGCTTGTCGTTGATCGACACGCCCTGCAGACGGTAGACCTCCTGGATTTCGTTGACGAGGTAGGAGGCCAGCGCCTCTACGCCCTTGATCGCCAGGATGTCGTGCGGCGCCGGATTGCCGTCGAGGATGTAGTCGCCCTTCTCGATGACGTCGCCGTCCTGGAGATGGAACGGCTTGCCCTTCGGGATCAGGTATTCCACCGGTTCGAGCGTCGAGTCATGCGGCTCGATGATGATGCGGCGCTTGTTCTTGTAGTCGCGGCCGAAGCGGATCGTGCCATCGATCTCGGCGATGATGGCGTGATCCTTCGGACGGCGAGCCTCGAACAGTTCCGCAACGCGCGGCAGACCACCGGTGATATCCTTGGTCTTGGCGCTTTCCATCGGGATACGCGCCAGCACGTCGCCAGGTTTCACATGGGCGCCCGGCTCGACCGAGAGGATGGCCTCGACCGAGAGCAGGAAGCGCGCATCGCCGCCCTTCGACAGCTTGCCGACCTTGCCCTTGGCGTCCTGGACGACGATCGCGGGCTTCAGGTCGCTGCCGCGCGGCGTCGAACGCCAGTCAATGACCTCACGCTTGGTGATGCCGGTCGACTCGTCGGCCGTTTCCTGAACGGAGATGCCGTCGACCAGATCCTCGAACGCCACGCGACCCTCGATTTCGGTAAGGATCGGGCGGGTATAGGGATCCCACTCGGCGATACGCTGGCCGCGCTTCACCTTGTCGCCATCGTCCACGAAGATACGCGAACCATAGGCGACGCGGTGCGTGGCGCGCTCCTTGCCGGTCTCATCGAGGATGAGCACCGCCATGTTGCGGCCCATGACCATCTGCTGGCCTTCCGAGTTGCGCACCACGTTGCGGTTGCGGATCTGCACCTTGCCCTCATAGGAGGCTTCAAGGAACGAAGAATCCACCACCTGCGCCGTGCCGCCCATGTGGAAGGTACGCATGGTGAGCTGGGTGCCCGGCTCGCCGATCGACTGCGCCGCGATGACGCCGACAGCCTCGCCCTGGTTGACGGGGGTACCGCGGGCCAAGTCGCGTCCGTAGCAGACCGCGCACACGCCGGTCCTGACCTCGCAGGTCAGCGCCGAGCGGATGCGGACCGACTGCACGCCGGCCTTCTCGATCTGCTCCACGTCGCGCTCGTCCATCAGCGTGCCTGCCTTGACCAGCAGTTCGCCGGTGACCGGATGGTTGATGTCGTCGAGCGCGGTGCGGCCCAGCACGCGCTGGCCGACCGAGGCGACGACCTGACCGGCATCGACGATCGGCTGCATGGTGAGGCCCTTGTCGGTGCCGCAATCCAGCGAATTGACGATGCAGTCCTGCGCCACGTCGACGAGACGGCGGGTGAGGTAACCCGAGTTCGCCGTCTTCAAGGCGGTATCGGCCAGACCCTTGCGGGCGCCGTGGGTCGAGTTGAAGTACTCGAGCACGGTGAGGCCTTCCTTGAAGTTCGAGATGATCGGCGTCTCGATGATTTCGCCCGAGGGCTTGGCCATCAGGCCGCGCATGCCGGCGAGCTGACGCATCTGGGTGGGCGAACCGCGCGCACCGGAATGCGACATCATGTAGATCGAGTTCATCGGCTTCTGACGGCCGTTGTCCTCAAACTCCACCGCCTTGATGCGCGCCATCATCTCGTCGGCAACCTTTTCCGAGCACTTGGCCCAGGCGTCGACGACCTTGTTGTACTTCTCGCCCTGCGTGATCAGGCCGTCATTGTACTGCTGCTCGTATTCCTTGGCCAAAGCCTCGGTGTCGGAAACAAGCTTCAGCTTGGTGTCCGGAATGACCATGTCGTCCTTGCCGAACGAAATGCCGGCACGGCAGGCATGCGCAAAGCCGAGCGCCATGATGCGGTCGCAGAAGATGACCGTCTCCTTCTGACCGCAATGGCGGTAGACGGTGTCGATCATCTTGGAGATGTTCTTCTTGGTCATCTCCTGGTTGGCGATGTCGTACGGAACGTTGACGTTCTTCGGCAGAAGCTCACCGATGATCATGCGGCCAGGCGTGGTGTCGTAGATCTTCGACACGACCTTGCCTTCGGCGTCGACGGAGCGGAAGCGGCCCTTGATCTTGGCGTGCAACGTCACGGCCTTGGTCTCCAGCGCGTGCTGGAGCTCGCCCATGTCGGCAAACACCATGCCTTCGCCCGGCTCGTTCTGGTTGACGATCGACAGATAGTAGAGACCGAGAACCATGTCCTGCGACGGCACGATGATCGGCGCGCCGGAGGCCGGGTGCAGGATGTTGTTGGTCGACATCATCAGCACGCGGGCTTCAAGCTGCGCTTCCAGCGACAGCGGCACGTGGACCGCCATCTGGTCACCGTCGAAGTCGGCATTGAAGGCGGTGCAGACCAGCGGATGCAGCTGGATCGCCTTGCCTTCGATCAGGGTCGGCTCGAACGCTTGGATGCCGAGGCGGTGCAGCGTCGGCGCACGGTTCAACAGCACCGGATGCTCGCGGATCACCTCGTCGAGGATGTCCCAGACCTCCGGACGCTCCTTCTCGACCAGCTTCTTCGCCTGCTTGACGGTCGAGGAGAAACCCTTGGCGTCGAGACGGGCGTAGATGAAGGGCTTGAAGAGCTCGAGCGCCATCTTCTTCGGCAGACCGCACTGATGCAGCTTCAGCTCCGGACCGGTCACGATGACCGAGCGGCCGGAATAGTCGACGCGCTTGCCGAGCAGGTTCTGGCGGAACCGGCCCTGCTTGCCCTTGAGCATGTCGGACAGCGACTTCAGCGGACGCTTGTTGGCGCCGGTGATGACGCGGCCGCGACGGCCATTGTCGAACAGCGCATCGACGGCTTCCTGCAGCATGCGCTTTTCATTGCGCACGATGATGCCGGGCGCGCGCAGCTCGATCAGCCGCTTCAGGCGGTTGTTGCGGTTGATGACGCGGCGATAGAGATCGTTGAGATCGGACGTGGCGAAGCGGCCGCCGTCCAGGGGAACCAGCGGACGCAGGTCCGGCGGGATCACCGGAACCACCTTCATGATCATCCATTCCGGGCGGTTGCCGGATTCCATGAAGTTCTCCACGACCTTGAGCCGCTTCAGATACTTCTTCTGCTTGAGCTCGGAGGTGGTCGAAGCCAGCTCCGAACGCAGATCGCCGGCGATCTTCTCCAGGTCCATGCCGGCAAGCAGGTCATGGATGGCCTCGGCGCCGATCATGGCAGTGAAAGAGTCCTCGCCATACTCGTCGACGGCAAGCATGTACTCTTCCTCGCTGAGGAGCTGGTTCTCCTTCAGCGCGGTGAGGCCGGGCTCGGTGACGATGTAGTTCTCGAAGTAGAGCACGCGCTCGATATCCTTGAGCGTCATGTCGAGCAGCGTGCCGATGCGCGAGGGCAGCGACTTCAGGAACCAGATATGGGCGACGGGCGCGGCGAGCTCGATATGGCCCATGCGCTCGCGGCGAACGCGCGACAGCGTGACTTCGACGCCGCACTTTTCGCAGATGACGCCCTTGTACTTCATGCGCTTGTACTTGCCGCACAGGCACTCATAGTCCTTGATCGGGCCAAAAATGCGCGCGCAGAACAGGCCGTCACGCTCCGGCTTGAAGGTGCGGTAGTTGATGGTCTCCGGCTTCTTGATCTCGCCGAACGACCAGGACAGAATCTTCTCTGGGCTGGCAAGCGAGATCCGGATGGAATCGAACACCTGCGCAGGCGCCTGCGGGTTGAAGAGATTCATGACCTCTTGGTTCATGCCGTTCTCCTTTTCGGGGTCCTCGATAACCCCTTGCATCGATCGCGGACGACTTGTCCGCAGAATGGCCGGTCGAACCGGCCGAAGATTTCTTGGTTGAGCATGAGCCTGGCCGTAAACCGGTGGCCACTTTTCGGGATCATGCTCGAGGCGCGCCGCGTCTTTGAGCGCGGCGCGCCATAGCCTTACTCGGCTGCGTCGGGCAGACGCGTCGGGGTCTCTTCGACCTGGGTGTTCTCCAGCTCCACATTGAGGCCGAGCGAGCGCATTTCCTTCACGAGAACGTTGAAGCTCTCCGGAATGCCCGCCTCGAACGTGTCGTCGCCGCGCACGATCGCCTCGTAGACCTTGGTGCGGCCGGCGACGTCGTCCGACTTCACCGTCAGCATTTCCTGCAGCGTGTAGGCTGCGCCGTAGGCTTCGAGCGCCCAGACCTCCATTTCGCCGAAGCGCTGGCCGCCGAACTGCGCCTTGCCGCCCAGCGGCTGCTGGGTGACGAGCGAGTACGGACCGATCGAACGCGCGTGGATCTTGTCGTCCACCAGGTGGTGCAGCTTGAGCATATAGATATAGCCCATCGTCACCTTGCGATCGAACGGCTCGCCGGTGCGACCGTCGTAGAGCTGCGACTGACCGCTGGTGTGCAGGCCAGCCTGCTCCAGCATGGTGTTGATGTCGGCCTCATGCGCGCCGTCGAACACCGGGGTCGCGATGGAGACGCCGCGGCGCATCTGCTCGCTCAGGCGAACGATGCTCTCGTCGTCATACTCGCGGATCGGCTCGTTGCGGTCGTTGGCCGGCATGAAGCTTTCCAGCGTCTTGCGCAGCGGTTTGATGTCGCCGCCACCCTTATACGCATCGATCAGCTCGCCGATCTTCCTACCCATGCCTGCGCAAGCCCAGCCCAGATGCGTTTCCAGGATCTGGCCGACATTCATGCGGCTCGGCACACCCAGCGGGTTGAGCACGATGTCGGCATGCGTGCCGTCCTCGAGGAAAGGCATGTCCTCGACCGGAACGATGCGCGACACGACACCCTTGTTGCCGTGACGGCCGGCCATCTTATCGCCCGGCTGCATCTTGCGCTTCACCGCCACGAAGACCTTGACCATCTTCATGACGCCCGGAGGCATTTCGTCGCCGCGCTGCACCTTCTCGACCTTGTCCATGAAACGCTGCTCGAGCGCCTTCTTGGACTCGTCGTACTGGCCGCGCAGAGCCTCGAGCTCGCCCTGGAGCTTCTCATTCTCCACGGCGAACTGCCACCACTGCGAACGCGGATACTCGTCGAGCGTATCCTTCGACAGCTTCGAGCCCTTCTTGAAGCCCTTCGGTCCGGCGATCGCTTCCTTGCCGACCAGCACGTCGGAAAGGCGCGCATAGACGTTGCGATCCAGGATCGCCTGTTCGTCGTCGCGGTCCTTGGCCAGACGCTCGATCTCCTCGCGCTCGATCGCCATCGCGCGCTCGTCCTTCTCCACGCCGTGGCGGTTGAAGACGCGCACTTCGACGACCGTGCCGAACGTGCCCGGGGGCATGCGCATGGAGGTGTCGCGAACGTCCGAGGCCTTTTCGCCGAAGATGGCGCGCAGAAGCTTTTCTTCCGGCGTCATCGGGCTTTCGCCCTTCGGCGTGATCTTGCCGACCAGGATGTCGCCCGGCTGCACTTCCGCGCCGATATAGACGATGCCGGCTTCGTCGAGGTTCTTCAGCGCCTCTTCCGAAACGTTCGGAATGTCGCGCGTGATTTCCTCCGGTCCGAGCTTGGTGTCGCGCGCCATGACCTCGAACTCCTCGATGTGGATCGAGGTGAAGACGTCGTCGGCCACGATGCGCTCGGAGAGCAGGATCGAGTCCTCGTAGTTGTAGCCGTTCCACGGCATGAACGCGACCAGCACGTTGCGGCCGAGCGCCAGATCGCCAAGCTCGGTCGACGGACCGTCGGCAATGATGTCGCCCTTGTTGACGCGGTCGCCCATGCGCACCAGCGGACGCTGGTTGATGCAGGTGTTCTGGTTCGAACGCTGGAACTTCATCAGCCGGTAGATATCAACGCCGGATTTGCCGGGATCGAGATCTTCCGTGGCGCGGATGACGATACGGGTGGCGTCCACCTGGTCGACCACGCCGCCGCGGCGGGCGCCGATGGCGGCGCCCGAGTCACGGGCGACGACCGGCTCCATGCCGGTGCCGACGAACGGCGCCTCGGCGCGCACCAGCGGCACGGCCTGACGCTGCATGTTCGAGCCCATCAGCGCGCGGTTGGCGTCGTCGTTCTCGAGGAACGGGATGAGCGCCGCCGCGACGGACACCATCTGCTTCGGCGAGACGTCCATCAGGTCGACGTTCTCCCGCGGCGCCATCATCACTTCGCCGGCGTTACGGCAAATGACGAACTCGTCGACGAAGCTGCCGTTCTTGTCGAGCTCGGCGTTGGCCTGCGCGACATAGTGCTTGGCCTCTTCCATCGCCGACAGATAGACGACCTCATTGGTCAGCTTGCCGTTCACGATCTTGCGGTACGGGCTTTCGATGAAGCCGTATTTGTTGACGCGCGCGAAGGTGGCCAGCGAGTTGATCAGACCGATGTTCGGGCCTTCCGGCGTCTCGATCGGGCAGATACGGCCGTAATGCGTCGGGTGCACGTCGCGCACCTCGAAACCGGCGCGCTCGCGGGTCAGACCGCCTGGTCCAAGCGCCGACAGGCGACGCTTGTGGGTGATCTCCGACAGCGGGTTGGTCTGGTCCATGAACTGCGACAGCTGCGAGGAACCGAAGAACTCGCGCACGGCCGCGGCGGCCGGCTTGGCGTTGATCAGGTCCTGCGGCATGACCGTATCGATCTCGATCGAGGACATGCGTTCCTTGATCGCGCGCTCCATGCGCAGCAGGCCGACGCGGTACTGGTTCTCCATCAACTCGCCGACCGAACGCACGCGGCGATTGCCGAGATTGTCGATGTCGTCGATCTCGCCCTTGCCGTCACGCAGCTCGACGAGCGTCTTGACCACGGCCAGGATGTCTTCCTTGCGCAGCACACGCACGGTGTCCTCGGCCTTGAGCTCGAGGCGCATGTTCATCTTGACGCGGCCGACGGCCGACAGGTCGTAGCGCTCGCTGTCGAAGAACAGCGAGTTGAACATGGCTTCGGCGGTCTCGAGCGTCGGCGGCTCGCCCGGGCGCATGACGCGGTAGATGTCGAACAGCGCGTCCTGGCGGCTCTCGTTCTTGTCGACGTTGAGCGTGTTGCGGATGTAGGCGCCGACATTGACGTGGTCGATGTCCAGGATCTGGATCTCGTCCTCGCCGGTGCCGAGCAGCACCTTCAGCGTCTTGTCGTCGATCTCGTCGCCGGCTTCCAGGAAGATCTCGCCGGTAGCGTAGTTGACGATGTCCTCGGCAAGATAGTTGCCGAGCAGATCCTCGTCGGTCGCCTTGATGGCCTTCAGACCCTTCTCGCCGAGCTGGCGGGCCTGGCGGGCGGTGATCTTCTTGCCGGCCTCGACAACGACTTCACCCGTATCGGCGTCGACCAGGTCACCGACGGCCTTGAGGCCGCGGAACCGCTCGACGTTGAACGGAATGCGCCAGTGGTCGCCGGCGCGCTTGTAGGTGATCTTGTTGTAGAAGGTCGACAGGATCTCTTCGCCGTCCATGCCGAGCGCCATCAAGAGCGACGTCACCGGGATCTTGCGGCGGCGGTCGATGCGGGCGTGCACGACGTCCTTGGAGTCGAACTCGATGTCGAGCCACGAGCCGCGATAGGGGATGACGCGCGCGGCAAACAGCAGCTTGCCCGAGGAGTGCGACTTGCCCTTGTCATGGTCGAAGAAGACGCCCGGCGAACGGTGCATCTGCGAGACGATGACGCGCTCGGTGCCGTTGACGATGAAGGTGCCGTTCGACGTCATGAGCGGCATGTCGCCCATGTAGACGTCCTGCTCCTTGATGTCCTTGATCGACTTCGCGCCGGTATCCTCGTCGATATCGAACACGATGAGGCGCAGCGTCACCTTAAGCGGCGCAGCATAGGTCAGGTCGCGCTGACGGCATTCGTCAACGTCGAATTTCGGTGCCTCGAACTCATACTTCACGAACTCCAGCATGGAGGAGCCGGAAAAGTCGGAGATCGGGAAGACCGACTTGAAAACGGCCTGCAGCCCTTCGTCCGGACGGCCGCCCTTGGGCTCGTCCACCATCAGGAACTGGTCATAGGATGCCTTCTGAACCTCGATAAGGTTCGGCATCTCCGCAACTTCCGGGATCTTTCCGAAGAACTTGCGTACGCGTCTGCGGCCATTGAAAGTCTGGGTCTGGGCCATCGTCGCTCCTTAGCTCTAAACTCGGGACGAACCTCGCCGCGGCTCGCCTTGCACCAACGGGCGGCCTCGGCGGCTGCCCCTATCTGTTTTTCCGGCCGCCCTCGCCACTCTTTTGGCGGGGTACCGGCTAAAACGGGAGAAAACCCGTTTCCGGAAGGCCGCTTTTCGGCCCTCAGGAAAGAGGTTTTCAAACGCCTCGCGCAACAAAGCCTCCCTTTCGTCAAGGGAGGGAGCGGACAGCGCGAGACCGTCCGCCCTCGCCTAACAGGCTTACTTCAGCTCGACCTTGGCGCCAGCTGCTTCCAGCTGAGCCTTGAACTTGTCGGCGTCGGCCTTGGAAACGCCTTCCTTGACCGGCTTCGGAGCCGCTTCGACCAGGTCCTTGGCTTCCTTGAGGCCAAGGCCGGTGATGGCGCGGACTTCCTTGATGACGTTGATCTTCTGGGCGCCGGCGTCGGCGAGAACGACGTCGAATTCCGTCTTCTCTTCAACCGGAGCAGCGGCAGCGGCAGCACCACCGCCAGCGGCGGCAACAGCCACCGGAGCGGCGGCCGAAACGCCCCACTTCTCTTCCAGGAGCTTCGACAGCTCAGCCGCCTCGAGGACGGTCAGCTTCGAAAGGTCGTCTACGATCTTCGCGAGATCAGCCATTTTGATATTCCTTTAGTTGGTTCGAACGTGTGTTGTTGACAGCGAGGAACGGCCTCATGCCGCCTCGTCCTTCCGGGCGTAAGCGCCGATGACGCGCGCGACCGAAGCCGCAGGCGCATTGACGATCTGGGCGATCCGGGTAGCCGGCGTGGCGATCATGCCAACCAGCCTGGCGCGCAGCTCGTCGAGCGACGGCATCGTGGCGAGTGCCTTGACACCATCGGCGTTGAGCGAGGTCGCGCCCATCGCGCCGCCGAGAATGATCAGCTTGTCATTCCCTTTGGCGAAATCGGACGTGACCTTCGGCGCCGCAACCGGATCCTCCGAATAAGCGACCAGCGTCTGTCCCTTGAACAGATCGATGATCGATGCGGAGTCCGTGCCCTGAAGAGCGATCTTGGCGAGACGGTTCTTCGCGACTTTGACGGTGCCGCCGGCGGCGCGCATCTTCGACCGAAGGTCGTTCATTTGCGCCACGGTGATACCGGCGTAGTGGGCCACGACGACTGAACCCGCGTTCGAGAACGCTTCGTTCAGGCCCGTGACGAGTTCGCGCTTTTCCGCTCTGTCCACTGCCTATCTCCAGTTGACCCCTGCCTCATTCTCGAGGTCAGAAGTCGGGTTGCCTTTTGCCGGCCGGGCCATCCAAATCCTGGATCTCCCGAACGGCGCTCGAGGATCCTGCCCCCTTTTCGCGACACCGACGGCAAGCCGGCGATGCGCTGACAAAAGGCAAACACGGTTCGAACCTTTCATTGGAGCACTTGCTCCTTTGTCGGGTCTTCACCCGTCTCATGCAGGCCCACATGAATTAAGGCCCCCTTTTTGAACAAGGCTGGCCGCCTGCAATCTCGGACAGGATATCCGGAAACCTCTCGGCTCCCGGGTACCGGGCCGCCGACGGATCGGCGGTCCGGAATTCTTCTTCTCTTGAGCACGATCTTTTCCGAAAACCGGGATCATGCTCTAGCGATCGGCCCTAGCCGATCAGATGGCGCTTACGACGCGGCGAGCGTCGCGATGTCGAGCTTGAGGCCAGGGCCCATCGTCGAGGTGACCGACACCTTCTTGACGTAGTTGCCCTTAGCGCCCGCGGGCTTCGCCTTGTTCACCGCATCGGCGAAGGCGCGGACATTCTCTTCCAGCGCCTTGACGTCGAACGAGACCTTGCCGACGCCGGCCTGGACGATACCGGCCTTCTCGACGCGGAACTCGACGGCGCCGCCCTTCGAAGCCTTGACGGCTGCGGCCACATCGGTGGTCACGGTGCCGACCTTCGGGTTCGGCATCATGCCGCGCGGGCCGAGCACCTTACCCAGACGACCGACCAGCGGCATCATGTCCGGGGTGGCAATGCAGCGATCGAAATCGATCGTGCCCTTCTGGACGATGTCGACCAGGTCCTCGGCGCCAACGATATCGGCGCCGGCAGCCTTGGCCTCCTCGGCCTTGTCGCCACGGGCGAACACGGCGACACGCACCGAGCGGCCGGTGCCGTTCGGCAGGTTGACCACGCCGCGGACCATCTGGTCGGCATGGCGCGGATCGACGCCGAGATTCATCGAGATCTCGACGGTCTCGTCGAACTTCACCGTGGACCGGTCCTTGAGCAGCTGCAGCGCCTCGTTGAGGGCGTAAGCCTTGTTCGGATCGATGCCTTCGCGGCTCTTGGCAACACGCTTTGCAATCTTTGCCATGATCTTAGCCCACCACTTCCAGGCCCATCGAGCGGGCGGAACCCTCGACCATGCGCATGGCCGCCTCGACGTCGTTTGCGTTCAGGTCCTTCATCTTCTGCTCGGCGATCGCGCGCACCTTGTCGCGGCTGATCGTGCCGACCTTGGTCTTGCCCGGCTCCTTGGAGCCCGACTTCAGGTTGGCGGCCTTCTTGAGGAAGTAGCTCACCGGCGGCGTCTTCATGACGAAGGTGAACGACTTGTCCTGGTAGTAGGTGATGACGACCGGGATCGGCGACCCCTTCTCCATCTCCTGGGTCTGCGCGTTGAACGCCTTGCAGAACTCCATGATGTTGATGCCGCGCTGACCAAGCGCCGGGCCGATCGGGGGCGACGGCGTGGCCGAGCCCGCGGCAACCTGGAGCTTGAGCTGGCCTGCAACTTTCTTAGCCATCTCTATTCCTGCCTTTTCTCATGCCGGCCCCTTTATCCGGGGAACGCCGGCGGTTGCAGTCTGGTGGTGCGGTTCCGACGGCCGGCTATGCCGCCCTCGCCTCCCACCCGTTCATGCGGCGCTTTAAGCAACCGCCCCGACGCCTTTCGGCGCGGCTTTACGGATCAGCCCTTTTCGACCTGCCCGAATTCCAGATCGACGGGCACGGCGCGCCCAAAGATCGAAACTTCCACCTTGAGGCGGGCCCGCTCCTCGTCCACTTCCTGGACGACGCCGTTGAACGACGCGAAGGGACCGTCCGAAACGCGGATCGCCTCGCCGATCTCGAAGGTGACCGAAGGCTTCGGCCGCTCGACACCTTCCTGGACCTGGTTCAGGATGCGCTGCGCCTCGGTCTCGGTGATCGGCACGGGCTTGGAGTCGCCCAGGAAGCCGGTGACCTTCGGCGTGTTCTTGACCAGCGAGAACACGGCATCGGTCAGATTGGCCTTCAAGAGCACATAGCCCGGGAAGAACTTGCGCTCGGCATCGACCTTGCGGCCGCGACGGATCTCGACGACCTTTTCGGTCGGGACCACGATCTGCTCAATGTCGCCGGACAGGCCCTTCTGCTTGGCCTTGTTCTCGATGTCCTCGGCGACCTTCTTCTCGAAGTTCGAATAGGCGTGGACGATATACCACCGCGCAGTCATTTCACGACCTCTCCGTAATCCGCCGAATTAATGCCCGAGACCCAGGATCCACTCGATCGCATAGCCCATCAGAATATCGGCAGCGAAGAAGAACAGCATCGCGATCACCGCGAATATCAGGACCATCACGGTCGAGATCACGGTTTCGCGCCGCGACGGCCATGTCACCTTGGCCGTCTCCGCGCGAACCTGCTGGAGAAAGGTGAAGGGATTAGTGGTTTTCGAAGCCATGCGCCGCCTGTTTTCGAGACCCGTTGGCCGGGCCTCCTGGATGATCCCGCTGACCGGGACGTGCCGCCTGGGCTCTATGCGGCGCGAATCAGCACCGCTATTTCACCCACGCAAATCAGACGCGTAAAGCCGGCTTCCCAGCTCCACGCGTCGCGTGTCTGTCTTGTCTACATAAAACCGATTCTTAATCCACGCAAGTGGCAAGGGTCCGCTTTATGTCCTAACGCCGCCTCGGAACCATCCAGTCGTCCCGTCCCGGCTATAGGGGGCTTATGCCCCAATTCTCGCCATATGGCAAGCCGCCCGCCGATTTTCAACCGCGGAGGCCTCGTTTGCCATTTGGAAAGATGGCACGGGCAGCAGGGCTCGAACCTACGACCTGCGGTTTTGGAGACCGCCGCTCTACCAACTGAGCTATGCCCGTGCATGCGCTTGTTCGGCGCAGGCGTTTCCTAAAAGCTTCCGGACACTCTGTAAAGAGCACTCCGATGCCGTTTTGGAAGCTTTGCCAGAAATCTGAATTGCGCAGCTGCCTGCAATCGATCGCGGGGCGCAGGCGTTCACGACTTCCCGGCGGGCGGCTTATAAGGCCCGCCCGGCACTCCCCAGCCCCAGGCCGGCATCGGCTCGGTCTCGGGATCGCAGGTCTCGCCCAGATTCGAGTTCATCTTCGCCAGCCGCGATCCCCACTCGACATAGCCCATAAAGGCGGAGCGGAACTCGGGGTCGTCGGGCAGACCGACCTCATCCGCCGCGTCGGCAAGGAGATTGATCCAGCGGCGCCGCTGTTCCTCGGTCAGATGCTTGCCGAGGTGATGCATCACCATTTCGCGATGGCCGCCATGCTTCTCGCTGTAGGTCTTCGGCCCGCCAAAGACTTCGCCGATGAAGGCGGCGACATGCGCCGGGTGATCCGGAGACATGTGCTCGAACACCGGACCGACGATCGGATCCGCCGCCACCTTGTCGTAAAAGGTCCGTGTCAGCCGGTTCAACGCCTCGCTGCGGCCGGCCCATTCGTACAAAGTCGGGATGTCCTCGCTCATCGCCGCTCCTCCCTGTGCATAAAGCAAGATAGCGGCAGCGCCCTGCCCCGCTCAACCTGCCTCGATGGCCAGTCGCAGCTAGAGCTTCGCCGGCGCCTTCGCCTCGGCATCGGCGGCCGGACGAACGCGGCAATTGTCCGGCCTGGGCGCGGATCTGCAAATGGTGGCGCCGGTCAGCGCGTCCACCGATTGCGGCCCGGTCGTCAGTCCGAATGTCTTCAGTTCGTCCCGGCTGAGTTCCCTGTGCTTGGCATATTCGGCCGACTGCATGGCGACGAAAAAGCCTGAGCCGACCGCCATCTCGTCAAGATACGCCCTGACTTTGTCTTCCATGCCCATGGAATGCACCAGGAAATGCGTATTGGCGCCGACCAAACGCCGGACGCCGCCGGCGATCATCACTGCGCAAGCCGCATCGCATTCGGCGCCTGCATCGATGGTGAGGCCGGTATGGAGACCGTCGGGTGCGACGCACCCCACTTCGCCCGGATCGCAATCGAGAAAGTCCGTTCGCGCGATCGCGACATCCAACCGGCGCTCGCGGATCAGCCGGCCTGCGGCAAGCGCAGCCTGCACATCTCCACCCGGCGAGTCGACGATAATGGGCAACCGGCGCTCCCGGATCGTATCGAGCAGCTGGCGCAACTTGTCGGCGGTGTCTGCCGCGATCCTGCCTTCCGCTGAAATCCATTCCGGACAATCGGGATTGCAAAGCGGATTGCTGCCCCGAACAAGGACGAAGCGCATTTCCTGTTCGTTGGCCTGCGGCGCGGAAACAGGAGCAATAGGTGAAGGCCCGGTTTCGACGGCTGCGACCGTGGCCGGCGCGCCGTTCGTGGGGACCTCGCGACAATTCGCCGGCGCCGGTTGGCGCTGGCAGATGGTTCTCTCGGTCAGCAAATCGAGCGAATCCAGGCTGGTGACGAGCTTCATCTCCACCATGTCCTCGGGCTCGATCTGCCTGATGTCGCTGGCAGGCGTCGCTTTCATCACGCTGAGCACGCCCTGTTCGACACCCATTTCCTTCAGATAGGCCGACAGCCGCTTCTCGACTGCCTTGCTCATCTCATAGGTCTTGTAGCTGCCGGCATTCTTGCGACTGACGACCCTGGTGCTGACGATCTTCTTCTTGCCGTTCACGATCCGATAGGTCGTTCGGTAGAGCAGCTTCTCGCGCTGATAGGTGGTGGTGATCTGATGGACGCCGAGATAGGCCCACTCGCCGACCACGCGGCGGATGCCGCCGGCAAACATCAGCGGACAGGCCGAATTGCACATGGCGCCGCTGTCATAAGCGACGCCGGAATAGGGCTGGTCCTTGCCGTCATTGTCCCGGCAATTCTTCGCCCCCGGCGAGCAGCCGGAAAACTCCGTGATGCCGACCGCGATATCGAGCTTGTTCTTGCGGAGCATGCGGCCAAGCTGCAGCGCGGCATCGACATTGCCGCCGGGAGAATTGACGACGATCGGCAATTGTCGCCCGCCGAGCGTCTTCAGGAGGCGTTTCAGCAGCGCCGGCGTGCCGGCCTCGATCGTGCCTTCGGCAGAAATCCATTCCGGGCAGTTCGGTTCGCAGCCCGGCGCGCTGCTGCGCACGACGACGAAGCGCATCGCCGGACCGTAGTCCGGAGATGTCTCTTTCGCGGCGGCGCTGAGGGCGGCCAGCCCTGCGGCAGCGGCCAATCCCAGCCGAAGCAGGCCGCGCCAACACCGCATGGTCTTTGAACGGAATGTTGAAACCACGTCTGGCAAGCCCCTCGGTACAACCCATACTAGTTGCGGTGACGGTGCTTGCAACAGAATTGAACAGGTCGGCCCAATACTGCTGCCAAAGAAAAAGGGCGGCCCGAAGACCGCCCTTTCCTGCCGAACCGGCAAGTACCGGCTCGATTATTCCTTGATGGTGACGACGATGCCGGCACCGACGGTGCGGCCGCCTTCACGGATGGCGAAGCGCAGCTTCTCTTCCATCGCGATCGGCACGATCAGCTCGACGTCGACGGTGATGTTGTCGCCGGGCATCACCATCTCGGTGCCGGCCGGCAGCGTCACGATGCCGGTGACGTCCGTCGTGCGGAAGTAGAACTGCGGACGGTAGTTGGTGAAGAACGGCGTGTGACGGCCGCCCTCGTCCTTGGTCAGGATGTAGGCTTCGGCCACGAACTTCTTGTGCGGCTTGACCGAGCCGG